>NZ_JBSHAO010000015.1:0-177190 GCF_053611545.1 Streptomyces sp. NPDC054796 | reverse complement strand
GCTTCTTCCCGTTGTCCTCGTCGTAGTCCCCGTACTCGCGACCGCCGAGCAGCTCGTCGGCCAGCGTGGGCACGTCGTCGAGGGGGGTCTCCTCGGCCCAGTCGGGGCGCGGCCTCGTGGGGCGGCCCGTCTCGGGGTCGATCTGCGGCATCTCCCGGGTGCGGTCCTCGCCCTCGGGCCCGTCGTCCGGGCCGCCGGGGTTCACCTGGGGGAGCAGCGCCGTCTCGTCGTCCTCGGCCGCGGGCCGTCCCGGCTGCCCGGCGTGCCCCGCCTGCGGGAGCAGCGCCGTACGCTCCGCGTCGGACTCCTCCGCGCCGTGGGCACCCTCCTTGGTCATCGAGTGCCGCACGCCCGGACCGCCCGAGCCACCGTGCCCGGCCGCCGCGTCCTCCGGATTCACCTGCGGAATCTGCGCCGTGTCCGCGTCCGAACCGTCGGGATCGCGCACGTCCCCCGGCAGCGGGTGCTCGGCCGTCCGCGACTGCTCCGCCGCACGCGCCTGCTCCGCGCGCAGCAGCGCCTCCTCGGCCTTGCGCTGCTTGTCGAGACGGCGCTCCTCGGCCTCGGCCCGCAGCCGGGCCTCCTCCTCGGCCAGCCGCCGCTGCCGCTCGATCTCGTCCTTGCGCGCCTGCTCCTCGGCCTCGCGCCGACGGCGCTCCTCCTCGGCGATGCGCCGTGCCTCCTCGGCCCGCTGCCGGGCCTCCTCGGCGCGGCGCGCCTCCTCGCGCTCCTTCTCCAGCTCGGCCTCGCGCCGCTTGCGCTCTTCCTCCTCGGCGCGCAGCCGGGCCATCTGCGCCTGACGCTCGCGCTCCAGGCGCTCTTCCTCTGCCTTGCGCGCGGCCTCTTCCTCGGCCTTCCTGCGCGCCTCCTCGATGGCGGCCTTACGGGCCTCCTCGCGGGCCTTGATCTCGGCCTCGGAGAGCGGAAGCACCTCGTCGAGCCGGTGGCGTACGACCGTGCTGACGGCCTCGGGCTCCTGGCCCGCGTCGACGACGAGATAGCGCGCGGGGTCGGCGGCTGCGAGGGTCAGGAAGCCGGACCGTACGCGCTCGTGGAACTCGGCGGGCTCGGACTCCAGCCGGTCGGGCGCCTCCGTGAACCGCTCGCGGGCCGTCTCGGGCGAGACGTCCAGCAGGACGGTGAGGTGCGGAACGAGCCCGTCCGTCGCCCAGCGTGAGATGCGGGCGATCTCCGTCGGCGACAGATCGCGGCCCGCGCCCTGGTAGGCGACGGACGAGTCGATGTAGCGGTCCGAGATGACGACGGCGCCGCGCTCCAGCGCGGGGCGGACGACGGTGTCGACGTGTTCGGCGCGGTCCGCCGCGTACAGCAGGGCCTCGGAGCGGTGCGAGAGCCCCGCTGAGGAGACGTCGAGCAGGATCGAGCGCAGGCGCTTGCCGATCGGCGTCGAGCCGGGCTCCTTGGTGACGACGACCTCGTGCCCCTTGGCGCGGATCCACTCGGCGAGGACCTCCACCTGCGTGGACTTGCCCGCGCCGTCGCCGCCCTCCAGCGCGATGAAGAAGCCGCTGGCGGCCGGGGCCTGGCGCGGCTGGCCGCCGCCGAACGCCTCGCGCAGGTCGCGCCGCAGCGGCACGCCCTGGCGGTCGTCGGCGCGGCCGAGGACCAGCGCGGCGACGGGCAGCAGCAGCGCGCCGACCAGCATCAGCGTGAAGGCGGCGCCGCCGTGGTCGATGACGAAGGCGCCCTGCTCGACGCGGTGCGGCCCGATCAGCGCGGCGAGCGCGGGCCCGGCCAGCGCGCAGACGGCGATGGCCAGGCGCACCACGGCCTGGAGGTGCTCGGTCGTACGGGGACGGCGGAAGTCCTCCGTCTCCTGGTCCAGCAGGGTGTGCCCGGTATTGGCCGCGACGCCCGCCGAGAGGCCGGCCAGCACGGCGAGCAGCAGCACGCTCGTGGGGTCGGACACGATGCCGGCGGCGAGCAGCGCGACGCCCGTCAGCGCGATGGCCAGCGCGAGCAGGCGCCTGCGCGAGAGCCCCTCCAGGACGCGGGGCGCGAGCCGGATACCGGCGACCGTGCCGCCCGTCAGCGCGAGGACGAGCAGCCCGAAGCCGACCGGGCCGCCGCCGAGATCGGCGGCGCGCAGCGGCGCGAGCGCGACAGCGGCGGCGACGGCGCCGCCTACGGCGGCCGACGCCAGCACGAGGAGCGGGATCGCGCCCGTGCGCCCCTTGTCGGTGCCGTCACCCTTACGGGGACGGCGCAGGCCCTCCAGGGGCGAGCGGGGACGCGGGGTCGCCGTGTCGGGGAACTGGAGGAAGTACACGATCGAGACCGCGGCGGCGAAGAGCCCGGCCGCCACGTAGGAGGCGAGAGCCGCCTGGTGGGTGTGGAACCAGTCGATGCCCGAGCCGAACAGGTTGCTGATCAGCGTGACGAGGACCAGCCCGGCCGCGGCGACGGGCAGCGAGACGAAGCCCGTGCGCAGCCAGAGGCGGCGCAGCGCGTCCTGGTGGTCGGGCAGGGGCCGCACGGCCGCGCCCTCGGGCGGCGGCGAGGGCAGCAGCGCGGGCGCCGCGCTGTCCTTCGCGATGGTCCACAGGCGCTCGCCGACGCCGAGCACGAAGACGGTGACGAGGACGAGGACGAAGGCGTTGGCCGGGGTCCAGTCGATCCACATGGGGGCGACGATCAGCGCGAGGGCCCGCACGACATCGACGCCGAACATGGTCCAGCGCCGGTCGAGCAGTCCCCTGGCCGAGGCGCCGCCCGCGCGGGTGCCGCCGGTGCCGGAGGCCTTGCCGCCCTTGGCTCCCTTGGCTCCCTTGGGGTCGGCGCCGTCCTTCGCGCCGTCGGCGCCCTTGCCGTCGCTCTCGCCCTTCTCCAGCGAGATCGTCGCGCCGCCCGTACCACTGCCCGCGCCGTCCGTGGCCTTGGCCTTGGCACCGGTGCGCGGCGAGGCCGCCCTGCCGGTTCCCCGCGCGGGGGTGACCAGCGCGGAGAGGGGGCCGAGGAGCACGGCGCCGAACAGCAGCGTGGACAGCAGCCGCACGGCGAACACGGAGGTGACGACCAGCGCCAGCCCCCGATAACCGCCGCCGAAGAGGGGACTGCCGCCCGTTGCCTGCACCGTCGCCGCCTGGAGGGCAAGCAGCAACAGCACCAGCAGTGCCAGCGCATCGCCGATCCCGCCGGTCAACTGCGCGCTCCACAGCCGTCGTAGCGGCGGATAGCGCAGCAGCGCCCCTACGGCGCTGTCGCGGGACTGTGCGGCGAGTGCGTCGTCGGGGGGTGGGGGGTTCACGCCCGTTGGCTGCTCTGCACGCGTCATCCCGCCAGCGTATAGCGAGCAGGGGGCCCCTTGTGCCGCCGCCCGAACAAATGGGCGGGCGAGGTGAGGCTTGTGGGGAGGAAGTGTTCTCCCTCGCCCCATCCGAACCTTCCGACCCTTTGGGCCGGAGTGCACCCGACTCCGCCCGGAGCGCGCGAGCCCCGGCGCACACGCCGGAGCGCCCCCGCCCCACCCCAAAGGGGGCAGGAACACGAGGGACTCCTCTTGATTCCGGTTGTTTCCGGTCTTACGTCCGGACGTGCTCCCGGTGGGCCCTGCTACTTGGCCGTCGTCGACTTCTTCGCGGTGGAAGCCGTCGTCTTCTTGGCCGGAGCCTTCTTCGCCGTCGTCTTCTTGGCGGCCGTTTTCTTGGCCGTGGAAGCCGAGGTCTTCTTGGCGGTCGTTTTCTTGGCCGTCGTCTTCTTGGCGGCCGGCTTCTTCGCCGCGGTCTTCTTCGCGGGGGCCTTCGCCCGCTTCTCCGCGAGCAGCTCGAAGCCGCGCTCAGGGGTGATCGTCTCGACGTCGTCGTCCCGGCGGAGCGTCGCGTTGGTCTCGCCGTCGGTGACGTACGGGCCGAAGCGGCCGTCCTTCACGACCACCGGCTTCTCGGTCTGCGGGTCCGTGCCCAGCTCCTTGAGCGGGGGCTTGGCCGCGGCCCTGCCGCGCTGCTTGGGCTTGGAGTAGATCTCCAGGGCCTCCGGCAGCGTGATCGTGAAGATCTGGTCCTCGCTCTCCAGGGAGCGCGAGTCCGTGCCCTTCTTCATGTACGGGCCGTAGCGCCCGTTCTGCGCGGTGATCTCCTCGCCCGACTCGGGGTCGGTCCCCACGACGCGCGGCAGCGACAGCAGCTTGAGCGCCTGCTCCAGCGTCACCGTGTCGAGCGACATGGAGCGCAGCAGCGAGGCCGTGCGCGGCTTGACCGCGTTCTTGCCGCTCTTCGGGGTGCCCTCGGGCAGGACCTCGGTGACGTACGGGCCGTAGCGCCCGTCCCGCGCCACGATCGGGCGGCCCGACTCGGGGTCGGTGCCCAGCTCGAAGTCGCCGCTGGGCTTGGCCAGCAGTTCCTTGGCGAGATCGACGGTCAGCTCGTCCGGAGGCAGGTCGTCCGGTACGTCGGCGCGCGGTCCGGTCTCCCCCTCTGTCTCGGCGGGGCCCTCCACGTAGGGGCCGTAGCGCCCGACGCGCAGGACGATGCCCTCGCCCACGGGGAAGGAGGAGATGCCCTTGGCGTCGATGGCGCCCAGGTCCGAGACGAGTTCCTTGAGGCCGCCGAGGTGGTCGCCGTCGCCGTTGCCCGAGTCGGCGGCCGAGCCGTCGGCCGCGCCGCCGCCCTCGCCGAAGTAGAACCGGCGCAGCCACGGCACCGCCTCCGCGTTGCCCGTGGCGATGCGGTCGAGGTCGTCCTCCATCTTGGCGGTGAAGTCGTAGTCGACGAGGCGCCCGAAGTGCTTCTCCAGGAGGCCGACCACGGCGAAGGAGAGGAACGAGGGGACGAGCGCGGTGCCCTTCTTGAACACGTAGCGCCGGTCGAGGATGGTGCTGATGATCGACGCGTACGTGGAGGGGCGCCCGATCTCGCGCTCTTCCAGTTCCTTGACGAGCGTGGCCTCGGTGTACCGGGCGGGCGGCTTGGTGGCGTGGCCGTCGACGGAGATCTCCTCGGCCGTGAGCGCGTCGCCCTCGCTGACCTGCGGCAGGCGTCGCTCGCGGTCGTCCAGCTCGGCGTTCGGGTCGTCGGAGCCCTCGACGTACGCCTTGAGGAAGCCGTGGAAGGTGATGATCTTGCCTGTCGCGCTGAACTCGGCGTCCCGGCCGTCCGCCGAGCGCCCGCCGACCTTCACGGTCACGGACTGGCCGACGGCGTCCTTCATCTGGGAGGCGACGGTCCGCTTCCAGATCAGCTCGTACAGCCGGAACTGGTCGCCCGTCAGGCCCGTCTCGGCCGGGGTGCGGAAGCGGTCGCCGGATGGGCGGATCGCCTCGTGCGCCTCCTGCGCGTTCTTGACCTTGCCCGCGTACGTGCGCGGCTTGTCCGGCAGGTAATCGGCGCCGTAGAGCTGCGTGACCTGGGCACGCGCGGCCGAGACCGCGGTGTCGGACAGGGTCGTGGAGTCCGTACGCATGTAGGTGATGAAGCCGTTCTCGTACAGCTTCTGCGCCACCTGCATCGTCGACTTCGCGCCGAATCCCAGCTTCCGGCTCGCCTCCTGCTGGAGGGTCGTCGTACGGAAGGGCGCGTACGGGGAGCGGCGGTACGGCTTCGACTCGACGGAGCGCACCGAGAACCGGGTGTCCTCAAGGGCCGCGGCCAGCGCGCGGGCGTTGGCCTCGTCCAGGTGGAGGACCTGGTCCGGGCTCTTGAGCTGCCCGTCGGAGCCGAAATCGCGGCCCTGTGCGACGCGCTTGCCGTCGACGGAGGTGAGCCTGGCGCCGAACGTGCCCGGGTCCGAGGCGTCCCCCGCCCGCCCCGTCGCGAAGGTGCCCGTCAGGTCCCAGTACTCGGCGGAGCGGAACGCCATGCGCTCGCGCTCCCGCTCGACGACCAGCCGCGTCGCGACCGACTGGACACGCCCCGCGGAGAGCCGGGGCATGACCTTCTTCCACAGGACCGGCGAGACCTCGTAGCCGTAGAGGCGGTCGAGGATGCGGCGGGTCTCCTGGGCGTCGACGAGGCGCTGGTTCAGATCGCGGGGGTTGCTGACCGCGTCGCGGATGGCGTCCTTGGTGATCTCGTGGAAAACCATCCGGCGGACCGGAACCTTCGGCTTGAGGACCTCGCGCAGATGCCAGGCGATGGCCTCGCCCTCGCGGTCCTCATCCGTGGCGAGGTACAGCTCGTCCGACTCGGCGAGCAGGTCCTTCAGCTTCTTGACCTGGTCCTTCTTGTCGCTGTTGACGACGTACAGCGGCTCGAAGTCATGATCCACATTGACGCCGAGGCGCGCCCAGGACTCGCCCTTGTACTTGGCGGGGACCTCCGCCGCGCCGTTCGGAAGGTCGCGGATGTGCCCGACGCTGGCCTCGACCACGTAGCCAGGACCGAGATAGCCCTTGATCGTCTTAGCCTTGGCAGGCGACTCGACGATCACGAGTCGGCGCCCGCCTTTTGCGGTCTCGCTGGTCGGGGACAACTTCTGCTCTTCTCTCCGGTTGGCAGTTGGCGTACGGCATCGGTGTCGCTGCGGAGTGTGACGGTACCTCCCGCCTCCATGTCAAACGGGAAAAGTCCGCAACGCCACTCGAACGGTAACCCGACAACCATCCATCCTGCCGCCCGGTGCTCACCGGACCCTCACCCCGAGAGCAGCACCCAGACGCCGGTGATGAGCGAAATCACGCCGAAAAGTCCGGTGAGCGCGGCAGCGGCGGCCGGGTGGTCGGCCTCGGCCACCGGCTGGCGCGACAGCACGCGCACCGAGGTCCACAGCAGCAGTCCGGCCCCGAACACGGCGAGGGCGGCTCCGGCGAAGACAGCGGGTCCACTTTCCATGCCGCGCACCCTTCCACCGGGAGCGGTCCCCCGTACGAACGCCAGGTGAACGCCGCACGGACTGCGCCCGGGAGCCGCGCCGGAGCGCGACGCCGCTACGCCCCGTCGGCCACCGCGTCCCCAGCGCTCTCCCCACTGCCCTCGACAGGAAGCAGGAAGCCCTGCTCCACCAGGAGGCGGATGGCTTCCGGCGTGCGGTCGCGCAGCACCACCGGGTCCTCGTCCACAAGCTGTGCGATGGCGTCCAGAATCCGGTCGGCCGGCAGTGAGCCGTCACACACCCCGGCGAACCCGGCGCCGACCGTGTCCACCTTCGTGGCGCGCCGCATCCCGCGGTTCTGGCGCAGCACGACGTGCTCGGGGTCCTCGGCCCCCGGCAGCCCGACCTGCTCCTGCACCACCTCGTCGGCGAGCACGAAGCGGTACTTGAGCAGGGCGGCGTCGTCCACGGAGCGCAGGAAGTCCTGGCGTGTGAAGTGCGACCTGATCTCCTCGCCGAGCGGCTGCTCGACCGGGTGCGGCCACTCCTCGGCGACGACGGAGGGGCTCTCGGCGCCCGACTTGCGCAGGGTGATCCAGCCGAAGCCCACCGCCTTGGTACCGCGGCGCTCGAACTCGTCCAGCCACGCGTCGTAGCGCGCCGCGTACTCGGCCGGATCTGTGCGGTGGTCCCCCGCGTCCCTGAGCCACAGCTCGGCGTACTGGGTGACGTCCTGCACCTCGCGCTGCACGATCCACGCGTCGCAGCCCGCCGGTACCCAGGACGTCACGCGCTCGCGCCAGTCCTCGTCGCCCCTGTGTTCCCAGTTGGCGAGGAGCTGGGAGTAGCCGCCGTCCGCCAGGTGGGCGGCCGAGCGCTCGACGAGCGTGCGGCACAGATCGTCGCCGCTCATGCCGCCGTCCCGGTAGGTGAGCCGGGCTCCGGGCGAGATGACGAAGGGCGGATTGGACACGATCAGGTCATACGGCTCCTCGTCGGCGACGGGGTCGAACAGCGACCCCTCGCGCAGCTCCGCCGCCTGCGCCCCGGACAGCGCGAGGGAGAGCGCCGCGCACTCCAGGGCACGCGGGTTCACGTCGGTCGCGGTGACCCGCGTCGCGTGCTGGGCGGCGTGCAGCGCCTGGATGCCGGACCCGGTACCGAGGTCGAGGGCGCGTGCGACAGGGGTGCGGACGGTGATCCCGGCGAGCGTCGTGGAGGCTCCGCCGATGCCGAGCACGATGTCCTCGGCACGCTGCCCGATCCCGGACGCGCCGCCGACGGCGCAGCCGAGGTCGGCGACGATCCACCAGTCCTGGCCCTCGGGGCCGCCGTACGGGCGGACGTCGACGCTGGCCCGTACGTTCCCCGCCGGGGCCCGCAGCAGCCAGCCGTCCTCCAGCGCGTCCTCGACGGGCAGCGCGACGCGGGCGCGTTCGTGGGGCACGGGCTGCTGGAGCAGGAAGAGCCGCACCAGGGACTCCAGCGGGCCTTCGCCGCGCGTGGCGCGCAGCGCGGGGACGGTCTCGCTGCGCGCGAGGGCCGCGTAGGCGGGCGCGCCGAGCAGTTCCAGCAGTCCGTCGGCGGTGAACCCGGCGGCCAGCAGCGACTCGCGCAGGCGCGCGGTGCGCCCGGGGTCGTCGGCGCGCGGGAGCCGCCCGCTTCCGGTCCCGTTCCGGGGCCGGCTCTGGTCCTGGCTGTGGCCTTGGGCCTGGTCCTGGTCCTGGGCCTGGGCCTGGCTGCGGCTCTGACGGGCGTCCTGGCTCGGGTTCTGACTGGTACTCACGCGGCCATTGTGTCCGAGGCGGGGCCCGCGCGGGTGCGGGGGCGCGCAGGCGTCGCAGGCCGGTGCGAGGCGGTACGGGCCGGTGCGGTCCAGGGCGTGGCGGGCGAGGCGGGCGAGGGCGTGGCGAGTGGGGCGGCGGCCCGGGTGAGCCCGGGCCGCCATGGGGGCCGCCCGGCCCTACGAGCTCTGGGACGCGTTGGGCGAGGGCTTCTTGCAGCCCTTCTGGTTGGCCATCGCCTTGCCCAGGTCACCGGACTGGAGCTTGCTCAGCGCCTCGTCGCCGCTCTTGCCCAGCGAGTCGAGCTTGGTGGCGATGCCCTTGAGGCCCTCGGCGAACTTCGCCTGGTCCTTGGTGTCGAGCCCGTCGACGGTCGTCTTCAGACCCTTGTACTTCTTCGAGATGCTCCTCAGTTCCTTGACCGCGTCCTTCTGGGTCTTCTCGCCGTCGTCGACGGGCGGGGCGCCCGCGTCCTCGACCGCGTCGGCGAGGGACCCGTAGGCGTCGGAGATCTGCTGGAAGGCAGCCGCGTCGGTCTTCTGGACCTCCTCGGACGACTTCTTCTGCTGGGAGGCGTCGTCGATGGAGGCATTGGCCTTCTGGATCTTGCTGACCTGTGGCTGCACCTGGTCGCAGACCTTCTTGGCCCACTCGTCCGTCTTCTTGTCGCTGTCGTCGCTGCAACCGGACAGCGCGAGTACGAGTGCCGCACAGCCGGAGAGTGCAGCCGCAAGCTTCTTGTTCACCGGATCGGTCCCTTCCGTGGCTGTTCGGCCCGGAACATACACGCCAAGAGGGCACCAACGGCGAGTCGAACGATCCTTCTGACCACTATTGCAGCCATTTGCACTAAAAGCGCACCGGCTGACCCATGGGCCTCATTGGGATATCCCTCACACGAATAGGCGGGTGGACGGGGCGTCAAAGCGCCTCGTCCACCCGCGAGTTGGGTGGGATTGTCCGCGTTTCTCCGGCCGGTGTCCGGCCGGTCTCCGGTCGCGGCTAGGTGGCGGTCACCGGATCGCTCGGCTTGGTCGTCCGTTCCGTGTTGCCTTCGTCACCGTCGCTGTCCCCGACGGCGATGCCGCGCCGCTTCGAGACGTAGACCGCGCCGACGATCACGGCGATGGAGACGGCCGCGACCACGACCCGGGCGCCCACGTTCGCCTCGTCGCCGTAGCTGAACTGCACGACGGCGGGCGCGATGAGCAGCGCGACGAGGTTCATCACCTTCAGCAGGGGATTGATCGCGGGGCCCGCCGTGTCCTTGAACGGGTCGCCGACCGTGTCGCCGATGATGGTGGCCTCGTGCGCCTCGCTGCCCTTGCCGCCGTGGTGCCCGTCCTCGACGAGCTTCTTGGCGTTGTCCCAGGCGCCTCCGGAGTTCGCGAGGAACACCGCCATCAGGGTGCCGGCGCCGATCGCGCCCGCCAGGAAGGCGGCCAGCGCGCCGGCCCCGAAGGTGAAGCCCACGAAGATCGGGGACATCACGGCGAGCAGGCCCGGCGTGGTCAGCTCGCGCAGCGCGTCCTTGGTGCAGATGTCGACGACGCGCCCGTACTCCGGCTTCTCGGTGTAGTCCATGATCCCGGGCTTCTCCCGGAACTGGCGCCGCACCTCGTAGACCACCGCGCCCGCGGAGCGGGAGACGGCGTTGATCGCCAGCCCGGAGAAGAGGAAGACGACGGCCGCGCCGAACATCAGGCCCACCAGGGTGCTGGGCTGCGCGATGTCGAGCAGTTCCAGCATCTTCCCGCTCTTCTCTCCTGCCTCGCTCAGCGCGGAGACCAGCTCCGTGCGGTACGAGCCGAAGAGCGCCGACGCGGCCAGTACGGCCGTGGCGATGGCGATGCCCTTGGTGATGGCCTTGGTGGTGTTGCCCACCGCGTCCAGGTCGGTGAGCACCTGGGCGCCCGCGCCCTCGACGTCGCCCGACATCTCGGCGATGCCCTGCGCGTTGTCGGAGACGGGGCCGAAGGTGTCCATGGCGACGATGACGCCGACGGTGGTCAGCAGACCGGTACCGGCCAGCGCCACCGCGAACAGCGCCAGCATCACCGTGCCGCCGCCGAGCAGGAAGGCGCCGTACACGCTGAGCCCGATGAGCAGCGCGGTGTAGACGGCGGACTCCATGCCGATGGAGATGCCCGCGAGGACGACGGTGGCGGGCCCGGTGAGCGAGGTCTTGCCGATGTCGCGCACGGGCTTGCGGGTCGTCTCCGTGAAGTACCCCGTCAACTGCTGGATCACGGCGGCCAGGACGATGCCGATGGCGACGGCGACGATCGCGAGGACCCTCGGGTCGCCGCTGTGGCCCAGCACCTCCTGCGCGTCGGTCCCCGACACGCCGTTCAGGTCGGCGTAGCTGGAGGGGAGGTAGACGTAGGCGGCGGCGGAGACCAGCACCAGGGAGACCACGGCGGAGATGAAGAAGCCGCGGTTGATGGCGGTCATGCCGCTGCGGTCGGCACGGCGCGGGGCGACCGTGAAGACGCCGATCATGGCCGTGATGACGCCGATGGCCGGGACCATCAGGGGGAAGGCGAGGCCCGCGTCGCCGAAGACCGCGGTGCCCAGGATGAGCGCCGCCACGAGGGTGACCGCGTACGACTCGAAGAGGTCGGCCGCCATGCCCGCGCAGTCGCCCACGTTGTCACCGACGTTGTCGGCGATGGTGGCCGCGTTGCGCGGGTCGTCCTCGGGGATGCCCTGCTCGACCTTGCCGACGAGGTCGGCGCCGACGTCCGCCGCCTTGGTGAAGATGCCGCCGCCGACACGCATGAACATCGCGATCAGCGCGGCACCGAGACCGAAGCCTTCCAGGACCTTGGGCGCGTCGGCCGCGTAGACGAGCACCACGCAGGCCGCGCCGAGAAGTCCGAGCCCGACCGTGAACATTCCGACGACGCCGCCCGTACGAAAAGCGATCTTCATCGCCTTGTGCGAAACGCTCGTCAGATCATGTGCGGGTTCGCCCTCGGCAGGTGTCGCCTCACGTGCCGCAGCGGCAACACGAACATTGCTGCGTACCGCGAGCCACATGCCGATATAGCCGGTTGCCGCGGAGAATACCGCGCCGACCAGGAAGAACAACGAACGGCCTAGCCGCTGGTTCATATCGTCTGCGGGCAACAGCATGAGCAGGAAGAAGACCACGACGGCGAAAACGCCGAGCGTACGCAACTGCCGTGCGAGGTAGGCGTTCGCGCCTTCCTGCACGGCAGCGGCGATCTCCTTCATGCGGTCTGTGCCCTCGCCTGCGGCGAGCACTTGTCGTACCAGCACCACGGCGACGCCGAGGGCCGCGAGGGCCACCACGGCGATCACGATGACGAGGCCACGGTTGGCGCTTGTCAGTACGGCGTCGGCGAGATGCTGGTGGTTCTGAAGTGGGGTGAGATGCCCCGCCATTCGTCCTCCTTGACGTTGGGGCAGGGGCGCGCGGTAGGGCGCTCAGCTCCTGCTGCAAAGATGTGGACGGATTGTAGGGATCAGCACTAGATCAAAACAGAGCGCCACAGCGGTATTTCGCCTGCAACAGCCAGGATCAAAAGGATCGGGCCCAGGAAATTCCCTCGCATGAGGGAGGGTGACAAATTCGCTGACGCTGTAAAGAATGATCGTGTGGGGTCATGAAAAATTCCCGGATACCCCGGAAAAGCGCCCGGGGCGCGTGGGGTTGGTGGGGCGTCAGGGGCGCGAGGGGTTACGCGCGGGGTGCGCCCGGTGGGCCGTTGGGGACGGAGCGGAGAACATCCGTACGGGAAGATCGGGGCGCAAACACACGTCCGCCCCACCCGGGCCCGGAGGCCGGACGGGGCGAACGCGCATGTATGAGTTCAGGAACGTACGGGTTCAGAGGTGTACGGGCCTCTGTGACGCTCAGCGAGGGAACGCGGGGCCGCGGGGCTCAGGGGAGCACGGGCTCCGGGGAGACGGGCCAGCTCATCCGGATCAGCCCGCCGTTCTCGTCGGCGGTGACCTCGACGTCGTCGACGAGCCCGCTGATCACCGCGAGCCCCATCTCGCCGTCGGCCTCGTCCTCGTCACCCGCGTGGCCGGAGCCGTCGCCGCCGCTCCCGTTACGGGCGCCGGGCACCAGCGTGCCATCGCCGCCCACCGTCACGGCCGAGGGGACGGCCGGGGCCTCGTCGCCGACCTCGATGGAGAACTTCTTCTCCTCCTCGATCAGCGCCACCCGCACCGGGCTCTCCACGCCGTTGCTCACATGCAGCCCGACGGCGCGTGTGCACGCCTCGCCCACCGCCAGCCGCACCTCGTCCAGCACGGCCTCGTCCACTCCGGCGCGCCGCGCGACGGCGGCGGCTACCAGCCTCGCCGTCCGCACATGCTCAGGCAGCGCGCTGAAGCGGAGTTCCACGGTGGCCATGCCATCCCCCTCGGGTCTTTCCTTGCTCACTCGCGAGGGGCGGGCTGAGAGGGCCCGGCCCCGGCGTCCGGTGTCCAGTCCGTCGTCGCGCCCGCCGCCCAGCGGCCCAGTGGCCGTCGGACGGCGGGGACGGACGTCAGTCGGTGGCCGCTACGGCTTCGTCGACGGAGCCGTGGATCGGGAACACCTTGGTGAGACAGGTGATCCGGAAGATCTTGAGAATGCGCTCCTGGTTGCAGACCAGACGCAGTGAGCCCTCGTGGGCACGAACACGCTTGAGTCCTCCGACGAGCACCCCAAGGCCGGTGGAGTCCAGGAAGTCCACGCCTTCCATGTCCACTACGAGGTGATAGCTGCCATCGTTCACAAGCTCGACCAGCTGCTCGCGCAGCTTGGGCGCGGTATATACGTCAATCTCGCCACCGACCTCGACGATCGTCCGATCGCCTACGGTCCGGGTCGACAGGGACAGGTCCACGGATCCTCCAGCACCTTGCTATCGAGTCGTCCGCCCCCGAAGCCTCCCGGCCGAGGCAGGGTACGGATCGGCAGCCGCAGAGGCATTCAATCACTTACGAGCCTGCGTGCACGACGCCTTGCGGGCATTGTCCGTCACGCTGGTGACACCCACAGTGTCAGTGGCCGCCGGACAGCGCCAACGGTCCACGAGCGTACGCTCACGTGCTGTGCCCTCCCGCAAGGTCTCCCACAACGACCCCCGCACGGTGCTCGACCGTCTCACCGCGGGGGCGGAACGCGCTGAGCGCATCACCCATACGGAGCACTTGCCCCCGCGGATCGGTCGCCATGCGGAATGGCCTGACCTGATCCGGCCTGAAGTGATCGAAGCCGTTCGCTCAGCGGGCATTGAACAACCATGGGAACATCAGTCCCGTGCGGCACGGCACGCCCTGTGCGACGAGTCGGTGATCATCGCCACGGGCACCGCCTCGGGCAAGTCCCTCTCCTATCTCGTGCCGACCCTCAGCGCCCTCCTCGACGGCTCGGAGGCGCCCAACGGCCGGGGCACCACAGCGCTCTACCTGTCCCCCACCAAGGCTCTCGCCGCTGACCAGCGGCGTTCCATCGCCGATCTGGCCGCCCCGCTGGGGACCGCCGTGCGGCCCGCCGTCTTCGACGGGGACACGCCGGTCGAGGAGCGCGAATGGGTTCGGCTCTTCGCGAACTACGTCCTCACCAACCCGGACATGCTCCACCGCGGCATCCTGCCCGCCCACGCCCGCTGGTCCTCCTTCCTGCGCGCCCTGCGCTACGTCGTCATCGACGAGTGCCACACCTACCGCGGGGTCTTCGGCTCCCACGTCGCCCAGGTCATACGGCGTCTGCGCAGGCTGTGCGCCCGCTACGGCTCCGACCCCGTCTTCCTCCTCGCCTCCGCGACGGCCGCCGACCCCGGTGAGGCGGCCACCCGGCTGACCGGATTGCCCGTGACGGAGATCACTGAAGACAGTTCGCCGCGCGGCGAGTTGGTCTTCGCGCTCTGGGAGCCCCCGCTGACCGAGCTGGAGGGCGAACGGGGCGCGCCGGTCCGCCGCACCGCCACCGCCGAGTCCGCCGAACTGCTGACCGACCTGGCGGTCCAGGGCGTACGCACCGTCGCCTTCGTCCGCTCACGGCGCGGCTCCGAGCTGATCTCCCTCATCGCCCAGGAGCGGCTCGCCGCCGTGGACCGGGGCCTGGCCTCACGGGTCGCCGCGTACCGCGGCGGCTATCTCCCCGAGGAGCGCCGCGCCCTCGAACAGGCCCTGCACACCGGCGAGCTGCTCGGCCTCTCCGCCACCAGCGCGCTGGAACTGGGCATCGACATCTCCGGTCTCGACGCGGTCCTGATCACCGGCTACCCGGGAACCCGGGCCTCCGTCTGGCAGCAGGCAGGGCGCGCGGGCCGGAAGGGGCAGGGGGCGCTGGCCGTACTCGTCGCCCGCGACGACCCGCTGGACACCTATCTCGTCCACCACCCCGAATCCCTCTTCGAGCAGCCCGTCGAGACCACCGTCCTGGACCCCGACAACCCGTACGTCCTCGCCCCGCACCTGTGTGCGGCAGCATCCGAAATCCCCCTCTCCGAGGCCGACTCGGCGCTCTTCGGCCCCGCCTTCCCCGAACTGACGGCCCAGCTCGAAGAGCGCAAGCTGCTGCGCCGCCGGGGTGCCTCCTGGTACTGGACGCGCAAGGAGCGGGCGGCCGACCTCACCGACATCCGGGGCTCGGGCGGCAGCCCCGTACAGATCGTCGAGGCGGCCACGGGGCGCCTCCTCGGCACCGTCGACGCGGCGGCGGCGCACACCACCGTCCACGACGGCGCCGTCCACCTCCACCAGGGCCGCACCTACGTCGTCGAGCACCTCGATCTGGAGGACTCCGCCGCGCTGGTGGAGGAGGCCAGCCCGCCCTGGACGACGATGGCCCGCGACACCACCTCCGTCGCCGTCCTGGAGACCGAGACCGAGATCCCCTGGGGGGAGGCGCGGCTGTGCTTCGGGACCGTCGAGGTCACCAACCAGGTCGTCTCCTATCTGCGCCGACGTGTCATCACCGGCGAGGTGCTCGGCGAGACGAAGCTCGACCTCCCTCCGCGCACCCTGCGCACCCGCGCCGTCTGGTGGACGGTCACCGAGGACCAGCTCGACGCCGCCCGGGTCAACCCGGAGATCGTTCCCGGAGCCCTGCACGCTGCCGAGCACGCCTCCATCGGCCTGCTGCCCCTCTTCGCCACGTGCGACCGCTGGGACATCGGCGGCGTCTCCGTACCCCTCCATCCCGACACGCTCCTTCCCACGGTCTTCGTGTACGACGGCCACCCCGGCGGGGCGGGCTTCGCCGAACGCGCCTTCCGTACGGCCCGCGAATGGCTCACCGCCACCCGCGACGCCATCGCCGCCTGCGAGTGCGAGGCGGGGTGCCCCTCGTGCATCCAGTCGCCCAAGTGCGGCAACGGCAACGACCCCCTCCACAAGCGCGGCGCCGTCCGCCTCCTCTCCGAACTCCTCTCCTCCGCCCCCGAGCCCTCGCCTAGCCCCTGACTCCTGTTCCTGGCCCCCGCGCCGGGCTGTGGGGCGAGGCGCGGGACCGGGGCGTTCGGCCTGGTGCCGGCCCTGGAACCGGTGCCGGTGCCGGGCTAAGGGGGGCGGGGCGGGCCGGACAGTGCCTCGGAGCGGGACGCCGTGGTGAGCGAGGGGGTGGGCGACGGGGTGGGCGTGGGCGGCCCCGCCCGTGCCCGTACCTCCGGCGCGTACGGCCCCCACCGCGCCCCCACCGTCACATCGGCCACCTCACCCCGCACCGCGCAACGGGCCAGCCACGTCCGCTGCGCCGCCGCCACCCTGCGTGCCCCGTCACAGGCGCGGGCCTCGCCTTCCAGGGCATGGCCCGCGGCCGCGAGCGCCGCGAGATCGGCGCCGCCGCCCGCTCTGTGGCGAGCCGCGACCGCCTGCCCCAGCCCCAAGACCACCGCGAGCACTCCGCACAGCACCACGGCGGTCAGGGCCGCCCACACCGTCGCCGAACCCCGGTCAGCGCTCCCCGTCACGTCCGGCCTCATGGCCCACCCCCTCCGCGTCCGCGCCCACACTCGCCTCGTCCAGGGCGACCGCGTCCGCGTCCAGCTCGACCGTCAACGCCCCTGGCCCCGCCGTACGCGCCCGCACCCGTACCCGCACGAGGTCGCCCTCCTTCGCCGTCGTGACCCGTGCTCCGTGGGGCGCCGCCGAACGCACGGCATCCCGCACTCCCCCTTCCGTCTCGCCCCGTGCCGCCGCACGGGCTCCCGCGCGTGCCCCGTCCACACACTGGATCTGGGTGGCCGCCGCCATGACGCCCCACAGCAGCACCGCGGTCAGCAGCACCAGCGTGGGAATCACCACGGCGGCCTCAGCCGTCACGGAGCCCTGGTCGGCGGCGCCTCTCGCGCGGCCGAACCCACCGTCAGAACTGGGCACTGAGCGCCCTCTCGATGAGCTGCTGCATCTGCGCGCTGACCGCTCCGCTGGTGACGACCTTGTAGAGCACAGCCGCGAACCCGCAGGTGGCGATGGTTCCCACCGCGTACTCGGCGGTACTCATCCCCGCGTCCCTCGACGCTCCACGTCCACGCAGGCACAGCCGGAACCCCGTCCGCACCGCTTCCCCCTTGGCGTTCATCACGTCCCCCTTCTCGTCCCGTGTCCCGCTTTGACCGCTGGGCCCTCTCGCCCGGCGGCTTCCTCCCGGCCACCGATCCCTCTCCGCGCGGGCCTCCGCCCGACGGGTCGGCTCTCTTCCGGCTCCCCCTTTCTGGTTTCCGGCCCCTCCCTTCGTTCCCCGCCCGGGATCGCGAGCCGAGCGACGGCGCCTTTTCGACGGGCCGCCCGGCCGCCCCGCACGTCCGCCCGTCCGGCCGCTCACAGCAGGGAGCGGGCCAGCCCCATCACCACGGGCGCGACGCCCACCGCCAGGAAGGCGGGCAGAAAGCACAGGCCGAGCGGTCCGGTGACCAGGACGGCCGCGCGACGGGCCCTGGCCGTGGCCGTGCGGGCTCCGCGCGCTCTCAGCTCGGCCGCCAGCCGCGTCACCGGCTCCACCGCAGGAACCCCCGCACTTCCGGCCCGCTCCAGACAGCGGGCGAGCTGCGCGCCTCCGGGAAACGCCCCGAAACGGCCCCACACATCGGCCGGTTCGCCCCCGAGCCTCAGCTCCGTAGCCGCTCTCACCAGGCGCTCTCCCAGCGGCCCGCCCTGGGAGCGGCCCACCGCTTCGGCCGCGGCGCCCGGCGCTGACCCCGCGGCGAGGCAGGCGGCCAACAGCTCCGCCGTCAACGGAAGCTGGCCCTCCGTCATCCGTGCCTCCGCCGCCGCCTCAGCCCCCTCCCCCCGCCCCAGCCGGGCCCGCGACCACCACCACGCCGCGCACGCGCACGCGCCCCCGAGCGCCCACCCGACGCCCCCGTCCACGAGCACCACCCCTAGAGCGGCGGCCCCGGCAGCGGCGGCGCCCTCCCGTAAGGGCCACCGGTCCATCGCCTTTCGCAGCCCGGCCCGTCCCGCAAACCGCCCGGCCCAGGGGCGGGCCCCGGTCCTGGTGGCCCCGCCGCTCGACGGCTCCGCCTCGACTGCTCCCTCTCCCTCGTCAGCGCCGCCCGCTCCTGGCCGACGCCCCGAACTCACCGGCTCCCCGTGCCCCGGCCCCGCGAACAGGCGCCCCGCCTTGCGCCGCCCGCCTCGCTCGCGGCACCAGCCCAGCGAGGTGCCCGCGAGACAGCCGACGCAGACCAGCACCGCGATCCACCACACCGTCACGCCCGCCCCGATGACCTCACCGGCCACGTTCAGCGCACCCCGTGCACCCGGCCCCTGCGCACCGGAGACATCCGCCGTCCGGGCAACGCTTGCCGCGCCGCTCATGCCACCTCCCCCTTCGCGTCGCCGCCTCCGGGCGTGCCCTGCGCCGACCGCACCAGGCGCGCGACCCACACCAGCCCGGCCCACTCCAGGAGCCCGCCGACGAGCAGGCAGCCGAGTCCGGCGGGACTGTGCAGGAGCACCCGCAACGGATCCGCGCCCATCGCGCTGCCCAGCAGCAGTCCGAAGGCCGGAAGCAGTGCCAGCACCGCCGCCGTGGAGCGCGGGCCTGCCAACTGGGCGCGCAGTTCCTCTCTCTGGTCCCGCTCGGCGCGCAGCGCCGCGGCGACCCTGTCCAGTCCCTCCGCGAGGCCGGCGCCCCCTTCCACGGACACCTGCCAGCAGGCCGCGACCCCGCGCAGTCCTGCGGCGCCCGGTGCCCGGGAGGCGTGGTCGAGCGCGTGGGGGACGTTCCCGCCGTAGTGGGCGGCGGCGAGGACGGGCGCCCCCGCCTCGCCGAGGCTCCGCAGCGCCTCCGCGCCCGCCACGAGCAGGGCGCGGTCCGGCTGCCGCCCCGCCCGCAGTTCGCCGGAGACGGCGGCGCACAGCTCCACCACAGCGCACTCGCGGCTCTCCGCGCGCCGCCGACGCTCCCGCGCCCGCAACCGACGGCGCACCAGGGGCACCGCCACCAGCCCGGCGAGCAGCGGCAGCCAGGACTCCCCGAGCAGTCCCAGGAGCGCTCCCCCGAGCAGACACCACCACTCGTGGCCCGCCCGCTCCCCGAACACCGCCCGCACACGCGGTGCCGCCCACGCGGTCCACCAGACGGGCGCCCTCGGCGTCCGCGCACCCGCCTCGCCGCCGCCCGCGAGCAGCAGCCGGGCCCTGCGCATCCCGTCCTCGCGCCCTGCCATCAGCAGGACGGCGGCACCGAGGCACACCGCCGCGTACACCGGTGCCGTCTCCGTGTTCGTCAGCGTCGTCACGGCCGCCGCCTCCCCTCGGCCCTGTCAACGGCCCCGAGAACCTCGCCAGGGCCGAGCCCCTCGTGCGGCCCGAGCCCCTCGCCCGTGCCCCGGCCGCACAGCCGACGCAGCCGCTCCCAGCCGCGCCCCGCCACAAAGCCCCGTTCGCCCCACAGCGCGGCGGGGACGGTCGTGACCAGGCCCTTCGCATCGCGCTCCAGCACATGGATCTCGGCGATGCGCCGCCGCCCCGCGCGGTCCCGCACGAGGTGCACCAGCACATCGAGCGCGGCGGCCAACTGGCTGTGCAGGGCGGCGCGGTCCAGACCGGCCGTCGTCCCCAGGGCCTCCAGCCGGGCGGGCACATCGGACGCGGCGTTGGCATGGACCGTGCCGCAGCCGCCTTCGTGGCCCGTGTTGAGCGCGGCCAGCAGATCGGTGACCTCGGCGCCGCGCACCTCTCCGACGACGAGGCGGTCGGGCCGCATCCGCAGCGCCTGGCGCACCAGATCGTCGAGCCCCACACGTCCCACCCCCTCCTGGTTGGCGGGCCGTGCCTCCAGCCGGACGACGTGGGGGTGGTCAGGGCGCAGTTCGGCCGAGTCCTCCGCCAGCACGATCCGCTCCTCCGGGCCGACGAGCCCGAGCAGGGTGCTCAACAGCGTGGTCTTGCCGGTGCCGGTACCGCCGCTGATGAGGAAGGAGAGCCGCGCGTCCAGCACAGCCCGCAGCAGCGCGTCGCCCCCTGGCGGGACCGTGCCCGCCGCGACCAGTTCGTCCAGGCCGAAGGCCCGTGGCCGCACCACGCGCAACGAGAGGCACGTGCAGCCGACGGCGACGGGTGGCAGCACCGCGTGCAGCCGGGTGCCGTCCGGCAGGCGGGCATCGACCCAGGGCCTGGCATCGTCCAGCCGCCGACCCGCCGTTGTGGCCAGGCGCTGGGCCAGCCGTCGGACGGACGCCGCGTCCCGGAAGCGCATCTCCGTACGCTCCAGACCCCGGCCGCGGTCCACCCAGACCTCGTCCGCGCGGGTCACCAGCACATCGGTGACCTCCGGATCGGCCAGCAGCGGTTCGAGCGGGCCCGTGCCCACCATCTCCGAACGCAACTCCTCCACCACGCCCAGCACCGCGCTGTCCCCCAGCAGACGGCCCTGGGAGCGCAGCGCGGCGGCCACCCGGGCCGGTGTCGGCTCCGCGCCCGACTCGGCGAGCCGCATCCGCACCGAGTCCAGCAGGGTCTCCGCCGCCGCATACCGCTCCGGTGCGCCCACGCCCACCCCCACGCCCGCCGGGCGCCGCGCGAGCACCCGACGCGCCTCGTGACCGCGGCCGCGACCGTGACCGCCGCCGTGACGCCGGCCGCCGAAGCCCGACGGGCCCTCCTGCCCGTCCCCAACCCGCTGGCCCTCTGCACCGCCTCGCCGCTCCGTGCGCCCGTTCACGCCGCCACCCCTCCGTCGCTCACGCCGCCGCTCAGGGCCTGGGCCCAGAACTCGCGGCAGAAGCGGGCAAGCGCGCCGGTCTCGCGTGCGCCTGGGGGCACGCCCCTGTCGACGTCGTCCAGGAGGCCCGGCTCCCAGGGGAGTTCGCCCGCGAGCGAGAGCCCCAGCAGCCGCGCGACCTCCTCCTCGTCCAGCCCCGGCCCGTAACCCCGGGGGCCGCCGGGGCCGCCCGGAGTGCGCACCAGGGCCCGGAGATCGCGCAGCACCAGCCGGGCGCGGGAGGAGACCCGGTGGGCCGCGGCGACGGCGCGCAGCTCGGCGGGCACGACCACGAGTCCCAGATCGAGCAGTGCCAGCACCTCGGCGACCGTCTCGTCCACCCGGCGCGGCAGATCGACGACGACCACCCCGGCGCGCCGCCGCGCGGCGGACAGCACGGACTTCATCGCGTCCGCCGGGATCAGCACGGACTCTCCCCGGTCCCAGCTCAGCACGCTCACGTCGTGCAGTCTCGGCAGCGACTCCTCCAGCGCGACACCGCCGAGCCGTCCCCGCGACTCGGCGAACGCGGGCCAGCGCAGCCCCTCGGCGCGCTCGCCGCCGAGCAGCACGTCCATGCCTCCGCCGAGCGGATCGGCGTCGACGAGCATGGTGCGACGGCCTTCGCGCGCGGCCGTCACCGCGAGGGCGCAGGCCAGAGTGGAGGCTCCGGAACCGCCACGTCCGCCGAGGACCCCGACCGTCAGCGCGGGCCTGCCCACGCCCTCGGCCGCGTCGGCGATGCGGCCGGTGAGCCAGCTCTCGGCATCGGGGAGGAGGACCACGCCCTCCGCGCCGATACGGGCGCCGCGCTCCCACACTCCCGAATCGTCCAGGTCCCGGCCGACCAGCAACACGCCCGGCCTGCGCGGTGCTCCACGTGGCCCACCACCCGAGGCGCACCCCAGCCCCTCCGCGCCCGCGCAGTCGTCACCGACCAGGACCAGGGGCACCTTCTCCCACGCGGCGGCTCCGCTCCAGCCCGCCCAGCTCAGGCGGTCGGCCGGGGCACCGTGCGCCACCTCGGCCTCGGCTCCCGCCGCCGCGCACAACCGCAGCAGATCATCGAGGAGTTCCTCGTCCTCCGTGACAATCAGAATGGTTTCGGCCACGATCCGCTCCCCCTTCACACATGACACCCTCGCTTCCGCAAACACCCGTGGGTGCTGCCGGGAATCACTGTGCGGCGAACGCGAAAAACTTGAGGATCATGGTCCAAAACCGTGAACAACTCGGGGGTTGTGAATAACTTCTTCACTCATCCCGGTGACTTCCGGAGAGCAGCAATGCGATTACGCTGAGTGACGGTTCTCATGGATCCACAGAGCTCGTCCACGAAGATCGCGAAGGGAGGGATCCAGAGGCATGGATTCCGGAAAATGCCCCCGGACATGCGACGACCCCCGCCGGGGGGGAGAGCGGGGGTCGTCTCCACGGCCGACTCGGGGGGGGAGGAGTCGGGCCGGGTTAGCACGGTCGCGAACGATCCGTGACTTCCATGGTGTACCCGAGAGCCTTCTCAGGCAAACCCACGCGCCCCACCTTACGCCGAATGGTTGGCGCCTATGCTCGCCATCGTGGAAAACCTAGCGATGCCCCGTACAGCCGCCTTCTTCGACCTGGACAAGACGGTCATTGCGAAGTCGAGCACGCTCACCTTCGGCAAGTCCTTCTACCAAGGTGGCCTGATCAATCGCCGTGCCGTACTGCGCACCGCCTACGCCCAGTTCGTATATCTCCTGGGTGGGGCCGACCACGACCAGATGGAGCGGATGCGGGAGTATCTCTCGGCTCTGTGCCGCGGCTGGAACGTGGAGCAGGTCAAGGAGATCGTTGCCGAGACCATCCACCAGCTCATCGACCCCATCATCTACGACGAGGCCGCCTCCCTCATCGAGGAGCACCACCTCGCAGGACGCGATGTGGTCATCGTCTCCACCTCGGGGGCCGAGGTCGTGGAGCCGATCGGCGAGATGATCGGCGCCGATCGCGTCGTCGCGACCCGCATGGTCGTCGAGGACGGCTGCTACACGGGCGAGATCGAGTACTACGCCTACGGCCCGACCAAGGCCGAGGCCATCGCCGCGCTCGCGGAGTCCGAGGGCTACGACCTCAGCCGCTGCTACGCCTACAGCGACTCGGCAACCGACATCCCCATGCTGGAGTCCGTCGGCCATCCGCACGCCGTCAATCCCGACCGGACACTGCGCAAGGAGGCACTCACCCGGGAGTGGCCCGTCCTCTCCTTCTCCCGCCCGGTGCGCCTCAAGCAGCGCATTCCCAGCCTGTCGATGCCCTCCCGGCCCGCGCTCGCGGTCACCGCCGCTGCCGTGGGAGCGGCGGCGGCGACAGCCGGACTGGTCTGGTACACGAGTCGAAGGCGTGCCCGATTCGGCAGCTTTTGAAGCGGAAAGTAAAGAACTGCGTCGAGGGGTTCCGCTTGCTCTCCTCACGCAGTACAAAGGAATCAGCGGCCCGCGAGACCAACGGCATCCGAGAGGATCCCGTTCACGCATCAAGGCCCACGGACCGTACGCATGAACACAGGGCACCCACGCGACGCCTAGCCCGCGTATCGGGCACGTCCCCTCGGGAACCGGGCAACGTTCCGGCCCGATGACGGACACTATGAAGAGCACGCACTGGTAACCCGGTGAACATGCCAGCGGCGGCACCGCCTTCGAAGCAGTGCCGCCGCATTTTCTGTCCTCGGGCCCCTTCCGCCAGGCCCGCGGGCCCTCAGACCTCCAGACGCCCGGCCCAGGCCCCTACGCCGCGCCGCGCTGAAGCGCCTCGCAGACCGCCGTGCTCTCGCGCACGCCCAGCTCGACGGACCGGCCGCAGTACGCGATCCAGTCCGCCATGCCCTCGGGCGTCCCGGCCGCGTAGGCGTTCAGCGCGTGCACGTACCCCTCGCGCCCCTGTTCGGCGTGGCCGACCTCGGCCGGGCAGATCGACTTCGGGTCGAGTCCGCTGCCCACCAGCACCACACGCTCGGCCGCGCGCGCGACCAGCCCGTTGTACGAGCCGAAGGGCCGCAGCACCCGCAGTTCCCCGTGCACCACGGCCGCCAGCACCAGCGCAGGCGCCGACGAGCCGCCGGCCACGAGCTGGGCCAGCCCCTCCAGCCGCGCCGAGACCTCGTCGGCCGAGGGCGGTGCGGCCTCCAGGAGGGCGTCGTCCACAGGCTCGCCCGCGAGCCTGGGCCTGCCCACGCGCTCCTCCTCCGTGACGCCCCCGGCCGCCACCAGGTGCAGCCGCGCGAGCACCCGGAGCGGGGACTGCCGCCACACGTCGAGGAGCTGGCCTGACTCCGCCGTCACCCGCAGCGCGGCGCCGACGGTACGGGGCTCGCCCTCGACGCCGAAGTCGGTGCGCCGCCGCACCTCTTCCAGTTCCCAGTCGGCGCCGTCCAGCGCGGCCGAGGCCCGCGCCCCGCGCAGTGCCGCCTCGGCGGTCACCTCACTGCTGCGACGGCGCATGACGCGGTGCCCGTAGACCCTGTCCACGGCCTTCCGTACGGAGTCCACGGCGTCGTTCACGCCGGGGAGCGCGCCCAGCGGCGCCAGGGGATCAGCGGTGCTACTCATGCGTACGACATTACGTGGCCACCCACGATCGGGTGGACTTCGCGGTCCGAGCGCCAGCCTGGAGCGCTCGCGATGACTACGCTCTTGTTCATGAAAATCGCTTTCGTTGGCAAGGGTGGCAGCGGCAAGACGACGCTGTCCTCGCTCTTCATCCGTCATCTGGCCGCACGGCACCTCCCGGTCGTCGCCGTGGACGCCGACATCAACCAGCACCTCGGCGCGGCCCTCGGGCTCGACGACGCGGAGTCGGCGGCGCTTCCGGCGATGGGGGCCCAGTTGCCACTGATCAAGGAGTATCTGCGCGGCTCCAACCCGCGGATCGCCTCCGCCGAGTCCATGATCAAGACGACGCCTCCCGGCGAGGGCTCACGGCTGCTGCGGATCACCGAGGACAACCCGGTCTACGACGCCTGCGCGCGCCCCGTCGCCCTCGAAGGAGGCGGCATCAGGCTGCTGGCGACCGGCCCCTTCACCGATTCCGACCTCGGCGTCGCCTGCTACCACTCGAAGACGGGCGCGGTGGAGCTGTGCCTGAACCACCTCGTGGACGGGCGGGAGGAGTACGTCGTCGTCGACATGACCGCCGGCAGCGACTCCTTCGCGTCCGGCATGTTCACCCGTTTCGACATGACCTTCCTCGTCGCGGAGCCCACCCGTAAGGGCGTGTCGGTCTACCGGCAGTACAAGGAGTACGCGCGGGACTTCGGCGTCGCGCTGAAGGTCGTGGGCAACAAGGTGCAGAGCCAGGACGACGCCGACTTCCTGCGCGAGGAGGTCGGCGAGGACCTGCTGCTCACCGTCGGCCACTCGGACTGGGTCCGCGCCATGGAGAAGGGCCGCCCCCGCCCGTTCGCCGAGCTGGAGGAGGGGAACCGGAGCGCGCTGGAGGCCCTGTCGGAGGCCGCGGACGGCGCCTACGAGGCCCGCGACTGGGAGCGCTACACGCGGCAGATGGTGCACTTCCACCTGCGCAACGCGGAGAGCTGGGGCAACGAGCGGACGGGCACCGACCTGGCGGCGCAGGTCGACCCGTCCTTCGTCCTGCGCGAGGAGCCCGAGCCGCAGCCCGCCTGACGGGCCGCGCCTCCCTTGCCTGTCCCCGACGGCTTCCGGGCGCCGCTTCACAGCGGCGCCCGGCCCCCGGGAACCCTGAGAATCCCGGGGCCCTGGCGGACCGTCAGCGCGACATCAGATGCGAACGGCTGCCCGCGAGGAAGGAGGCCCAGCCCTTCTCTGGGCGCTCGCCGACCTCCAGGGTGCGGAGCTTGCTGAGGACCTCGGGATCCTGCGCGTCGAGCCAGTCGGTGAGCTGCCGGAAGGAGACACAGCGGACGTCCGCCTTCCGGCACACGGTCTTCATGACGTCCTCGACGGCGTCCATGTAGATGCCGCCGTTCCAGTCCTCGAAGTGGTTGCCGATGATCATCGGGGCGCGGTTGCCCTCGTAGGCGCGCTCGAACCCGGCGAGCAGGCCGCCGCGCATCTGCCGCTTGTAGTACGGGCGTTTCTCGACGGGCCCGTCGACGGTCACGGACTGGTTCGCGAGGAAGTTGTAGTCCATCGCGAGCGTCTCGTACCCGTGGCCGGGCATCGGGACCTGCTGGAGCGGCAGGTCCCACAGGCCGCCGCGCTTGCCAGGCCAGACCTGGGTGCCGTTGCCGCTGGAGTCGTAGCGGAAGCCCATCTGCCGGGCCGCCTTGACGAGATTGTCCCGGCCCTCCAGACAGGGGGTGCGGCCCCCGACCAGCTCACGTTCGTAGTCGAAGGGGAGCGCGTCGAGGGCCTCCCAGCCCGTGGTCGACTTCCAGTTCCCCACGAACCACTTCGCCTGGTTGATCTCGCTCTTCCACTGGTCGACCGACCAGTCACCGACCCCGCCGGGGCCGCAGAAGTGCCCGTTGAAGTGGGTGCCGATCTCACTGCCGTCGAGCCACGCCTCGCGCACCTGCCGGAGGGTGGCCCTGACGTTCCTGTCCTTGAGGTAGCCGATGTCGGAGGCGCCCCTGCGGTGGCCCGGCGGGTCGTAGTGCCGCGCCTTGCCCTCGGGCAGCAGATAGATCCCGCTCAGGAAGTAGGTCTGGGTGGCGCCGTACTTGTTGCCGATCTCGCGGAAGCGCGAGAAGAGCTTCTTGCCGTCCTCGCCCGCACCGTCCCAGGAGAAGACCACGAACTGCGGCGGCCTCTCGCCCGGACGCAGCTTTCTGGGTCTCGGCTGGTGCGGCTGGCGCCCCGTGACGGACATCGAGCCGTCGCCGATGGTCCGGGTCTGCTGCTCCGGTTTCTCCTCCGGTGCCGAACCGCCGTCACCCCCGTGCCCGCCGCCCGAACAACCGCTGATCGTCGCGGTCAGCGCCAGTCCGGCGGCCACTCCGGCGGCCACTGCCGCGACCCGGCTTCGCGTGGCTGTCATCGGCCCACCTCTCCCTTGCCGTGCCCGCCGATTCCACGACCAGCGGCAAACGCGGTCACATAAAACGTGACATAGCGCCCAAGATGAATAAATACGACAAGGGCATCCGGATGACTGTTCACTCCTTGGGTGGAACGGCCTCCCGTATGGGCCGACAGGGGTTCCCTCCGGCCTTTACATGGCATTACGGTTCGTTTACCAACGCTTGAGAGTAGTCAGACGGTTACACACCGTGCCGCCGCGAAGGAGACACGATGTCCGCCTGTACCCCTGTGCGCGCTACTGCCGCCCACAGTCGGCGCACCCCCGATCCCTGTGCTTCCCGGAACGGCCCTGCCGCCGGGTCCCACACCAACGACCTCCCGCACGCCTACGACCACGGCCACGTTCATGGCCCCGATCACGCCCACGAACACGATCACGACCACGGTTCGCCGTACTCGTGGGCCTCCCGCGACTCCGCCAGTGCGGCTGCGGCCGCCCGTACGCAGGCGCGTGCGGCGCGTTCGCGATGGCCGGGACGGCGCACGCCCGACGCGCCGCCGGAGACCTCCCCCGGCGCGGAACACGAAGCCGGAAAGAGAGACAGAAACAGAAACAGCGACGGAAGCGGAGCCGGAAACGGAGGCCATACGGGACGGTCCGGGCTCGCTCGCGATCTGTCGGCCTCCATCACCGTCTTCCTCATCGCCATCCCCCTCTCCCTCGGCCTGGCCATCGCCGTCGGGGCCCCGCTCCAGTCGGGGCTGGTGGGCGCGGCGGTGGGCGGGATCGTCGCCGGGCTGCTGGGCGGGACACCGCTCCAGATCAGCGGCCCCTCCGCGGGGCTGACGGTGGTCACGGCCGAGCTGATCCAGATCTACGGCTGGCGCACCACCTGCGCCATCACCGTGCTCGCCGGGATCGTCCAACTGTTTCTGGGGATGCTGAAGGTGGCGCGCGGCGCGCTCGCCGTCAGCCCCGCCGTCGTGCACGGCACGCTCGCGGGCATCGGGATCACGATCGCCGTCGCCCAGCTCCACGTGGTGCTCGGCGGCCAGCCAGAGGGCAACACGATCACCAACCTGTTCGCGCTTCCCGCCCAGCTCTCGGGGCTGTCGCCCGCCGCACCGGCCATCGGGCTGCTGACCATCGCGGTGCTGCTCCTGTGGCCACGGCTTCCCGGGCGCGCGGGCAACAGAGCCAAGCGCGTCCCGGCGGCGCTGGTAGCCGTGGTCCTCGCCACGGCGGTGGCGGCGGTGGCCGCTCCCGGACTGCCCAAGGTGCACCTGCCGTCATGGCGCAGTCACGTGCTGCCCGAGAGCCCGCAAGGCCCGCTGCTGGGCCTGGTGGCGGCCGTGCTGACGGTGACGTTGGTGGCGAGCCTGGAGTCGCTGCTCTCGTCGGTCGCCGTCGACAAACTGGAGGCGGAGCGCCCGGGTCCGACGGGGCCGCGTTCCGATCTCGACAAGGAGCTGCGCGGCCAGGGCATCGCGAACGTGGCCTCCGGCGCGCTCGGCGGCCTGCCGCTCTCGGGCGGCGCCGTGCGGAGCTCGGCGAACGTACGGGCCGGAGCGGTCTCCAGAAGATCCACGGTGCTGCACGGGGTGTGGGTGGCGCTGGCCGCGCTGCTGCTCGTGGGGGCGCTGGAGCTGATCCCGCTGGCGTCGCTGGCCGCCCTCGTGATGGTGGTCGGCATCCAGATGGTCAGCTTCGCGCACATCAGGAACGTGCACAGGAACCGCGAGTTCCTGGTCTACGCCGTCACGATCACCGGCGTCGTCCTCGCGGGCGTCCTCCAGGGCGTCGTGATCGGCATCGCGGTCGCCGTGGCCACGGCGCTGCACCGGCTGACGCGCACGCGCATCACCCACGAGCAGGTCCCGGGAGGGGAGCACCGGGTGCGGGTGCGGGGGCAGTTGACGTTTCTCGCGGTGCCCCGGCTGAGCCGGGCACTGGCACAGGTACCGGAAGGGGAAAAAGCGGTGGTGGAACTGGACGGTTCGTTCATGGATCACGCGGCCTACGAATCCCTCCAGGACTGGCGGGGCTCGCACACGGCCAAGGGCGGGGAAGTGGAGATCACGGGGCGCACGGGTCACCGGATCGCGGAGCCGGCGTCCGCGCACAGCTGCACCCCCTGGACGCCCTGGCGCAATCACCACTGCACCAGACCGAGATCCGGTCAGCAGCAGGCCGTGACGCCGAGGCGCGGGCAACTGCTGGGCGGGGTGCGCAACTTCCAGCGCATCACGGCACCGCTCGTACGGGAGGAGCTGGCGCGGCTCGCGAAGGAGGGGCAGCAGCCCTCGCAGCTCTTCCTGACCTGCGCCGACTCCCGGCTGGTCACCAGCATGATCACCTCCAGCGGGCCTGGTGATCTCTTCACCGTGCGCAATGTCGGCAACCTTGTGCCGCCGCCCGGCGAGGAGTCGGGGGACGAGTCGGTGGCGGCGGCCATCGAATACGCGGTGGACGTGCTGAAGGTTGAGTCCATCACCGTGTGCGGGCACTCCGGATGCGGGGCGATGCAGGCCCTGCACACCACGGGTGTCCCGGGCTCCGGTCCGGGTCCGGGGCCCGGCTCCGGCTCCGGCTCCGGCTCCGGCTCCGGCTCCGGCTCCGGCTCCGGCTCCGGCTCCGGCCTCAACGAGGCATACGACGGCGCCGGTTCACCGCTCAGCCGCTGGCTGCGCCACGGCCACCCCAGCCTGAAGCGCCTGGGAACACCCGGCGACGGGGGCGGCGAGGGCGGAGCCGACGGCTCCGGCTGCGGCCCGCGCATCGAGGACCGCGACATCGCGGACGAGATCGAGGCGCTGTGCCTGCACAACGTGGTGCAGCAGTTGGAGCACTTGAGCGCGCACGCGTGCGTGGCCCGTCGGCTGCGGGAGGGTTCGCTGGAGCTGCACGGGATGTACTTCGACGTCGCACGAGCACAGGCGTACGTCCTGGACGGCACCGGTACCGACGCGCCCGGGGGCGTCGTCTTCGCTCCCGTCCGCCCGGAGCACCCGGAACCCTTGGAGCAGCCGGAACGCCCCGAGCACCCCGGCCCCCTGGAGGTGAGGGAGCCGCGATGACGGGCCGGGCCCGGTCGGCCCAGTCAGCCCGGTCAGCCCGAGCCCGAGCAGCCCCGTCAGCCCGTACGGCCCTGGGCCGCGCCGGGCAGTGACAGCATGCCGGGTAAGGAGCGGGGTCCAGGGGTCCCGCTCCTTACCCGCGCCCCACGCGCCGTCGCCAGCACCGCTGCCCCGTGTGCGACCGAGGTCAACGTGGTGTGGCGGTGCCAACCAGGGAAGGTGCGCCCTTCGAAGTCGCGGACGCCCACGGCGTCGGCCACTTCGGTGAGGTCGCGGTCGACGCGACGGGTGAGTTTCGTCAGGCGCAGCAGCACACCCGCCGGTACGCCCACAAGATCGGTCAGCCAGAACCGCACGGGCCAGCGGTACGGGTGCTCCCACTCGCCCAGCAGGCAGAGTCCGGGCCGCGCCATCGCCCCGGCGGTCCGCCCGGGAACGACGCCCGGCACGGCAGCGGCCCCGCCCCCGGCCCCGGCCCCCGCGACGCGCCCGCGTCTCGGTCCAGGGACCCGCCCGCCGGCGGCCCCCGCACCACCGCCGTAGCGCACACCGGAAACCCCGCCGGAACCCGCCCCCGCTGCCGCCCCCGGCCCCGGCCCCGCTCCCGCGAGGACGCCCGTCCGCGTGTACGGCGCGAGGTTCCGCACCGTCACCGGCACCTTGGCCGCCAGGCTCGTCCGCAGCGGAGCCCCTTCGGGATCCAGCCATTCCACGGGCCGCCGCAGCCCGCGCACCGCGCACATCACCTCGTGCGCGGGAACGAGCCCGCGCCCCCGCCCCGGAACCGGCGCGTCGGTCGGTACGACCCCGGCCGTGCCGCTGATCCGGGCGATGAAGGGCAGTCCGGCCGCTGCGAGCACCGCGGCGCCCGTGCCGTCGTCGCCCCCGTCACCCGCGTCGAGCACCACCGGGCGGCGGGCGAGGCCCCAGCCTCCCTCGGCCATCTCGACGGCGGCCCGCGCGATGCCCAGGGACGGGCTCTCGGCGGCGGCCCAGTCGGGCAGATCGGCCTCGCGGCGGCTCGTGGGGTCGTCCGTCCAGGAGGCCGGGAGGTCGAGCCGCCAGTGCGCCGGCCAGCTCACCGCGTCGTTCGCGAGCCAGACGCCGTACGCGCGCTGGCAGTTGATGACCTGGCCCAGTTCGGGAACGAGCCTGCGGCCCACGCCCACGGAGCGCGATCCGGCCTTGGGGATCACCAACGGCCGCACCACCCAGGCGGAGGGGCGGACCACCGTCTCCATGCGCCGCGCGAGCGTCGCCCGCACCACGTCCCACGGCCAGGTGGAGCAGCTCACGAAGTGCTGGAGGCTCTGCTCGGCCGCGCGCTCGCCCGTGAGTGCGGCGATCTTGCGGATGGACTTGCGCCCTTCGGCCTCCAGCAGGCCGCGCACGTACTGACGTGCCTTGCGGCGCTGGTCACTTCTGGGGAGGGAGGCGAAGACGTCTGAGGCCAGTTCGTCGGCGACGGCTGACGGCACCGTGTGCTGGAGACGGGACTCGGGCTTACTCACGCACTCCCCCTTGCCTGCGGCCGGATATGAGCGAAGCGGTCGGGGGACTCCCTCGGGTCCGGACTCGGACGTCTTCTTCTGTTTCGGACGTCCCCGTCTGCGAAGGGAGTTCGGATGCGGTCGCGCCCCGGCGAGCGTGGCCTCCTCGCGACTCTAACAAACCGGGATGCCTGTTTTACAGGTATGGGACGCGACGTTGACCATCAGTGGAACGCCGATTTGGTCACCACGCGTCCTTGCGCGACTACACCCCACACAGCCAACGCACAGGCATTTCACAGAGAAAGACGCCTCTGAACTGCAAAGATCAACCGCTTTGCCTCCCCTTGCGGTTTCCGAGCGTTCCGGGCAACATCCGGACAGTGACCGACCGTTGACAAACCGTACATGCCGTTTTTATTCTTGACAGGACGTTGATCATTCCCTGCCCGTGTCCCCACCGGCTCGCCGACCACGTGCCGGATCGGCTGAAGGAATCCACACATGAGGCAAGAAAGGGCCGAACGCACAAGGACCGCCCTGACGTTGGCGGCTGCGACGATGTTCGACCGCGTGGGCTACGAACGGGCCACGCTCTCCGAGGTCAGCAGCATGGCAGCAGTCAGCAAGGGCGCCCTGTCGTTCCACTTCGCGAGCAAGGCCGAGCTGGCCGACACCGTCCAGCTCCTGGCGTGCTCGACGGCACGCGCCCGCATGGAGCAACTGCGCGCCAGGGACGTCCCCGCGCTCCAGACGCTCATCGACATGACGCACGCGACCGCGCAGCAGCTCGCGCACGACGAGACGACCCGCGCGGGAGTGCGGCTGACCCGCGAGCGCTGCACTCCTTCCGACCCGTCGGTGCACTCCTTCGCCAACTGGCAGGAGTGCTTCATGGAGGTCGCCATGGAGGCCGAGAAGGACCAGAGCCTGCGGCGGGACCTCGCGCCCCACTCGGTGGCGGCGCTGGCGATGTCGCTCGTCTCCGGTTCGCAGCCGCACCAGCTCGAACCGGGCGTCGAAGTGCACACATGGCTGAGCGAGCTGTGGGAGCTGTCACTGCCCGCGCTGATGGCCGAGCAGAGTCCCTGGCCGCTGCGTGCCGCCGGTTCCGAGGCCGACTGGTCCGACGCCCTCGCGCTCGCACCCGCCTGAACCACGAGGGCCGTTCGCGGCCCGGCCGCCCGTCGCCCCCGCGCCCTCCCCCGCCGCGGGGGCGACGGCGTCTTCCCCGGCCCCGGCCCGAGCGCGGACCCGGACCCGGACCCGGACCCGGACCCGCGCCCACACTCACGCATCCCCTTCGCCCCCGCATGAACAGGACACTCTGCGTGCGCAAGACGAAACCGGATTGACGGATTGTTTACCTCCGGAGGCGATGCGTGGCGGTTCCACGCGGTTTCCCGCAGTCCCCCGCGGTTTCCGGTCACGGCCGTGCCATCAGGGTGTGGAACCTATGGCGAGCGTGTCATGGCGCCCCGCACCCGTAAGGCCGGTGCGACGAAGCTGCCAGAATATGAACCGCACGGTCTTTTACGAGCGAACCATGGATACTGTCCGTGCGGTTCTGAGCACCCCCGCTGGTGTCAGATGCGGCGAGAGACGGAGAGGGCATGCCACAGCAACAGCGAGCAGCGCGGACCAAGGCCACGATCGTGCGCGCCGCCGCCGAGGTGTTCGGCAACATCGGGTACGAAGCCGCCACGATCTCCGACATCCTGCGGACGGCGGGCGTGACGAAGGGGGCGCTGTACTTCCACTTCGCCTCCAAGAAGGAACTGGCACAGGCCGTACTGGACGTACAGGTCAGCTCCGTCCCGGCGCCTCCCGAACAGCCGCTGAAGCTCCAGCGGATGCTGGACCAGGGCATGCTGGTGGGGCATCTGCTGAAGCACGACCCGCTCGTACGCGGCAGCGTCCGGCTCACCGTCGAACGCGGCGGCCGGGGCGCCCCGGACCGTCGCCTCCCGTATCTGCGCTGGTCCCAAGAGGTGTGGGGACAACTGGAGATGGCCCGTGAGAGCGGCGAACTGCTGCCGCACGTCTCCACGAAGCAGACCGCTGAAATGATCGTCGGCGCGTTCGCCGGCATCCAGGGGATGTCCCAGACGTTCTCCGACTACGAGGACGTGTGCGAGCGGGCCTCCAGCCTCTACCACTGCATCATGCCGTCCGTGGCCGTGCCCGCGGTGCTCGGACGCCTGGACATGGCGCCCGACAGGGGCGCCCGTGTCATGGCGTCGATCGAGGTGGCGCGGGACCGCAGCGCGACGGCGGCGGCGATAGCGGCGGCGACGGACGACACGACGGCCGGGAACGGCACCGGCAACGGCACCGCCCCTGGCACCGGAACCGCGTCCACCCCTGGCGCCGACCCCGCCTCCGGCCCCGGTTCCGGCGCCGCCCCCGGGTCCCGCACCCCGAACGGCCTCGACGACGCGGCCGAGTTGGCGCGCACCCTCGCCTGACGGGCCCCCTCCCCCGCACCGGGCAGGCGCGAGGCCGCCGGACCCGTACCCCATGACATGGCTGACAGGTCTAAACCAATTTCTCCGAGGGCCCTTGTCATGGGGGTGTACCGGCTGATGAGCTATGGCCTGGGACACATGCGGACACCCTGGGAAAGGGAGAAGTCGTGAGCAACGAAAGCTCGGCCAACCTGGCCAATCTGCTCAAGGAGGAGCGGAGGTTCGCGCCACCCGCCGAACTGGCGGCGAACGCCAATGTCACCGCGGGGGCATACGAGCAGGCGAAGGCCGACCGGCTGGGCTTCTGGGCCGAGCAGGCGCGGCGCCTGAGCTGGGGCACCGAGCCGACCGAGACACTCGACTGGTCGAACCCGCCCTTCGCCAAGTGGTTCGCCGACGGCAAGCTGAACGTCGCGTACAACTGCGTCGACCGCCACGTCGAGGCGGGCAACGGGGACAGGGTGGCCCTCCACTTCGAGGGTGAGCCCGGCGATTCCCGCTCCCTCACCTACGCCGATCTCCAGCGCGAGGTCTCCAAGGCCGCCAACGCGCTCACGGAGCTGGGCGTCAAGGCCGGTGACCGCGTCGCCGTCTATCTGCCGATGATCCCGGAGACGGTGGTCACGATGCTGGCGTGCGCCCGTATCGGCGCCCCGCACTCGGTGGTCTTCGGCGGCTTCTCGGCCGACGCGCTGGCCACCCGCATCGAGGACGCCGACGCCCGCGTGGTCGTCACGGCCGACGGCGGCTACCGCAAGGGCGGCGCCTCCGCGCTCAAGCCCGCCGTCGATGAGGCGCTGACCCGCCCCGGCACCGAGAACGTCCGCAACGTGCTGGTGGTCAAGCGGACAGGCCAGGAGGACATCGAGTGGACCGAGGGCCGCGACGTCTGGTGGCACGACGTCGTCGAGCGGCAGAGCGAGCAGCACACGCCGGAGAACTTCGACGCCGAGCACCCGCTCTTCATCCTCTACACCTCCGGCACCACCGGTAAGCCGAAGGGCATCCTCCACACGACCGGCGGCTACCTGACGCAGGTCGCCTACACCCACAGCGCCGTCTTCGACCTCAAGCCGGAGTCCGACGTCTTCTGGTGCACGGCGGACGTCGGCTGGGTGACGGGGCACTCGTACATCGTCTACGGGCCGCTGGCCAACGGGGCGACCGAGGTGCTCTACGAGGGCACGCCCGACTCCCCGCACAAGGGCCGCTGGTGGGAGATCGTGCAGAAGTACGGCGTCACCATCCTCTACACCGCGCCCACCGCGATCCGCGCCGCCATGAAGTGGGGCGACGACATCCCGGCGAAGTTCGACCTGTCCTCGCTGCGCGTCCTCGGCTCCGTCGGCGAGCCGATCAACCCGGAGGCGTGGGTCTGGTACCGGCACCACATCGGCGGCGACCGCACGCCCGTCGTGGACACCTGGTGGCAGACGGAGACCGGCGGCATCATGATCAGCCCGCTGCCCGGCGTCACCGAGACCAAGCCGGGATCCGCGCAGATCCCGCTGCCCGGCATCGCCGCGACGGTCGTGGACGACGACGCGAACGAGGTGCCCGACGGCGGGGGCGGCTATCTGGTGCTCACCGAGCCGTGGCCGTCGATGCTGCGCACCATCTGGGGCGACGACAAGCGCTTCCTCGACACGTACTGGTCGCGCTTCGAGAACAAGTACTTCGCGGGCGACGGCGCCAAGAAGGACGACGACGGCGACATCTGGCTGCTGGGCCGGGTGGACGATGTGATGCTCGTCTCCGGGCACAACATCTCGACGACCGAGGTCGAGTCCTCCCTCGTCTCGCACCCCAAGGTCGCCGAGGCGGCCGTCGTCGGCGCGACGGACCCGCAGACGACGCAGGCCATCGTCGCCTTCGTCATCCTGCGCGGCACGGCGGCCGAGGACGAGGGGCTGAGCGAGGAGCTGCGCTCGCACGTGGCCAAGCAGCTCGGCCCGATCGCCAAGCCGAAGCGGATCCTGCCGGTGGCCGAGCTGCCCAAGACCCGCTCGGGCAAGATCATGCGGCGCCTGCTGCGCGACGTGGCGGAGAACCGCGCCCTGGGCGACGTCTCCACGCTGACCGACTCCTCGGTGATGAACCTGATCCAGGACAAGCTGCCGAGCGCGTCGAGCGAGGACTGAGCGAGGACTGGGCCCGGCGGTCCAGGCCGAGTGAGGGTTGAGGGGCGTCCGGCACGGCCGGGCGCCCCTCAGCCGTTCCCGTACGGGACCCCGTAGCGCCGTCGTTCCCGTACGGCCCGTCGAGGTGGCCGCGCGCCGACGCGTGACGGACGATGGTCCGGCATGCTGATGGGGCACGGGGGAATACGCCCACCCCCGGCGTGACACGTCACCCGGAGCGGTACAGAGTGACAGCAGAGCATCGAGCAGCACGGGTCAAGAGAGTCAAGAGAAGAGGGAGATACCGATGAGCGCAGCCGACGACGGCCGCAGCCTCGGCCAGTTGGTCGCCGCGGCAACCGCCGAGATGTCCGCGCTGGTGCACGACGAGATCGCGCTGGCCAAGGCCGAGATCCGGCAGGACGTGAAGCGGGGGGCGATCGGCGGCGGCGCCGCGATCGCGGCGGGCGTGCTGCTCCTCTTCTCGCTCCCTGTGCTGAGCTTCGCCGCCGCCTACGGCATCCACAACCTGGGGCTCGGCCTCGCCTGGTCCTTCCTGATCGTGGGCGGCGCCTTCATCGTGCTGGCCCTGATCCTGGTGCTGGCGGCGGTCGCCAAGTTCAAGAAGATCAAGCCCCCGGAGAAGTCCATCGCCTCCGCGAAGGAGACCGCCGCCGTCCTCTCGAACGTCAAGCCGCACCCGCGCGCCGCCCGCGCGGGCTCCGACGGCCAGGTGTTCGTGAAGCCGGACGGTTCGACGGTCCGCCCCAAGGACGAGCATGTGACACGCTCGTCCGTATGACGCTCCCCGACAGCCCCGCGACAGTCGTACGACCCGAAGGCCCCTGGACCCACCGGGACGTGGCGGCCAACGGGGCACGGTTCCACATCGCGGAGATGGGCGACGGGCCGCTGGTGCTGCTGCTGCACGGCTTCCCGCAGTACTGGTGGGCCTGGCGGCACCAGCTCCCGGCACTCGCCGAGGCGGGGTACCGCGCCGTCGCGATGGACCTGCGCGGCGTCGGCGGCAGCGACCGCACGCCCCGGGGCTACGATCCGGCCAACCTCGCCCTCGACGTCACCGGCGTCATCCGCTCCCTCGGCGAGCCGGACGCGGCGCTGGTCGGGCACGATCTGGGCGGCTACCTCGCGTGGACGGCCGCGGTCATGCGCCCCAAGCTGATCCGGCGGCTGGCCGTCGCGTCGATGCCCCACCCGAGGCGCTGGCGCGCCTCGATGCTGGGCGACCTGCGGCAGACCTCGGCGGGCTCCTACATCTGGGGGTTCCAGCGGCCGTGGGTGCCGGAGCGTCAACTCGTCGCGGACGACGGAGCGCTGGTCGGGCGGCTCGTACGGGAGTGGTCGGGCCCGAAGATGTCGGACCACCTGGACGACGCGGCCGTCGAGCGCTATCAGCGCGCCATGTGCATCCCCTCGACGGCGCACTGCTCGATCGAGCCGTACCGCTGGATGGTGCGCTCGATGGCGCGGCCCGACGGCATCCAGTTCAACCGGCGCATGAAGCGCCCCGTGCGTGTGCCGACGCTCCACCTGCACGGTTCACTCGATCCGGTACTGCGCACCCGGAGCGCGGCGGGGTCGGGGGAGTACGTCGAGGCGCCGTACCGTTGGCGGCTCTTCGACGGCCTGGGACACTGGCCGCACGAGGAGGATCCGGCGGCGTTCACGGCGGAGCTGGTGAGCTGGCTCAAGGACCCGGAGCCGGACCGCTAGTTCCCCCGGCGGGGTTCCCGCGACCCGGCGGGCGGCCGTACGGGGGGTCGTAAAAATGCCCCCAGCATAGGCCGATTGGATGCCCCCGAAGCGGTTACTGACCATGGGGCGCGGGCACAGTGCGCTGTATGGGCTGGACGCACGACTACCGTGACGTGGCACGTAACCGCAGCATTCTGAGGGAGAAGGTCCCTGCCCAGCGCATGGACCGCCACCATCCCCAGAACCCCGATCCGGGAATTCCCCACCTGCTCCGCCGCAGGGCGCGCTGGTTCGGCGCACGCCTGCGGCACTCGCGCGGCTGAATCCCGGCCGAGTCCCGGCTGACGGGCCCGCCGCTCGCGCGGCGGCCTCGCCGCCCGTCACGTCACCGCGTCACATCGCGCAGCCTTCCGTATCGACCTCGCGCTGTGCGGTGCGTCCCTTCGCGATGTCCTCGCGCACCTCGTCGGCCGTGAGCGCGTAGCCGGTGTCGGGGTTGTCGAGGGACTTGGCGAAGACGACGCCGTAGACCTCGCCTTCGGGCGTGAGCAGCGGTCCGCCGGAGTTGCCCTGGCGGATGGTGGTGTAGAGCGAGTAGACGTCGCGGCGGACGGTGCCCCGGTGGTAGATGTCCGGGCCGTTGGCGTCGACCCGGCCGCGCACGCGCGCGGAGCGGACGTCGAAGGCGCCGTTCTCGGGGAAGCCCGCGACGATGGCGTCGTCGCTGCTGGAGGCGTCGTCGTCGGTGAAGCGGAGCGCGGGGGCCTGGAGCCCCGGTACGTCGAGGACGGCGATGTCCCGCTCCCAGTCGTAGAGGACGACCCGCGCGTCGTAGAGCCTGCCCTCGCCGCCGATCTGCACCGTCGGCTCGTCCACACCGCCGACGACGTGCGCGTTCGTCATCACGCGCTGCTGCCCGAAGACGAAGCCCGTCCCCTCCAGGACCTTGCCGCAACTCGACGCCGTGCCCAGCACCTTGACGATGCTCTGCTTGGCCTGCGCGGCGACGGGGCTCTGGGCCAGCTTCGGGTCGGGCGCGGGCACGGAGGTGATGGGCTCGTTGGAGAAGGGCGAGAAGACCTGGGGCAGACCGTTCTGCGCGAGCACCGAGGAGAAGTTGGTGAACCAGGTGTTGGCCATCTCCGGCATCACCCGGGAGATGCCCTGGAGCACCCGCGAGTCGCGCACCTCCTTGCCGAGCGTGGGCAGCGACGTACCGGCGAGGGCCGCGCCGATCAGCCAGGCGACCAGCAGCATCGCGAGCACGTTGACGAGCGCGCCGCCCGCCGCGTCGAGGGCGCGCGCGGGGTTCCAGGTGATGTGCTGCCGCAGCTTGTTGCCCAGGTGCGTGGTGCCCGCCTGGCCGACGGAGGCCAGGACGATGACGATGACCACCGCCACCACGACACCGAACGTGCCAGGAGAGGCCCCGTCGGAGACGGCCTTCCAGACGACGGGAAGCACGAGGATGCCGACGAGTCCGCCCCCGAGAAACCCGACAACGGACAGCACACCGACGACGAAACCCTGGCGATAACCGACGGCCGCGAACCACACGGCGGCCAGCCACAGCACGATGTCCAGCACATTCACGAGAGCCACCGTCTCATGCGTGCCAGTCGAGCGGGACACGCTTCTCGCGGTCCCACGGGCGCTCCCATCCGGCATAGTGCAGAATCCGGTCGATCACCCCGGCCGTGAACCCCCAGACGAGCGCGTTTCCGACGGTGAAGGCGGGACCCCTGTGGCCCGAGGGGTGGACGGACGTGGCGCGGTTGGCGGGGTCGGTCAGCTCGGCGACCGGCACCGTGAACACGCGCGCGGTCTCGGCCGGATCCACGGGCGCGACGGGCGTGGGCTCGCGCCACCAGCCCAGCACGGGCGTGACGACGAAGCCGCTGACGGGGATGTAGAGCGCGGGGAGCGTCGCGAAGATCCGCACCCCGGCCGGATCGAGCCCGGTCTCCTCCTCCGCCTCGCGCAGCGCGGCACGCAGCGGGCCCTCGCCGAGCGGGTCGCCGTCCTCGGGGTCGAGCGCGCCGCCGGGGAAGGACGGCTGGCCCGCGTGGGAGCGCAGGCTGGAGGCCCGCTCCATGAGCAGCAGCTCGGGGCCGCGCTGGCCCTCGCCGAAGAGCACGAGGACGGCCGAGGGCCGCCCGCCGCCGTCCGCCGGCGGCAGGAACCTGCTCAGCTGCTCGGGCGCGACGGTGCGGGCCGCTCGGGCCACGGGGGCCAGCCAGCCGGGCAGGTCCCGGTCGCTGACCTCGACGTCGCCTAGGACGTCCGGGGCGCCCACGTCGGCCGGAGAGCGGCCGGGCCCGTGGCCGTCACCAGAACCGGCGCCGGGGCTGTGCGGGCCGTCCGACGGGCCGTACGTGCTGTGCGTGCCGTGCGTGCCGTCGTGCGCGGAACGGGGGCGGGCTCCGCTCACTCGGCGGCTCCGGCGCCCGCTGAGGCGGACACGGAGACGACGGTGGACGCGGAGGCGGCAGAGGCTGCTGAGGCGGCGGAGGCGGTCGTGGACGCGCCGAGGGGCGGTGCGGGCGGCCCTGGGAAGTCGGCCGGGGGCTTAAGACGCTGCCCCGGCTGCCCCGCCATCTCGTACTTGAGCAGCTTCTTCGCCTTCTCCGGGTCCGTCTCGCCCTCGCCGTACGACGGGCACAGATGCGCGATCGGGCAGGCGCCGCAGGCGGGCTTGCGGGAGTGGCAGATGCGGCGGCCGTGGAAGATCGTCCGGTGCGAGAACATCGTCCACTCGCTCTTCGGGAGGATGTCGGCGATCTCGGCCTCCACCTTCACCGGATCGGTCTGCTCCGTCAGCCGCCAGCGCCGCACGAGCCGCCCGAAGTGGGTGTCCACCGTCAGCCCGGGGACCCCGAACGCGTTGCCCAGCACGACGAAGGCGGTCTTACGGCCCACACCGGGCAGCTTGACCAGCTCTTCTATGGTCCCGGGCACCTCGCCGCCGAACTCGTCCCGCAGCCCGGCCGAGAGCCCGAGCAGGGACTTCGCCTTGGCGCGGAAGAAGCCCGTGGGCCTGAGCAGCTCCTCGAGGTGCTCGGGATCGGCCGCCGCCATGTCCTCGGGGGTGGGGTAGGCGGCGAAGAGCGCCGGCGTCGTCTGGTTGACCCGCAGATCCGTGGTCTGGGCCGAGAGGACGGTGGCGACGAGCAGCTCGAAGGGGTTCTCGAAGTCCAGCTCGGGGTGTGCGTAGTAGTACACCTCGGCCAGCTCGCGGTTGATGCGGCGCGCCCGGCGCACGATGGTGGCCCGCGACTCGGGCTTCGCGGCCTTCACTGGCTTGGCCGCCTTCGCGGCGGTCTTCTTCGCGGGGGCCGCCTTCTTGGCGGGAGCGGTCTTCTTCGCGCCGACGGCCTTCTTCGCGGAGGTGGTCTTCTTGGCCGGGGCGGCCTTCTTGGCGTTTCCGCTGGCCGGAGCCGTCTTCTTCACCGACGCGGACTTCTTGGCGGGCTTACGGGCCCCCTGATCGGCGGCACTCTTCGCCACGCTTGCCCCTTTTGCCTGTTTTACGGGCGCGTGTTCGCCCACAGCGGAATCTTCCTTCGCCGTCACCCGCCCGGCCCCCTTCTCCGTGCGCTCACCGGGGTATTGGACACTCGGCCAGACTAAAGGGGACCACCGACATTCGCCCCGCACGAAGGCAATTAACGGTCCAATCGGCCCCCTGCCGTAGGGGCTGTGCGTCACGTGCGTCAAACTTGTGATTGATCGCACTGTTTTACCGTCCGGCATCATGGGACCGACGCACTCCATGGGCAGGTCGACAAGGAGAGAACTCGTGGACGACGTTCTGCGGCGCGCGCCGCTCTTCGCGGCGCTCGATGAGGAGCAGGCCGCTGAGCTGCGCGCCTCCATGACCGAGACGACGCTCGCCCGCGGGGAGGCCCTGTTCCACGAGGGTGACCCGGGCGACCGTCTTTATGTGGTCACCGAGGGCAAGGTGAAGCTGCACCGCACCTCCCCCGATGGCCGCGAGAACATGCTGGCCGTACTCGGGCCGGGTGAGCTCATTGGCGAGCTCTCCCTCTTCGACCCGGGTCCACGGACGGCGACCGCCTCCGCGCTCACCGAGGTCAAGCTGCTCGGACTGGGCCACGGCGACCTTCAGCCCTGGCTGAACGCGCGCCCGGAGGTCGCCTCCGCGCTGCTGCGGGCCATCGCCCGCCGTCTGCGGCGCACCAACGACTCCATGTCCGACCTGGTCTTCTCCGACGTTCCGGGGCGAGTGGCGAAGCAGCTCCTCGACCTGTCGCGCCGCTTCGGGGTCCAGTCGGAGGAAGGCATCCACGTCGTCCACGACCTCACCCAGGAGGAGCTGGCCCAGTTGGTCGGCGCCTCCCGCGAGACGGTCAACAAGGCGCTCGCCGACTTCGCGGGCCGCGGCTGGCTCCGTCTGGAGGCCCGCGCCGTGATCCTGCTCGACATCGAGCGGCTGGCGAAGCGCTCGCGCTGACCTGATCCGGTCACATAGGACGTAGGTAAGGGGCGCCCTCCCTGGAGGGCGCCCCTTACTTCTGCCTACTTGTGCGCGCGTCCGTGCACGCGGGCCTCAGATCAGCCCGTGCTCCCCCAGATAGTCGAGCTGCGCCTTCACGGACAGCTCGGCGGCCGGCCACAGCGACCGGTCCACGTCCGCGTAGACGTGCGCGACGACCTCGGACGAGGTGACGTACCCGTTCTCCACGGCCGTCTCCACCTGGGCCAGGCGCTTGGCGCGGTGCGCGAGGTAGAAGTCGATGGCGCCCTGTGCGTCGTCCAGCACGGGCCCGTGGCCCGGCAGCACCGTGCCGACGCCGTCGTCCACCGTCAGCGAGCGCAGGCGGCGCAGGGAGTCCAGGTAGTCGCCGAGCCGCCCGTCGGGGTGCGCGACGACGGTGGTGCCCCGGCCCAGGACCGTGTCGCCGGTCAGCACGGCCGCGTCGGCCGGTACATGGAAGCAGAGCGAATCGGCCGTGTGCCCCGGAGTGGGCACGACGCGCAGCTCCAGGCCGCCCGTCGTCACGACGTCCCCCGCGGCCAGCCCCTCGTCGCCCAGCCGCATGGCGGGGTCCAGGGCCCGTACGGACGTGCCCGTCAGCTCGGCGAAGCGGGCCGCGCCGTCCGAGTGGTCCGGGTGGCCGTGGGTCAGCAGGGTGAGCGCCACCCGCCGCCCGGCGCGCTCGGCCGTCGCGACGACGTTCTTGAGGTGCGCCTCGTCCAGGGGCCCTGGGTCGATGACGACGGCGAGGTCGGAACCGGGCTCGGCGACGATCCAGGTGTTGGTGCCGTCGAGCGTCATGGGCGACGGGTTGGGCGCGAGGACGCAGGTGGCGCGCGCGGTGCCCATCCCGGTGAGCGCACCGCCCCGCGGCTGTCCTGGCAGTGCGGCGGCGTCGGTCATGCGGTCCCGTTCCTCGTCGTGTCGCCGGTGCCGCTCGGGTCGCCAGGGCCTTCCCCGCCCGTACCGGCTTCCGCACCGGAGGCGTGCGTCCGCACCCGCTTCGTGAACTCGTCGTGCCCCGGCCAGCTCAGCACGATCTCGTCGCCCTCCATGCGCGCCTTCGCGAGCACGGGCGTCAGATCCCGGTGCGCCGAGGCGGCGAGCACCTCGTCGACCGTCCCGTAGGGGATCAGTTCGCGCAGCGTCGCGATCGTCGGCGGCATCATCAGCAGCTCGCCCCTGTCGTAGCCGTCGGCCGCGTCGGCCGGCCGGGTCCAGACGGTGCGGTCGGCCTCCGTCGAGGCGTTGCGGGTGCGCTGGCCCTCGGGGAGCGCGGCGACGAAGAACCAGGTGTCGAAGCGGCGCCGCTCGAACTCCGGGGTGATCCAGTGCGCCCAGCCGCCCAGCAGATCGCCGCGCAGTACGAGCCCGCGCCGGGCGAGCAGATCGGCGAAGGACAGCTCGTGCGCGACGAGCGCCGCCCTGTCCGCCTCCCAGTCCTCGCCCGTCGTGTCGGCGACGACCGTCTCCGGGTCGGGGCCCGCGAGCAGGACGCCGGACTCCTCGAAGGTCTCGCGGACGGCGGCGCAGACGATGGACTGGGCCGTGGCCTCGTCCGTACGGAAGCGCTCGGCCCACTCCGCGCGCGTCGGGCCCGCCCAGCCGAGGTCACGCTGGTCGCTCTGGTCGCGCGCGTCGACGGAGCCGCCCGGATACGCGTACGCGCCTCCGGCGAAGGCCATGGAGGCGCGTCTGCGCAGCATGTGGACGACGGGGCCCGGGTCGGTGTCCCGGAGGAGCATGACGGTCGCGGCCCGCCGCGGCGGCACGGGAGTGATCTCCCCCGCTGCGAGGGCCCGGATGCGCTCCGGCCACTCCTGCGGGTACCACTGGCCGTTGGTGGTGGACGACATGGGCGGATGCTACGGGTCCCCGCGCCGATGTTCGAGGGGGACTCCGTCCCGTCGCGGCGGGAGGCCGTCACCCGTACGGTCGCCGGAGGGACGCCGTAACCGGAACCCGGGCCGGGACCCGAACCGGAACCGGCCGTACGGTCCGTCAGCCCGCCGGTCCGGCAGCCCCGGTCCGTCAGTCCGTCAGCTCGACCTGGATCTCGACCTCGACGGGCGCGTCCATCGGCAGCACCGCGACGCCGACCGCGCTGCGCGCGTGCACGCCCTTGTCGCCGAGGACCTCGCCCAGCAGCTCGCTCGCGCCGTTGATGACGCCCGGCTGGCCCGTGAAGTCCGGGGCAGAGGCGACAAAGCCCGTGACCTTGACGACGCGCGCGATGCGGTCCAGGTCACCGGCGACGGATTTGACCGCGGCGAGGGCGTTGAGGGCGCAGGTGCGCGCCAGCTCCTTCGCCTCCTCCGGGGTGACCTCGCCGCCGACCTTGCCGGTCAGCGGCAGCTCGCCCGCCACCAGCGGGACCTGGCCGGCGGTGTAGACGTACGGGCCGCTGCGCAGCGCCGGTACGTACGCGCCCGCCGGGGTGGCGACCTCGGGCAGGGTCAGACCCAGCTCGGCCAGCCTGTCCTCGGCCGCACTCACTGCTTCTCCCGCTTGAGGTACGCCACGAGCTGCTCGGGGTTGTTCGGTCCCGGCACGACCTGGACCAGCTCCCAGCCGTCCTCGCCCCAGGTGTCCAGAATCTGCTTGGTCGCGTGCACCAGCAGGGGCACGGTCGCGTATTCCCACTTCGTCATGGTGCCGAGCGTAGCCCGTCGCCCCGGTGGTTAGGCTCCCGGGCGTGAGCAGGCTGCATGTTGTCACGGGCAAGGGCGGGACCGGGAAGACGACGGTCGCCGCCGCACTCGCACTGGCGCTCGCCGAGGAGGGGCAGCGCACGCTGCTCGTCGAGGTCGAGGGACGCCAGGGGATCGCGCAGCTCTTCGAGACGGAGGCACTGCCCTACGAGGAGCGCAAGATCGCGGTCTCACACGGCGGAGGGGAGGTGTACGCCCTGGCCATCGATCCCGAGAAGGCGCTGCTCGACTATCTCCAGATGTTCTACAAGCTGGGCAGCGCGGGCAGGGCGCTGAAGAAGCTCGGCGCCATCGACTTCGCCACCACGATCGCGCCGGGGCTGCGCGACGTGCTGCTGACGGGGAAGGCGTGCGAGGCCGTACGCCGCAAGGACAAGCGCGACCGGCGCGTGTACGACGCCGTGGTCATGGACGCGCCGCCCACGGGGCGCATCACCCGCTTCCTGGGCGTCAACGAGGAGGTCGCCGACCTCGCGAAGGTCGGCCCCGTCCACAACCAGGCCCAGGCGGTGATGCGGGTGCTGAAGTCCCCGGAGACCGCGGTGCACCTGGTGACGCTCCTGGAGGAGATGCCCGTCCAGGAGACCGTCGACGGGGTGGCCGAGCTGCGGGGCGCCGGGCTCCCGGTCGGCTCCGTCATCGTCAACATGGTGCGCCCGCATCTGCTGGACCAGGACCTCGTGGCAGCGGCCGACGGGCGCCGCGAGGAGATATCCGAGGCCCTCGCGCAGGCGGGCCTCGCCCAGGGCGGCGCCCTCGTGCGGCCCCTGCTCGACCAGGCGCACGCCCACGCGGAGCGCGTCGCGCTGGAGCGTGCGCAGCGCCGCGAGCTGGAGAAGCTGGGGCTGCCGGCGCACGAGCTGGGGCTGCTCGCCGACGGCGTCGAGCTGGCGGGCCTGTACGGGCTCTCCGCCGAGCTGCGCGACCAGTGGCCACACAAGGAGGCTGCATGACACCCGCGACATCCGGGATACCCGGAGCACCCGGGACGCCCGGGACGCCCGGCAAGGAGCAGAGGGAGCACAAGGAGGCCGCTTCGGGAGCCCTCCAGGACCTCCGGCTGGACGTCGACCCCCTGGTGGACGACCCGCGGACCCGGATCGTGGTCTGCTGCGGCTCGGGCGGCGTCGGCAAGACGACGACGGCGGCTGCCCTGGGCGTACGGGCGGCGGAGCGCGGCAGGAAGGTCGTGGTCCTCACCATCGACCCGGCCCGCCGCCTGGCCCAGTCGATGGGGCTCAGCGAGCTGGACAACACCCCGCGCAAGGTCCCCGGGGTGGACGAGTCGGCGGGCGGCGAACTGCACGCCATGATGCTCGACATGAAGCGGACCTTCGACGAGATCGTCGAGGCACACGCCGACCAGGACCGCGCCCGCGCCATCCTGGGCAACCCCTTCTACCAGTCCCTGTCCGCCGGCTTCGCCGGTACGCAGGAGTACATGGCGATGGAGAAGCTGGGGCAGCTACGGACCCAGGACACGTGGGACCTGATCGTCGTGGACACCCCGCCCTCGCGCTCGGCGCTGGACTTCCTGGACGCCCCGAAGCGGCTCGGTTCGTTCCTGGACGGGAGGTTCATCAAGCTGCTGATGGCCCCGGCGAAGGTCGGCGGCAAGGCAGGCATGAAGTTCGTCAACCTCGGCATGGCCGGGCTCTCGATGTTCACCGGCGCGCTGAACAAGCTGCTGGGCGCCGGGCTGCTGAGCGACGTGCAGACCTTCGTGGCCGCGATGGACACCATGTTCGGCGGCTTCCGCACCCGCGCCGACGCCACCTACCGGCTGCTCCAGGCCCCCGGCACGGCCTTCCTGGTGGTCGCGGCGCCCGAGCGGGACGCGCTGCGCGAGGCCGCCTACTTCGTGGAGCGGCTGGCCGCCGACGACATGCCGCTGGCCGGTCTCGTCCTCAACCGCATGCACGGCAGCGAGGCGTCACGGCTGAGCGCGGAGCGGGCCCTGGCCGCCGCGGAAAATCTTGAAGAGGGCGGCATTGTGGATCTCGGCCACGGGAATGGTGAGGGGCACAGCGTCCCGTCGGCCGCTCCCGAGGGCGACTCCCCCCGCCCCGGAGCCCGTCAGACCGACGACGCGGTGGACACCGGCGACGCGATGGCCGAAACGGCCGGGACGGCGGACGACGAGGGGACACAGGCATCGACCGCACACGCCGCAGCCGCACACGCGTCCGCGCAGCAACTCGCCGCGGGCCTGCTGCGCCTGCACGCGGAGCGCATGCGGCTGCTGGCCCGTGAACGGCGCACGCGCGACCGCTTCGCCGCGCTGCACCCTGAAGTGCCCGTCGTGGAGGTGGGCGCACTGCCGGGGGACGTGCACGACCTGGCGGGGCTGCGTGCCATCGGCGACCATCTGGCCCGTCAGCAGTCGGAGTCGGGGTCGGATCACAAGCCGCGATCGGACGACCGGCCCGACCAGCCGGATCACCCCGCCACGGCGTAGTCCTCTTCCTCGTCGTCGAGACCGACGTCGACGGGGAGCACGCCCGTGTCGCGCTCGTACTCCGTACGCGCCGTCTCCAGGAGGCGTCGCCATGAGGTGACCGTCGGGCGCCTGCGCAGGAGTGCCCTGCGCTCGCGCTCCGTCATGCCACCCCAGACACCGAACTCCACGCGGTTGTCGAGGGCGTCGGCCAAGCACTCCGTACGCACCGGACATCCGGTGCAGACCGCCTTGGCGCGGTTCTGGGCCGCCCCTTGTACGAACAGTTCATCCGGATCGGTCGTGCGGCAGGCTGCCTGCGCACTCCAGTCGGTTACCCAGCTCATAGCCGGTGCCGTCCTCTCCCGAATCGAGGCTCCCCCACGGCGGTGAACGGCATATTCACCATTGCCAGTTGAGGACGTTACGGAAGCGGGGCAGGGCGCAACACCCCCTTCGGGCCCAATCTTGAATGGCCCGAACGGACTATGCGTATGCGGCAGATCACCCAACGGAGTGAGCCGGTGACATAAAAGTCTTACGGGGCAGGACGGGACAGTTCGACTCCGCCAAGACTCCGCCAAACGGAGCGCGCGGCTAATGCATACCGACAGTTCACGCCATTACGGACACTTCTCATCACTCACTGGAGTGACTAGGAAGATGTGACGAAGGGAGGCCGATGTGACGGGTGTGGAGGGGTGAACATCCGACAGCCTAGGCGAACAGATGGTCCCCTGTCCGGGGATTCGACACGTAGGCTGCCCCTCATGGGTAAGAAGCGCTCGGGCGGAGGGCTGTCAGGGCCGCAGCAAGCCGCCAAGTTCGTCGGTGTCAGCGTGCTCGCCGGTGCCGTGCTGGCGGGGATCGCGCTGCCAGCGGCCGGTGGCCTGGGGCTCGCGGCGAAGGGGACCGTCGAGGGATTCGACGAGATCCCCGCCAACCTCAAGCGCCCCCCGCTCAGCCAGCGCACCACCATCCTGGACGCGGACGGCGGGGAGATCGCCAAGGTCTACTCGCGTGACCGCACCGTGGTGGACCTCGACGACATCGCGCCCTCCATGCGCAAGGCCATCGTCGCCATCGAGGACGCGCGCTTCTACAAGCACGGCGCCATCGACCTCAAGGGCGTGCTCCGCGCCGTCAACCGGAACGCCCAGCAGGGCCAGGTCCAGGAGGGCGCCTCCACCCTGACCCAGCAGTACGTCAAGAACGTCTTCGTGGAGGAGGCCGGGAACGACCCCGACAAGGTCGCCCAGGCCACCCAGCAGACGATCGGGCGGAAGATCAAGGAGCTGAAGTACGCGATACAGGTCGAGGAGACGCTCGGGAAGAAGCGGATCCTGGAGAACTACCTGAACATCACGTTCTTCGGCCAGCAGGCCTACGGCGTCGAGGCCGCGGCCCAGCGCTATTTCTCCAAGCCGGCCAAGGACCTGGCCCTGGAGGAGTCGGCGCTGCTCGCGGGCATAGTGCAGTCCCCCAGCAGATGGGACCCGATAAACAACGAGGAGGAGGCCAAGAAGCGGCGCGACACCGTGCTCGCCCGCATGGCCGACCTCGGCGACATCACCAAGGCGGAGGCCGCCGAGGCCAAGAAGAAGCCCATCGATCTGAAGGTCAGCACCCCGAAGAACGGCTGCATCACCGCCGTCAAGGGCGGCGGGTTCTTCTGCGACTACGTACGCGAGGTCTTCCTCAACGACGAGACCTTCGGCAAGACCCGCAAGGCGCGCTCCAAGCGCTGGGACCAGGGCGGTCTGACGATAAAGACCACCATGGACCCGCAGGCGCAGGAGTCGATCCAGGCGTCGATCGAGCAGCACGTCAACAAGTCGGACAAGGTCGCCACCGCCGCGGCCATCGTCGAGCCGGGCACCGGCAAGATCCTCGGAATGGGCCAGTCCCGGCCGTACGGCTACAAGAAGAACGAGACGGAGATGAACCTGGCCGTCGACGGCGACATGGGCGGCGGGGCCGGTTACCAGCCAGGCTCCACCTTCAAGCCCGTGATCGCCGCCGCGGCCCTCGACAGGGGCACCAGCCCCTACAAGCGCTACGCCTCCCCGTACCGCATGCAGTACCCGTCGCCCGTCAACACCTGCAAGGGCAAGTGGAGCGGCAGCGCGCCCGTCGAGAACGAGAACCGCTCGGAGGTCGGCCCGTACCGCATGAAGGAGGCGACCGCGAAGTCGGTCAACACCTACTACGTCTCCCTGATCAGCGACATCGGCGTCTGCCCGGTCACCACCCTGGCCAAGAAGATGGGCATCGAGCGCGCCGACGGCAAGGAGATGGACCAGGTCCCCTCCATCAGCCTCGGCACCCAGGAGGTCTCGCCGCTGACGATGGCCGAGGGCTACGCCACCTTCGCGAACAGGGGCGTGCACTGCACGTCGATCGCCATCGAGTCGATCACGGACGCGCGCGGCAAGAAGCTGCCCGTGCCGAAGACGAAGTGCAAGCGGGCGATGACGACGAAGACGGCGGACACCGTCAGCTCCCTGCTACGGGGCGTGGTCGAGGACGGCACGGGCAAGAAGGCCGGCCTGAGCGGACGCGACAGCGCGGGCAAGACGGGTACGACCGACCAGCGCTACGCCGCCTGGTTCGTCGGCTACACCCCGAACATGTCCGGCGCCGTCTGGGTCGGCGACCCCGCACACCGCACCCAGATGACCGACATCACCATCGGCGGCGAGTACCACGACAAGGTCTTCGGCGGCGAGGTCCCGGGCCCGATCTGGCGCGACGCGATGACGGGGGCGCTGTCGGGGAAGCCCGCGCCCAAGTTCAAGGGCTCGGCCATCAAGGACGACAAGAAGGGCAGCAGCCGCGACAAGACCCCGGACAGCGGCCGCAACCACGATGACGACGGCGGCTCGACGGACGACAAGCCGCCCGCCGAGGAGCCCGAGGACCCGTGGCCCGACGTCAGCATCCCGCCAGACGTCATCGGCGGCGGTGGCAACGGCGGCGCCGACGGCGGTCCGGGTGGCGGCTGGGACATCGGCGGCAACGGCAATGGCAATGGCAACGGGGGCTGGCGCTAGCCGCTGACCGCAGGGCGGGTGCGCGGGCGGAGGGGCCGAGCCGTACCGCTTCCGCCCCCGCTCCGGGCACGTAAGTAAGGGGCACCCTCATGGGGAGGGTGCCCCTTACTCATGCGCGGGGTGCGGGGCCCGTGAGGACCGGGCAACCGGCAACGGGGCGGACCCCGGAAAAGGGGCAGGCCCCGGAAGCAGGGGCGGACCCCGGAAGCAAGGGGGCTGGCTAGCCCGCGAGCTGCTTCTTGACCGTGGCGGCCACCCGGCCGCCCTCCGCCCGGCCCGCCACCTTCGGGTTGACGATCTTCATGACGGCACCCATGGCCCGCGGCCCCTCGGCGCCGCCCGCCTTCGCCTCGGCGACCGCCTCGGCGACGATCGCGTCGAGCTCCTCGTCCCCGAGCTGCTGGGGCAGGTAGTCCGCGAGCACCTCGCCCTCGGCCCGCTCCCGCTCGGCCTGCTCGGCACGGCCGCCGCCCGCGAAAGCCTCGGCGGCCTCGCGCCGCTTCTTCGCCTCGCGCGTGATCACCTGCTGGACCTCGTCGTCGGAGAGTTCGCGCGCCTCCTTGCCCGCGACCTCCTCCTTGGTGATCGCGGTGAGGGTCATACGGAGGGTCGCGGAGCGCAGTTCGTCGCGCCCCTTGATCGCTGCGGTGAGGTCGTCCTGGAGCCGGGACTTGAGCGTGGTCATGCCCATAAGGATGCCAGCAAGCCTGTCGGTCACCCACCGCATTGTGCTCGCCACGTCTGCGACGATGGACCCATGCGTGCGCGATACGGAGTACCTCTCGCAATGACGGCTCTCGGCGCGGCCTGCGTCGGCTACGCGGCAGGAGTGGAGGCCCGCTCCTTCCGCCTGCGGAGAGTGACCGTGCCCGTACTGCCGCGGGGCATGCACGATCTGCGGCTGCTCCAGGTCTCCGACATCCACATGGTCAGCGGGCAGAACAAGAAGCGGCGCTGGCTCCAGTCCCTCGCCGGTCTCCGCCCCGACTTCGTGATCAACACCGGCGACAACCTCTCCGACACCGAGGGGGTGCCCGAGGTGCTGGACGCGCTGGGGCCGCTGATGGAGTTCCCCGGCGCGTACGTCTTCGGCTCCAACGACTACTACGGGCCCAAGCCGAAGAACCCCGCCAAGTACCTGCTGGAGAAGGCGACCGGCCGGCACGGGCTGAACGGGAACGCGCCCGTGGTGGGCGCCGTCCACAACCCGTGGGAGGGCATGCAGGACGCGTTCGACGCGGCGGGCTGGGTCGGGCTCTCCAACACCCGTGGCCGCCTCAAGCTCGACGGCGGCCAGGAGATCGCCCTCACCGGGCTCGACGATCCGCACATCAAGCGCGACCGCTACGCCGAGGTCGCGGGCGGGCCCGAGACGGACGCCGACCTCTCCCTGGCCGTGGTCCACGCCCCGTACCTGCGCGTCCTGGACGCCTTCACCGCCGACCGCTACCCCCTGATCCTCGCGGGGCACACCCACGGCGGCCAGGTCTGCGTCCCCTTCTACGGTGCGCTGGTCACCAACTGCGACCTGGACACGGACCGCGTGAAGGGCCTCTCCCACCACCGCGCGGGCGGCCACACCTCCTACCTCCACGTCTCCGCTGGCTGCGGCGCGAACCGCTACACCCCGGTCCGCTTCGCCTGCCCACCAGAGGCGACGCTGCTGACGCTGACGGCCCGCGAGTAAGGGGGACCCGGCCCCCGCAAACCGGATTTCGCCTCAGCGCTCACCTGGGCTAAAGTAGTCCTCGTTGCTTCGGGGTGTAGCGCAGCTTGGCAGCGCGCTTCGTTCGGGACGAAGAGGTCGTGGGTTCAAATCCCGCCACCCCGACAGAGGAAACACCAGGTCAGGGGCCTGATTCGCGAGAGCGGGTCAGGCCCCTGACGGGTTTCTGGAGATCGCTTGGGAGAAATCTGGGAGAAGATCTTGGTCGGCTTCTCCCAGGAGCAGTCTCCAGTGCCGCAGGAAGAGCGGTGCTCGCCCGCCCCTCAGACCTGCGCGTTCGCGAACCCAAGGCTCGCAACTGACCAGGAACATCCGTGCGGGCCACCCCAACGGTCGTTAGGAACACCGCACATGGCAGGTCCTCGCTCAGCACCTCCCCACGGCAACGCCCGCGCGCTCGCCCAGCGGGTACGGGCATTGCGGGAAGACCGAGGGTGGACCCGCGAACGGCTGGCCAAGGAAGCAGGCATCACCGTCAGGACGCTGGGCCGCCTGGAGAGCGAGGGAACGATCCAGCCAGGTTTCTTCACTGTCGGCGCGGTGGCCGGGGCCCTTGCGGTCTCTCTCGACGATCTGTTCCGGTTGGCCCAGGCCCCGCCCATCACCCCCGGTCTCTGGTCGGCCGGATACGAAGGACGGGACATCGACTCGTTCGTCGCCTCGCTCGTCGACAGCCACATCGGTGTCGTGGCAGATGTACGGCTCACCCCGATCAGCCGCAAGAAGGGCTTCAGCAAGACCCGTCTCGGAGAGGCTCTGGCTGAAGCCGGCATCGAGTACACGCACCTGCGTGGCCTGGGCAATCCGAAGGACAATCGGGAGCCCTTCTGGGACGGCCGCGTCGAAGTGGGCCGGGCACGCTTCCGTGGCGTACTGCGGTCCGAGGAAGCCCAAGCCGATCTTGACCGCCTCGCGGAGCACGCCCGAGCATCGCGGGTAGCGGTGCTGTGCTTCGAGAAGGATGAGAGCCGCTGTCACCGGCAGGTCGTCCTGGAGACGATCCGCAAACGGGCCGCGGTGCCGGTGAATCCCCTGGCCTGACTTCGCCCCTAGCTCCTACACGCGCCCTTGCCCGTGGCACATGTCGCTCTTCCAATCAGATCGGGGAGACCGATGGAGGGGGCACGCCATGGCGTCGTCGGCGTTCAGGAATAGGCAGCGCGCACGGATCATGATCACGGTCAAGACGTATCCGGAGCTGTCCAACAAGTACCGCGAGACCAGTTGCGTTGCCGGCATACGCCTGGACCAGGGCGAGCCGCAGCACGTACGGCTATTCCCTGTGCCCTTCCGGCTCCTCAGTGAGGACGCCCAGTTCTCCAAGTATTCGCTCATCGAAGTCGACGTCGAACCGCACCGGCCGGAGCGGGACTCTCGCCCGGAGAGTCTGCGCCCCGACCTCGACACGTTGGAAATCGTGGGTGACATACCGTCCGACGAAGGCTGGAAGAAGCGGTACCGGTACGTAGAGCCACTGGTCGCCCCGTCGCTCTGCGCCATCAAGCGGGATCAGGAGAAACGGGGGACGTCCCTCGGCGTCTTCCGGCCCGCTGAGATCACCCGCTTCCGGCTAGAGGAGGCCGAGCCCTGGCCCGTCTCCAAAGCCGCGCTGGCCGACCAGATCGATCTGTTCGAGCAGGAGCTGAACCCGCTGGAGTGGGTGCCGCTCGATCTCCGTTACAGCTTCCGCTGCGCGGACGACGACTGTCCGAGTCACGACATGAGGCTGAAGGACTGGGAGGCCGGTCAGTCGTACCGCAAGTTCCTACGCAAGTACGGTGAGCGCGGAGTTCGTGATGCGTTGCAGGAGCGCTGGTACAACCGGATGTGTGCCCCGAACCGGGCCGTCCACTTCTTCGTGGGCAACATCGCTTCCCACCCCAAAACGTTCATGCTGCTAGCCGTCTTCTACCCGGAGCGGAAGGTCGTCGAGTACGTGCAAGACAGTCTGTTCGGCGAGTAACACCCCTGTCCTTCGAGGATTAGGCGGACTCGCTGTGCTGCTGTGCATCGCTCGCTTCCGGCGCTCCCGGCTGCCTCGGAAACGAGGCCACCGTCTTCAGCCGGGGCTCCTTACCGAAGAACTGCCGGTACTTCTCGACGGTACCGATCTCCTTGACGACCTTCTTCACCCAAGCGGGCGTGTAGACGTACGCACCGAACGCCTCGTTGTACACACAGTACTTCGTGTTCGTAGCACGAAGGTCGGAAGCTCCGGCCGCAGGTCTCACCCCAAGACGTCGCCACATCTTCGCGTGCTCGTGACTGGCGCTGAATTCGAAGGGCACCTGGTTCTCGACGAGGCGAGCTACCTGGCCCGGGAGCAGCTTGTCCTTGTCGACTACTTCGACGTGCTTGACCTTCTCAATCACCGTGCCGCGACGCCCGGCCTCGACCATAGTCCTGCGCTCATCCTCGCTCAGCTCATCAAGCTTGACGCAGTTGATCGCCAGGTCGGCTTCCGTCTTCGGCCCGACGACGGGCACGAGCCGCACACGGTAGTCGTACCGGAGATCGTCCCGCAGCGCCGGGTCAATGGCGGCCTGGAACTTCGCTACCAGATCGCGGGTGGACTTCGGTAGCTTCTTCGCCGCCGCCTGGAGCTGCGCCCGTTCCTCGGCAGTGAGAGCCTGAAGTGAAATCGGGAATCGAAGTCGATCAGCAAGGCTGTGCTCGGGGCCGAAGTGGGCGACCATCTCCTGCTCGTAGTTCATCACGAGCGCCTGGGCCCTTCCACCTGTAACAATCTTCAGGTTGTGCTCGTAGCGGTGTTCCACCTTGTTGCGGAGCGCCACGAACAACTCTCCGTTCAAACGCACGGGGTCCTGGTTGTTGGGGAATCGCTCCCGCAAGCACCGCTCCAGATCCCAAGCCTTGGGTTCACCGTTGATTAGCTGGTGGCGGCCGGTCCTGGAGTCCTTGTAGTGATAGTCGATCTTCGCCTTGTGAAACTCCGCATGGAGCAGGTAGTGCCACGCCTTGTGCATGTGCGTGAGGAAATCACCGTAGTTTCCAGTCGTGCAATTCCACTCGTCCACCGCTTTGAGAGCGTGCCGCTGGGACTCTATGAGGACGTGGCGCCAACGAGCGTATGCCATGTCACACGCCCTCCTCTTTCAAGAGAAGGATCAAACCGACAGCAGAGTCACGGCAAGCGAAAATCAACGATCAAGGCCGGAAGAGCACGCGCAACCGACCGAGGCAGGAGAAGTAGATACTCAGGAAACCCCGCCCTTGCTCCGGAGATCGGAGAGAAGTGACGGGGCTGGGCCATCATCCCGCAACTGAAAATCAGCTCGCCTGATGAGGACTTCCCGAGATCAGGGCCGTTCCTGGAGTAGACGATCAAGGGCTGACACCGGAGACCTTGGGGCCAGCTCTCGGCGCGCTTCGAGCGCCGCCTCCCACTGCTCGGTCAGCCCGAGCAGGAGTCGCCTGCGCATGCCCGGCGTGACGTGGGCGTAGCGGGCCGAGATCGAGCCGTCGATGTGGCCCATGCGCTCGTCCATGAGGACCTTCTCGGTGCCAAGGTCCTCCATCATCGTGCGGTGCGTGTGGCGGAGGCCGTGGGGTGCGAGGCCCTTGGCGATCGGAAGCCAGCAGGCGTCTGCTCAAGCAGAAGCACCTCGGCCCTGTGCCGGGATGCCGGGTCACGGCTCGCCGAGGATCGGTACCGGGCGGGCCTCCTGCGGCGCCTTCTTCGGGTACCAGCCGGAGACCGCCGGGGTGAAGAGCCAGGTGGCGAAACCGTTGCGGCGCCAGTGGGCCGCGTGCTCCGGCGCCACGCCGCCCCTGACGAATCCGAGGTCGGCGACCGCCCGCACGACACGGGCCCGAGTGTCCTCCCGTACGCGATCGGGGTGGTTGAGGACGTTGGAGAGACCGTCCCCGTGGAGACCCCGGCGAGACGCGCGACGTCGACGAGCTTCGCACCCTGGTGGCCACCAGTACGGGCCGCGCCCAGGCCCCGGAAGACATAAGTCCTGCCGTGGCAGGGGCAGGGCGTCGGCTTCGTGCGGGCGACGTGGTTGAGGACCAAGGCGGTCAGCAGGATGCCGAGCGCACCGGTGACGACCTTCTCCGGACCACGGTCCCGCGAGCGGCCCGCGCGCTTGCCGCGCCCGCGCCGCCTGGCGGCCGGGTTGGACGTGATCAGGCCCTCATCGATCGCGTCCTCGAAGATCAAGTGGAGGGTGGAGCGCCAGGTCTTGACGCTGGAGGCCGCGTAGGCAGCCTTCTCCTTCTTCTCCCAGGCGTCGACATCCGCGCGCAGGATGCCGACGAGTGCCTTGTCCTCGAACTCGGGGAGCAAGCGCTCCTCAATATGGCGCTTGTAGTTCTGCATGGTCGAGGCGGCCAGGTCCTGGGCGGCGAACCAGCGGCTGGCGTACTCGCCGAAGGTCTCCTGGCCGAGGACCGGGTCGCGCCAGTCGCCGCGACGGTAGCGATTCTCGCCTCGCTCGCGGCGCGCTGGGCCTCGCCCTTGGTGGCGAACCTGGCTGTAACGACCGCAATGGAAGCATCTTTGATGTTTCGCTCCGCTGTCAGACCCATCGTCTAGCGTGGTCAACCGGAGCCTCGTGAAGAGGCACACGCTTCAGTGGTTTCCGGAGGACCAGTGGCCAAGAGGATCAGCACGAGCTCCATGCGCCAGCAGCTCAGAAGCGCCCAGCGCAAAGCAGAGCAGGACGCCAAGAGGGCCCAGCGCAAGTTCGAGAGTCAGGTCAGGAAGACGGTGTCGGACTACAACCGCACGGCTGAAAGACACAACCGTCAGCAGCTCGCCAAGCTCAGGCAGAGCAGCGGCTCGTCGGTCTCGTTCACAGTGGAAGAGCAGCACCTTGTCGACCGAGTGCAGAGCGCCGTCGCCGAGCAGGACGAGCGCGAGTACGACGTATTCCTGAGTTACGCACGTGTCGACGGAGCCGATGTGGCCGAACATCTGCGTAGCGAGCTTGACTCCCTCGGCATCACAGTCTGGTTTGACGAAGTGGCCATCCGCGCCGGGAAGAGCCTGTCCCGTCAGATGGATGACGGACTTACCCGAGCGCGAGCCGGTGTGACGCTGCTTACTGAGGCGTACCTGGGGCGACGCTTCTGGACCGAGCGCGAGCTGGGTGCCCTGCTGCACAAGGACACGGTGATCCCCGTACTCCACGGCGTGAGCTTCGGGGATGTCGGGAAGTTCAGTAGCTTCCTCCGCGACCAGGCGGGCTTCAGCACGGAGTACGACTCTGTGGAGGGCATCGCACAGAAGATCGCCGAAGCCGTACTGCTCGATGAGGAGTAGGTGAGGCGGCTCCGCGCTGGTTGCTCGGCCCACATCCAGGCTGCTGGCTCTTCGCCTACGCGCCCGAGGGTGCGAGCGCCTGTCTCAAGAAACGCCCGACGACTCGGCCGAGTCACACATCACGCTACGAGACAGTCCGTCGCGTGCACGAGCACGCCCTCCGAGGGACGCTCTGCAGAACGTTCCCCGGCACTTTTGGGAGCCATTCGGGAGCCGACCAGCTCCCCGCGCGCCGTCGACCCCCTCTGAGACCACCCAGTACCAACGCTTTGACCAGGCAAAATAGCGAACTATCTGGTGACGATCACACCCAGACCTCATTCGGGACGAAGAGGTCGTGGGTTCAAATCCCGCCACCCCGACAGAGGAAACACCAGGTCAGGCCCGGTGCTGAGAGATCAGCGCCGGGCCTGATCTGCTACGTGGGGGCCATTGGGGGGCCACCCGTCGGGCACAGTGCGAGACGGGCACCCAGCGCCGCCTCGCACTGCCCGGTCACCACGCGACGGCCTCGGTCTGTGCCTGACGAGGTGGTCTTGCCAGCCCTCGCCAACTCCCTTGACACTCTTGGCCCATGGACCTCAAACGTCTGGGCGCGCACGCCAGGGACACGCTGCGCCGACGCAACCTGTTCGTGAGGCCGGGGACGTCGCGCGGGGTGGTGCAGATCCGCGTGGACGACGGCAGTCGTGACGGGTTCCTCATCGGCTGGGTCCAGACGGAGACGTCCTGGCTGCCCGCGACCTCGCATCCGGCACACCCGGCACACCCGGCACACCCGGCACCTACGTCGCCACGATGGACCCGGCGCATTCCGAATGGCTGGGGGCGCTCGGCCGGCCGAAGGGCGTGACCGACCTCGGCGGCGGCAGGGTCCGGCTCACGAGTGCCGCCGTCGCCTACTTACGCGGCTCCCCCGGGCACATGCCCTACGCCGACGTCGACGATCTGTTCCACCTCGATCCGATGGACCCGCCGTACCAACTGACCCGCGAGCCCTGACAGCGCGACCTGCCCCAGGGCGCGGTGCGGAAGACAGTCGCGCCCAGCGCCGGTTCCGTGCGGCGGTCCGTCCCCGCGACTGCGATGCCGCTCGTTCTTGCGGTACGTTGGAAACTCAGGGCTGCCTCGTGGGATCAGGGCTGATGGTCGAGTCCCCGCTGTTGACACCTCGGGCTTCGGTGCAGTCGGCGCTGCGTCGGAACGGAGCCGGATCATGTGCGGTATGCCCGCAACCCATTGCCTCTACGTCCGTGTCTGACCACCGGGCCATGCGCGTGCTCGAACTCGTGGCCAGGGAAGCCGGAGGACGCGTCGGCACCATTGATGTGCGGGACGTGTGCACCGCGGCGGTCAAGGCGCTTCCGGTGGACGGCGTGGGCATCTCGATGGCCAGCTCGCCCGCGCTGCGGCACGTACTGCACACCACCGACCGGATCAGCGGGGAGCTGGAGGAGTTGCAGCTCACCCTGGGGGAAGGGCCGTGCGTCGATGCCATCACCACCGGGCTTCCGGTGCTCACAGGTGATCTGTCCGCCCCCGAGCCGCACGAGCGGTGGCCCGCTTTCGCCCCGGCCGCCCACGCCGCGGGGGCCAACGCGCTGTTCTCGCTGCCGCTGGCCGCACGGGCCGGTATGCCAGGCGTACTGGACATGTACTCCGCCCGCACCGGCATTCTGGAGGGGGAGGCCCTCGCCGATGCCCTGGCCTTCGCGGACACCGCCGCCACACTGCTGCTGCTCACCGCCGCCAGCGTCGTCTCGGTGGAAGCCCCCGGGCCGGGCACGATGGAGGACGTCCTCGGGTTTGACCACTACCGGGCGGAGGTCGACCAGGCCGTCGGCATGCTCACCGAACAGATCGGCGTCGGCGTCGAGGAAGCAGCCGTGCGGCTGCGCGCCCACGCCTACGCCCACTCGCAGACGGTGACGGACATCGCCATCGAAGTGGTCTCCCGCCGTCTGCGCTTCGACCCGGACGGCACAGCGCGCGTCCGTGAAGGGGAGTGACATCTCCATGTACCCCGACTTCCGACGTCTCGGGCGGCCGAGGACAGAGACCATCAGGACCGGGAGTGAGCAGCGTGGATGAACAGCGTCTGGCTCCCGCCTTCGTCGAGCTGGCCGACAACCTCGTCGACGACTTCGACCTCATCGACTTTCTGACGCTGCTCACCAGCCACTGCGTGGAGACGCTGGAGGTCGCCGCGGCCGGGGTGCTGCTGGCCGACCGCGGCGGGTCGCTGCGGGTGATGGGCGCCTCCAGCGACGACGTTCGGCTGATAGAGCTGCTCCAGGTGCAGAACGACAGCGGACCCTGCCTGACCTGCTACCGCAGCGGCGAGGCAGTGATCGTCCCCGATCTGACGGAGGGCACGGAGCGCTGGCCGCGTTTCGCCGAGGACGCCCAGCGGCGGGGCTTCACCGCGGTGCACGCGCTGCCGTTGCGGCTGCGGCAGAAGGTCATCGGCGCCCTCAACCTCTTCCACACCGCCGCGCAGCCGCAGGACCCGGGGGTCGCCGAGATCGCGCAGGCGATGGCGGACGTCGCCACGATCAGCGTCCTGCAACAGCGCACCAGCGAGGACCAGGACCTGCTCACCCGGCAGTTGGAGACCGCGCTCGGCACCCGCGTGGTGATCGAGCAGGCCAAGGGCAAGCTCTCCGAACGCTATGGCGTGAGCCTGGACGAGGCATTCCGGCTGCTGCGCGCCTACGCACGCTCGCACAACCGGCGCCTGACCGAACTCGCCACCGCCTTCATGAGCGGTACCGAACCCCTCACCGATCTCCGCCCCGAACAGCCCCAGAAGTAAGCCCCACGTCGAAAACGGCAGACGGGCAGCGTACGTAGGAACGCGGCTCCGGCAAGAACTTCCGAGGTTCTTGCCGGAGCCGCTGCGGCCGAACCGCACCCGGCCGCCGACCGCATCGGCCCCCGGTGCCCGCACGGGTGCCAGGCGGAAACGCTCCACCCGCGGCCGTTCCCGCACGCCTGCGGCGGCCCACCGCGCCTCGGCCGCGTCGAGGAGTCCGGCCGGACCGCATGCCCAGGTCTCCCGACGGCGCCAGTCCGGGCAGAGTTCGACGGTCCGGGCCGCGGTCAGCCGTCCATCCGTACGCCCGTGCCGTACGCCGTCGATCTCGGCTCCGTGCGGCAGACACTGCCCGGCCCGGTGACCGTTCCAGCCCCTGCCCGGCCGGATCGCCAGCGTGGCCGCACCGGGCACCTCGCGCCGCACGGCGCTCACCCGGCCCGCGGGGCGCCTCGCCGACCACAGTGGATCGATCAGGCCGAGATGGTCGTCGGACGAGAGCGGACTGGTCAGCCAGGACACGGCCGCCAGCGCGGCGCGGTCGGCCAGGGCGAGCGAACGCGCTCCCCTCCGGGATCTCCTCGTCCGCCTCGCCCGCCTCGCCCGCCTCGTCCGCGTCAGGAGCGCGCCCGGGGCGCCAGGGGGATCGCCATGGCGGATGCCGGCCCCGCGACACTCCCTGCTCCCGCCACACGCTCCATAATCGACTGCGCGGCCTCCTCGGTCGTGTCCGGCGGGACGACGAGCAGGTCCCAGCGCCCATGGCCGGGAGCGAGAAGGACGACGGTGTGCGCCACCGTGGGCGACAGGCTCCTGCACAGACGGACGACCTGACCTGCGACGAACATCCGGCCCGGCGTCGACGACCACACCGCACCGTTGAACGTGACGGTGGTGATGTGCCCCCAGGCGCGGGGCAGCCCGGCGAGCAGCCCGGGGAGCTCGGCGGTCAGATCGTACGAGCGCGGTCGCCATGCTCCGTCGATGGCGCGGGGCCCGTCGGCGTGAGATGCCAGGCGCAGGCGGAGCAGAGGCGGGGAGGGAAGCGGGGGGTTCGTTGTGAGGGTCATGGGTGCGGCTCCTGCCGACTGCCGTGCTCGGACGGGGTGTTCACGGGGACGTGACGGGGTGGTTCGCGAGTGGTTCGCGAGTGGTTCGCGGAGGCCGTCGCATGCGCGGCCGAGGTGCTTCGGAGAGGCGGACGAGGGTGGCCGACGGGTCGAGCCGGACGCGTTCCACGCCGTGCCGGGCCCAGGGGGTGTACCGACGCTCCCCACCTCCCGCGCGGCATCGCACTCCCCTGTGGACGAGGAAGGTCGCCGTCATGATCCCGGTACGGGGCTGCGCCCTGCGGGGACTCGGGGAGGCACGAGCGATGGATGTCCGGGACATGCGCGGGCTCCTCGGCCTGGTTGCGGATGGCGCGGCCGAGGTCCAGGGCTGCCCCTGAGTGGACGGACGGCGAGGGAGGAGTTCTCCAGTCGGTAGGGCACCGGCGTACGAACGCCCTCGCCTCTCCACCGTACTCCTGCCGGACGGAAAACGACCGGGACGTACGACTCCGGACGAACGGGTGAGAGGTCCGCGCCGTCGCCGCCCTCGAAGCGGCACGGCAGGATGCGCTGCTCCACAGCCGGTTCCTCGTCCGCGACGGCTTCGTCCGCGACGAGTCCCGCAGCTGCCCCATGGACGACGGAAAAGGGGGTACTCGGCTCCACCTGACGGTGGACACCCCGCTGCCCCAAGGGCCCGGCCCGGCAGCCGAGTCCTGGCCCGGGGAAAGCCGCTCACGGGCGCGGCGCACCCACGTCGGCCACGTCGGCCACGTCGGCCACGTCGGCGAAACGAGCTGACCCCCGGGTCACCCACCCAGCGATCCCCTGGCCCCGGACCCCGGCCACCTCTTCCGGACCGAGGCCAAGGAGCCCTGCATGACCCCCAGTTCCTCCGTTTCCCAAGCCCCCGCCCCGCCGCGCGACGTCACCACATCCCAGAAGTACGACGGGACGGCCCCCTTCCCCTCCGACGACCACCCGGCGCCCGCGCGCAGCGGCGGCGAGCGGCTGTACGTGACGGTGACGGCACTGATCGTCGTCCTGCCGTTCCTCGCGCTCGGCCTGGCCGTATGGCTGCTGTGGGGGCGTCTCGTCCACTCCACCGACGTGCTGCTCGGCCTCACCCTGTACGTGGTCACGGGGCTCGGCGTCACGGTCGGCTTCCACCGCGGCCTCACCCACGGCGGATACCGGGCACCCCGGCCCGTGCGGATCGCCCTCGCGGTGGCCGGGTCGATGAGTTTCCAGGGCGACGTCATCGGCTGGGTCGCCACGCACCGGCGCCACCACGCCTTCACCGACCGCCCCGGCGACCCGCACTCCCCCTACCGCTACGGCACACACCTGCGCGGCCAGTTGCGCGGCCTCGCCCACTCCCACGTGGGCTGGCTCTTCCGCAACGACCCCACCCCCGCCGGGCGCTACGCCCCCGACCTGCTCGCCGACCGCGACATCCGCGCCGTCTCCCGGGCCTTCCCGGCGCTGTGCGTCCTCACCCTGGCCCTCCCCTTCGCACTCGGCTGGGTGATCGGCGGCACCTGGGTCCACGCGACGACCGCGCTGCTGTGGGCCGGCCTCGTACGTATCGCGCTGCTCCACCACGTGACCTGGAGTGTCAACTCCCTCTGCCACGTGATCGGACAGCGCCCGTTCCGCACCCGGCGCCACGACCGCGCCACCAACCTGTGGCCACTGGCGCTCATCTCCTTCGGCGAGAGCTGGCACAACCTCCACCACTCCGACCCCACCAGCGCCCGCCACGGTGTGGACCGCGGCCAGATCGACCCGTCCGCCGCCGTGATCCGCCTGCTCGAACGCCTCGGCTGGGTGCACGACGTGCGCTGGCCGACAACGGACCGCGTCGCGTCCCGGCGTACCTGAACTCCCGCACCGTCTGAACGTCCACCGGCACGACAGGGGGAGCCAGGCGCTGATCACCTCGGCCGGTGAGATCGACATGAGCGGACCCGGCGAGGGTCCGCGCCCCTGTCGGCGGGACACGCTGGGAAGCATGGAGGAGCCGCGCTCCGAACGGGAACATGAGCGGGAGCGGGAGCGGGAGCGGCAACGATGACCCACGCCCCTGCGACCGCCGCCGGGCCCGGAGCTAGGGTGGCCGGGGACGCTTGACGACATCGCAGCCAGCAGGAGGACGGGTGGGATCAGCGGATCCCTCGGCCATACGCGTGCCTGTGGGACTGGATGCCGATCAGTGGGCAAGCCGGAAGGCGCCGCGCCGGGTGCTGTTCGTGGTCCACAACGTCACCTCGGCCGGGCGTCTGTTGGACGTCCTGCCGCTCTTCCACGATGACTTCCGCGTGCAGTCGCTCGTCACCGCGACGGGATCCTCGGCCTTCCAGGGCGGGATCCGAGAGCTTTTCACCGAGCTGGGACTGCCCGTGCTCCCCTGGGAGCAGGCCCTTTCCACACCCGTCGACCTGGCGATCTCCGCGAGCTTCGGGGGCGAACTCCATGCCCTGAAGGGCAAATTGTGCGTTTTGTCACATGGAGTCGGATATACTAAGAAGCTGGCTAAGCCGCGAGCCGCGAGCCGCGAGCCGCGAGCCGCGAGCCGCGAGCCGCGAGCCGCGAGCCGCGAGCCGCGAGCCGCGAGCCGCGAGCCGCGAGCCGCGAGCCTTGGAGCCGACGTTCGGGCTGGCGCCCGACTGGCTGCTGGTGGACGGCGAACCGTTCGTCGACGCCCTCGTGCTGTCCCACCCCGAGCAGCTTTCGCGGTTGCGACGCACGTGCCCGGAGGCGGCGCACGCCGCGGTCCTCGCGGGTGACCCCTGCTACGACCGCATGCTCGCGGGACGCCCGTACAGGGAGCGGTTCCGACGTGCCCTGGGGGTGCGGCGCGGGCAGCGGCTCGTGGTGCTGAACTCCACCTGGAACCCCGAGGGTTTCTTCGGTGACGGCGGCTCCGAGGACCTGCTGCCGAGCCTGCTCCCCCGGCTGGCCGCCGAGCTTCCGGCGGACGAGTACCGAGTGGCCGCCGTGCTGCACCCCAACATCTGGTACGGCCACGGTCCGGGCCAGGTGCGCGCGTGGCTGGACCGGGCCCGTCGCCACGGGCTCGCGCTCATCGACCCCCTGCACTCCTGGCGGCAGGCCCTCCTGGCCGCGGACATCGTGCTGGGCGACTTCGGGGCCGTCTCCTACTACTCCGCGGCGCTGGGCGTCCCCGTACTGCTCGCGGCGACGGGCCAGGAGCGGCTGGACCCCGAGGCGCCGCTCGCGGACTTCGTCCGTACCGCTCCCCGGCTCGACCCGTACGCCGACCTGCGCGGCCAACTGGAGCGGGCCCTCGCGGCGCACCGCCCCCTCCCTGGCCCCGCGGAGTTCACCAGCTCGGTGCCCGGTGAGTCCGCCGCCCTGCTGCGCCGGAGCTTCTACGGGCTGCTGGGCCTCTCCGAGCCCGCGTCCCCCGCGCTGCTGGAGCCGCTGGCGCTGCCGCCCTACGAGCCGCCCCGGCGGACGGCGCCGCTGCACGTGCGGACCTGGGTCAAGGGGCGGCGCATCGGCGTCGAGCGGACGGCTGAGCACCCGTACGGGGCGAGTGGCGAGACCCACCTCGCGGTGCACGAGGACACGCGGAACCCCGTCGATCTCACCGTGACCGACGTGATCACGCGGGAGGGGCCGCGCGACGATCCGCGGTGGGGCGGCCCGGCGGTCTGGGCCGCGGAGGCGCTGGAACGGTACCCGCAGTGCGCGCTCGCCGCCTACGTCACCGGCCCCCACACCTGCACCGCTTACGTGCGGGGGTACGGCCTGCTCCAGCTCGCCTCGGGGCCGGACGCGGACGCGGACCCCGCCGCCTACGCCTCGGCGCTGCACGCCTGGCTGGCAGGCGGAGGCTCCCTGTCCCCCGAGGGGACGACGACGCTACGGGTGCGCACGGCGGGCCGTACGCACCCGGTGACGGTGGAGTCCGCTACCGCGACGTCGCCTCGCAGCGCCGTCGCAGGTCCGTGAGATAGCGGCGGTGCGCGCTCGCGCTGGCGGGAAGCAGCCGTTCGGCCTCGGCGATGTGGTCCAGCGCCTCGTCGTCGCGCCCCATGGTGTGCGTCGTCTCCGCGAGGTCGGTGAGCGTGCGGGCCAGGTTGTAGTCCTCTCCCTCCCGCTCGAAGTGGGCGCGTGCGACGCCCAGATGACGGCGGGACTCCGCCAGCTCTCCGTTGACCCACAGGGCGCGCCCCGTGTGGCGCTCCAGGAGGGCGAGGGCGCGTCGCAGTTGGCGGTCCTCCCCCTGGTCGTCCCCCCGGTCGTCCACGGTGCGCCGGTAGAGCGCTCCGGCCTCGGCGAACCGCTGCGCGGCCTCCGGGCCCTTCGACTGGTAGAGGTGCAGCAGGCCCAGATATTCGACGCAGGATGCCTCTCCGAAGAGGTGCCCGGCGGCCCGCTCGTGCGCGACGGCGGTCCCGGCCTCGCGTTCCGCTTCGTCCCAGCGGCGCAGTTGGCCCAGGCAGTGGGCGAGCTGGAAGTGCAGCGCCGCCGACGTCTCCGACTCCGGATGCCGTTCGTCCGCGCGCCGCGCCGCGACCTGGAGCGCGGGCAGCGCCTCGGCCCAGTACCCGGCCTTCAGTACGAGGGGCCACAGGGTGCGGGCCAGCCGCAGGCAGGTCTCGACGTGTTGGTAGTCCTCCGCGACGAGGATCGCCCGCAGCAGGTTCACCCGCCCGGCCACGAGCGCCGCCAGGCCCTCGGCCTCCCCCGCGTACGGTTCGCCCTGCTCGGGCGCTTCCGCGACCCGCCAGCTCTGCGGCAGCGCGGCGTGCGCCGCGTGCTCCGCGCGGTTCAGCAGGCCCGTCAGCATCTGGGACACAGCGGCCGAGCACGCGGGCGCGCCGAGTTCCGCGCCCGCCGTGTCCGCGAGGTAGCGCCCCACCTCGGGAGGGAAGCGGTAGCCGCCGTCGCCCAGGGGCTGGAGCAGTTCCGCTTCGGCCGCCTCGGTCAGCATCGGCGCGACGTCCTCCGGGGAAGCCGCCACCGCCCACGCGGCGAGCTCGGCGGTCACCACCGGCCAGCCGCCCAGCGCCACCAGACGGCACATCCGCACCGTCGGCGACGGCAGCCGGGCGCAGACAGCCCGCACCGTGCCGCGCACGGGGTCGGAGGACGGGGAGCGGGGTCCGCTCGGCGGCTCTGGCGGCTCCGCGTCGAACAACCGCACCGCCGCCGCCCGCAGCGCGTAGCCGTTCCCCGCGCAGCGCTCCAGGATTCCGGGCAGCCGCGCCTTTGCCCGCGCGACGTTCTCAGCTCCCGCCGCCTTCTTGAGCAGCGCCTTCGCGTCCCGGTCCTTGAGCGGGGGCACCTCGATACGCTCGGCGTCCAGGGCGAAGGGCGGCCCTGAGGCGACGACCACCAGGAACAGTTCCGGCGTGTTGGGGACGAGGGGGCGCACCTGGGCTGCCGTCGTCGCGTGGTTGATCACTACGAGGGCGCGACGGCCGTTCGTCAGGCGCCGGTAGAGGTCCTGGCACCCCAGCTCGGTGGCCGGAAGGTCGTCAGGGCCGACGTTCATCTCCCGCAGCACGCGCTGGAGTACGACGACGGGCTCCACGGCCTGGTCTCCGGCAACGTCCCGTAGATCGACGTAGAACTGCCCGTCGGGATAGAGACCCGCGTTCTCGGACGCGAACTGCAACGCGATCACCCGGCGGCCGATACCCGGCGGTCCCCACAGCAGCGCCACCCGCGACCGCCCCTTCGCGGGACGCGTCGCCTCGCGCTTCAGCTGCCGCAGCACGGCCACCCGGTCCGTGAAGTCCCGGGGTGACGGCGGCATCCCCGCTCCGGGGGTCAGCGTGGCCGCGACGGGCGCGCTGCCAAGGAGCAGTGCCCACTCGCGGGTGAGGCGCTGGTCGGGTTCGAGCCGGGAGCTGATCTCGCGGCCCACCATGTCCAGCTCGGGGCCGCTGGCCGGGAGCGGCGTCGGCCGTCCCAGGGTCCGCACGATCTGCGCCTGGGTCGACAGCAGTAACTGCTTGCCCATCTCACCGGCAGCACCATTGAGCACAGCAGTCACAAATGCTGTGACCGCACTCGCCGTCACGACCTCGATCACGCCGCCCCTCCCGGGTCCGCTCCCCGCCGACTTTATCCACGTCGCACGGCGGAACGACAGCCCGGCCCGGTCCAGGCGCTCGGCACCAGCCCGCGCGAGAGCGGGAAGGCGGGCGAGGGTGCCGTGGACGTACCGGTCTCGTTCGGGGCGTGACCTTCGGCCCCGGCGACATCCTGCACGCCGACGGCGACGGGGTGGTCCTCCTGCCGACGGCCTGACCGACGGCCTGACCCGCGCCGGGCCGGGCCGGGCCCGCGCCAGGGCCCGGCGCCGGACGCCCCCGCCCCTTACTGGACCGCGGTCCAGTCCGGCTCGGCCATCGCGCCCGTCGCGAAGACGAGGTCGAACGCGCCCTTGCCGTCGATGGACTCGCGGATCACGTCCGCGTGCCCCGCGTGGCGGGCCACCTCCTCGATGAGGTGGAGCAGGGCCCAGCGCCAGGAGCGCGGGCCGCCCTCGTCCCAGGGCATCTTGAGCGCCTCGAACGTGACGTTCAGGGAGGGCAGGGCCAGCACCGCTTCCTCGGTCTCGCGGGCCACCTGGTCGTAGAGGGCGAGCAGGGACTCGACGGTCTCGTCCTCGGCGGGCGCGAAGCTGTGCTCCCACTCCTTGCTGGCCTCGGCGAAGTCGGACGTCTTGCCCTGGAGCGTACGGAGCCAGCCGCGCTCCCCGTGCACCACGTGCTTGAGGATCCCGGCGAGCGAGAGCGCGCTGGCCGAGGGGACGCTGCGGGCCTGCTCCTCGGTGAGCCCGTACACCGAGCGCCGGATGCCGCCCCGCTGCGCCTCCAGGTACAGCAGCAGCGCGCCGCGCTCGTCGCCGGGGGCCTCGTTCTTCACCACTACGGGCATGTCGCCGCCTCTCATCCCGAGGCGCCGGAGTGCGCCTCCCGATGAACCCCACGTTATGAACCCTTGCGGTCAGGTTCGGTCCTCAATGCCCACGGAGAAAGGCGACCGCAGAACAAAAAGGGAGGGGCATCCGCGATGTGCGGATGCCCCTCCCTCACGCCCCCCGCGCCCCCCGGCGTCTCCCGACGCCGGACGTCACCGCCCACGGCCGTGCCGGCCGCCCCTGCCCCCGCCTCCGGAGGCGTCGTCGTCCTTGGTGTCGTACTCGACCTGCTCCTTGCGGATGTCGGCCGAGACCTCCTGCTGCTCGGTGACCTTCTCGGTGTCGAGGCGGACCCTCTCCACCGGGACGGCCTCCTTGCGCACCGTCGGCTCCTCCGCGTGGAGCGTCACCTCTATCTCGGACTCCTCGATGTTGGCGGACCTGGGCCGGTCGGCCTCGTTGATCGGCTCGCGGACGACGCGGACCTCCTCGTGGCTGACGGGCACCTCCGTCGTCACATGCTCGGTGACCACGTACTTGTGGAGCCGGGCGTGGCCGACCTCGTGCTCCTCGGTGCCGACGTGCATCTGTTCCTCGGAGCGGATCATGCTCTCCTTGTCGCTCCACTCGTCGCCCTTGTCCGTGGAACGGGCCATCGCGGGCTCGCGCATGTCCGAGGCGGAACCGCCGGTGCCCCGGCCCGTGCCCGCGCCAGCGCCCGCCATACCACCGGCACCGGCACCCGCGCCCGCACCCATGCCGCGCTCGCCGGACGTGTCCGTGCCGGTGTTCATGCCGCGGTCCAGCCCGTAGTGCCGGTAGAGCTGCTCTTCCTCGCTGCGGTCCAGATGCTGGTCGGCGTCCATGTTCGGAGCGCTCTTGACCATCTCCTTGGAGTACGGGATGTGCAGGTCGGAGCCCTGGCGCCGGGCCCCGGCGAGCGGTACGAAGGTCTCCTTGCTGCCGAAGAGACCCGTCTTGCAGGTCACCCAGTCAGGGCGTCCCGTGCGGTCGTCGACGTATACGTGCTCCACCGAGCCGATCTTGTCGCCCTCGGGGTCGTATACGGTGAGGCCGCTCAGTTCCTCGGAATTGGTGAAGCCGTCCGTCCGGCCGTTGGGTTCCATGCGGACTCCTTGTCGCGGCGCGCCGCGGGGCAGTTCCTCGGCGGGGAACGCGCCTCCACCATCACGCATGACGCGCATGGCCACGGCAACCCGCGCCACCCCCGTCGTGCCCCGTCACAGCGGGCCCCGGGTCCCCCGAACGGCCTCATGCGGCGGCAGGGGCCATCTCAGTGGCATCCCGTCCCCCAAACCCCTCTTACTCCATACGGGTGACACCACCGCCGGTACCGCCACCGCCCCCGCCCCGTCCCCGCTCCGCCCGCGCCCCGTCCCGGTGCCATAGCACCCCTTCCCCCTCGGCGCCCCCGGGCGCCAGCGCAGAATGGGGGCCATGACTTCGATCGCGAACACGGATTCCACGGGCCCAACGGATCCCATGCCGGACTGGGAGAAGCGCTTCCGGGCACCCCGCGTCTCACTGCCCGACTGGGCGGAGGACGCGCCGGAGCGGTCGCTGTTCGTCTCGAACGTGACGGGGACGCACGAGCTGTACGCCTGGGACCGCGCGACCGGCGAGCAGCGGCAGGTCACGGACCGGCCGAACGGCACCACCGACGGGACGCTGACGCCCGACGGCCGCACCATCTGGTGGTTCTCCGACACGGACGGCGACGAGTTCGGCGTGTGGATGCGCCAGCCCTTCGGCGGCGGCCCCGACGAGCCCGCGGTACCGGGCCTCGAACCCTCCTACCCCGCCGGACTGGCCATCGGCCGCGACGGCACGGCGGTCGTCGGCCGCTCCACGGACGACGACGGCACGACGCTGCACGTCGTACCCGCCGCGGGCGGCGAGCCCGTGGAGATCTACCGGCACCGCGAGTCGGCCGGGGTCGGCGACCTGTCGCACGACAGCTCACTGATCGCGATCGAGCACACGGAGCACGGCGACGCCATGCACTCCGCGCTGCGCGTCGTGCGCACCGACGGCACGCCCGTCGCCGAGCTGGACGACAGCGAGGGCGGCCGGCGCGAGCTGGGCCTGACGGTGCTGGGCTTCGCGCCCGTCGACGGCGACGCCAGGCTGCTGGTGGGACACCAGCGGCGCGGGCGCTGGGAGCCGATGATCTGGGACACCGCGAGCGGCGACACCACGGACCTCGCCATCGACCTCCCCGGCGACGTCTCCGCCGAGTGGTACCCGGACGGGAGCGCACTGCTCGTCGTCCACAGCTTCCAGGCGCGCAGCGAGCTGTGGCGCTACGAGCTGGCCACGGGCGAGCTGACCCGCGTCGAGACCCCGGCGGGCTCCGTCACCAGCGCGGGCCCGCGCCCCGACGGCTCCGTCGAGTACATGTGGTCGTCGGCCGCGGAGGCGCCGCGCATGCGGAGCACGACGGGCGCCGTCGTGCTGGACCCGCCCGGGATGAAGGCCCCGGACTCGGTGCCTGTCGAGGACGCCTGGGTCGAGGGTCCTGGCGGGACCGTGCACGCGCTGGTGCAGCGCCCGGAGGGCGAGGGCCCGTTCCCGACGGTCTTCGAGGTGCACGGCGGCCCCACCTGGCACGACAGCGACGCCTTCGCCGCCCAGCCCGCCGCGTGGATCGACCACGGCTTCGCGGTCGTACGGGTCAACTACCGCGGCTCCACCGGCTACGGCCGCGCCTGGACCGACGCGCTCAAGCACCGGATCGGGCTCATCGAGCTGGAGGACATCGAGGCCGTACGCGAGTGGGCCGTCTCCTCGGGCCTCGCCGACCCGGAGCGGATGGTTCTCGCGGGCGGCTCATGGGGCGGATACCTCACCCTGCTGGGCCTCGGTACCCAGCCCAAGGCGTGGGCGCTGGGCCTCGCGGCCGTCCCGGTCGCCGACTACGTCACCGCGTACTGGGACGAGATGGAGGCGCTGAAGTCCATGGACCGCACCCTCCTGGGCGGGACGCCGGACGAGGTCCCCGAGCGTTTCGAGGCGTCCTCGCCGCTCACGTACGTCGACGCGGTACGGGCGCCCGTCTACATCTCGGCCGGGGTCAACGACCCCCGCTGCCCGATCCGTCAGGTGGACAACTACGTGACGCGGCTGGAGGACCGGGGTCACCCGCACGAGGTCTACCGCTACGACGCGGGGCACGGCTCGCTCGTCGTGGAGGAGCGGATCAAGCAGTTGAGGCTGGAGATCGACTTTGCTCTCCGTCATCTCCCCGGCGGCCCTCCGCAGAAGGCTCAGCCGACTCGCTAGGGCCGGGCCCGTCGGACTCGTCGGGCTGACCGGACTCGCCGGACTCGTCGGGCTGGTCGGGGATGAGGCCCAGTGCCGCGTCCCTGGCCAGCTCGGCCTCCCGACGGAAGAGCCGGAACCACATGAAGACCACGAAGCCCGCGAAGACGAACCACTCGCCCGTGTAGCCCAGGTTCTGGAACGCCTTCATGTCGAGCCCCGAGTTGTCGGGCTGGACGGGCGGCACCGGCTTCAGCGGGGCCTCTGTGCGCTGCTGGGTGATCCAGGCGTCGTAGACGTCGTAGGACACGACGTTCACCAGGGCCGCGGCGCTGATCATGCCGAGCTGGCCCTCGGGGAGGCCACCGGCCGACTCGACGTCGGGGCTGCGCGCGGACTCCGACACCTGGAGCACGCCCGAGACGGTCACCTCGCCCTTGGGCGGCGCGGGAACGCGGCCGGGGTCGGCGGCGCCCGGCAGCCAGCCCCGTACGACGGGAAGGGCCTTGCCCGAGTCCGTACGCAGCAGGGAGAGGACGTAGAAGCCGCGCTTCCCGTCCAGTTCGCGGTCCGGTACGAGGAGCGGGTGCCCGGTGTCGTAGCGCCCCGTGGTCTTCGCCGTGCGCCCCACGGTCTCCCCGGTGAGGGGCAGCAGGTCGTGCAGGGGCTCGGCCTTGGCGTGCTCCGCCTTGTCCGCGCTCTGCTCCTGCTGCTGGTGGGTGTCCACGCGCGCCTCGAAGCGCGAAAGCTGCCAGCTGCCCATGAAGAGACAGACCGGGATCGCCAGCACGGCGAAGAGGTTGATTCCCCACCACCGCGGGGTCAGCAGGAACCGGTACACGCCCTCCACGGTACGGGTGCGGGTCCGCGCCGCCCGATCCGCCCCCGGCTATGCGCCTTCGTGCGCGTCCGCCGTGCGGGACGCGTCAGCCGTGTCCGCCGCGTCCGTCGCGTCAACCGTGCCGGACGCGTCAGCCGCCGTCGGCTGCCAGCGGGCCCGTGCGGTAGACGGTGCCGGCGCAGGCGCCGGAGAGCGTGGTGTCCGCCGCCTCGGGGGAGCCGACCTCGGGGGTGTGGCTGAGGACCACGCTGGCCGACTCGCCACCGCCGCCCGTCTCGCCCGTACTGCCGCTGTCGCCGCCGCCCGTGTCGGTGCCGCCGCTGCCGGTGCCGCCGCCCGTCGCGCCCTGCGCCTCGCCGCCGCCGTCGCCGCCACTGGTCTCGGCGGTCTGGTCGCTGGCGCTGGTGTTCGGGGTCGGTGAGCCGGAGGTGGGACAGTCGGCCGGGATCCAGGCGAACTTCACCAGATACGCCTCGCCCGGCTTGAGCACCAGCTCGTCCGGCGCCGTCCCCGGATCGGGCAGGCCCGTGGCGGGATCGCCCGTGGTGTGGTCGACGACCTGGATACGGGAGCTGTCGGCACGGCCGCGCGCCGAGGCGCCCACCATGCCCTCGCCCTCGACCGCGCAAGCGTCGCCCGAGGTGTTCACGACGCGGAAGCTTCCGTAGACCTTGCCCTCGGAGTCGGGCGAGCCGGACTCGGCCGAGCCGTCGCCCAACTGCTCACGGTCGCAGGTCGGGGCACTGGCGATGAGGGTGTCGCTGGGGTCGGCGCCGCCCGTGGCCGTGCCTGCCGACGGGCTCGGTGAGGCGGCGCCTCCGCCCTCGCCCTGACCGTCCCGCCCCTTGCCGCTCGCGTCCCTGCCCGAGGACTCGCCGCCCTCTCCGGCGCCGGGTCCCCGGTGCCCGTCGGGGCCCTGCGACTGCTGGTGGCCGCCGTCGGCCCGCGCGGGCGACTCGTGCGACCCCATGCCGGGAACGAACCCCGCGCTGACCAGAACCGGAAACCCGGCGCTTCCCAGCACCACCGCCGCGGCGGCGCCGACGAGCGCCTGACGACGGTGCGTGCGGCGCGCCGGGACGGCGCGCCGGATGTGGTCGAGCGAGCCGGGCGACGGTTCGAGATCGCCGACGCTGTCGTGCAGGAGGCGGCGCAGCGTGTCCTCACCGAGCGACTCCCCCTCGCCGCGCGTCTCGCCCTCGCCGGGCTCCTGCTCCTGCTCCTGCCCCTGTCCCTGCCCCTGTCCGGGCTCCTCGTCGCGGTCCGGCGCGCCGGGTGCGCGGGGCGCTTCCGGTGCGTCGGGCTGCGGCATCTCCGGCAGGTCGGGGCCCTTCGTGCCCGGCGCGTGCGGGATGGCCGGGCCCCTGGGGATGCCCGTGCCGCGCGGGTTGATCGGGCCCGGTACCTCGGGCGGCGCGTCGGGCAACTGGGGCTCGGGAATGTCCGGCGGCTCGGGCAGCTCGGGTTCCGGGATCACGGGAGCCTCCGGCAGAGTCGGCTCGGGCATCTCGGGAAGTTCGGGTTCCGGGATCTCCGGGGCCTCGGGGATCTCGGGCATGGGAATGTCCGGCGGCTCGGGCACCTCGAAGTCAGGGACCAGCGGGGCATCCGACGTGCCCGGGGAGCCCGGTGCGTCGTCGCCGACCGGACCCTCCGGCAGATGGGGCGGCCGGATGTCGGGGCCCTCGGGGGACGTCGGCCCCTCGGGCAGGTCCGGCGCCTCGACCTCCGGCGTCTCGGGCGACTCCGGGCCCTCCGGCAGCACCGGGTCCAGCTCCTCGGGGGAACCGGGGTCGGTCTCCGTGTCGTCCGAGCCGGGGCCGTGCGGCAGCACGGGGTCCAGCCCCTCGGAGGACTCCCGCTCCACGCGCTCCGCGCCCGTGTCACCCGGGTCGCCCCGGCCGCCGGCGCCGGAGTCACCCGTCGCCCCGGCCTGGCCCGTCGCGGCGGACCCGCCCGTCGGAGCGGAACTCCCCGCACCCGCGAAGTCGCCCCGGCCGCCCGGGACGCGGCCCGAGTCCGAGTCGGGCTCCTCCGGCTCCGTGCCGGGCTCCCGCTCGTACGTACCCTCCTCGCGTCCGCGCTCCTCGCGCTCGCGCTCACTCATGAAGCCGCCTCCATGGCGACACGGAGCGCGGCGATACCGCGCGAGCCGTACGCCTTCACCGAACCCAGCGACAGGCCCAGGGTCTCGGCCACCTGTGCCTCGGTCATGTCCGCGAAATAGCGCAGCACCAGCACCTCGCGCTGACGCCGCTGGAGGCCACGCATGGCCTGGATCAACTGATCGCGTTCGAGCTGCTCGTAGGCCCCCTCCTCCGCGCTCGCCATGTCGGGCATCGGCTTCGAGAGGAGCTTGAGGCCGAGGATGCGACGGCGCAGCGCGGAGCGGGAGAGGTTGACCACGGTCTGCCGCAGATACGCGAGGGTCTTCTCCGGGTCACGGACACGCTTACGGGCGGAGTGCACCCGGATGAACGCTTCCTGGACGACGTCCTCGCAGGACGCCGTGTCGTCGAGGAGCAGCGCGGCGAGGCCGAGCAGGGAACGGTAGTGGAGCCGATAGGTCTCGGTGAGGTGGTCAACTGTGGTGCCCACTGTCATCGCGTCGTCAGAATCCCCGCGTTGAGACGGCATACGCGCGGGACGGGCGGCAGGCCACGGCGCGATCACGGGCATGCCTCCGGTGTGCACACCGGAGGGCCCTGCCGGGGCCGTTGCGATTCCGAGTCCGAGTCCGAGTTCTGCCACGCCTGTTGGACACACTTCCCCCCGTCAGGGTTGTACGCGTAAGACACCGCCCTTGACGATGTGTCAAATGTCCTCATGCGTACCAGCTCTTCCCCAATGCCCCAATTATCACAGCGTCTCCGAGTCCTGGCAGCGGACACTGAGACGCTCCCCGACCTGCCATTGGTTGCAGGGAGGAGCTGCTGAAATTGTCGGCCAGGAAGCGCTTCCCTTACCAGTGGCGCACGACCGCATCACGGTCACAAATGCTTCACAACTGAAACCGGAGGGTAATCAAAACCGGCGCTTTCAGCACCCAAGCACCCCGAACCGCCTCACAGATCCGCGGCCACGGACTCCGCGATCTGCACCATGTTGAGCGCCGCGCCCTTGCGGAGGTTGTCGCCGCAGACGAAGAGTTCGAGCACCCTCGGATCGTCGGGCGAGCGCCGTACGCGCCCCGCCCACGTCGGGTCGGTGCCCGCCACGTCGGCCGGCGTCGGGAACTCGCCGTATCCCGGGTCGTCGCACAGTACGACGCCCGGCGCGTTCGCGAGGATCTCGTGCGCGGCGGCCACCGTGACCTCGTTCTCGAAGCGCGCGTGCACGGAGTGCGAGTGACCGGTGATCACCGGTACCCGTACGCAGGTCGCCGTGACCCGCAGCCCCGGCATCCCCAGCACCTTCCGCGTCTCCTCGCGGATGTCCAGCTCGGCCGAGGTCCAGCCGCCGTCCGCCAGCACCCCCGCGAAGGGCACCACGTTGAGCGCGATCGGCGCGGGATAGGGGCCCGTCCCCTCGCCGACGGCCCGCCGTACGTCGCCCGGCAGCTCGCCCAGCTCCGTACCGCTCACGGCGGAGAGCTGGCCGCGCAGCGCGTCCACGCCCGCGCGTCCGGAACCGGAGACCGCCTCGTACGAGGAGACGACCAGTTCCTCCAGGCCCCACTCCGAGTGCAGGGCGCCCATGGCGACGATCATGGAGAGGGTCGCGCAGCCCGGACTGGCGACGATGCCGCGGGGGCGCAGCCGCGCGGCGTGCGCGTTGACCTCGGGCACCACGAGGGGCACCTCGGGGTCGGCGCGGAAGGCCCGCGAACCGTCGACGGCCACGGCGCCCTTGGCCGCCGCGACCGGAGCCCACTCCTCCGCGATCTCGTCGGGCACGCAGAAAAGCGCGACGTCGACGCCTTCCAGCGCGTCCTCGCCGAGCGCGAGGATCTCCGTCGGCTCGCCCCGCACGGTGAGCTTGCCGCCCGCGCGGCGGGGCGAGGCGATCAACCGGATCTCGCCCCATATATCCGCCCGCTCCGAGAGCAGCCCGAGCATGACGGCCCCGACGGCGCCGGTCGCGCCGACGACCGCCAGGGCCGGTCTGCCCGTACGGCCCCCGCCCTCACGGGGACCCCCGTAGGGGGCGCCCTGGGAGTGGGAGCGGGCGGCCGGGGTCACCGGGTCACCTTCCGGTGCCCCCATAGACGACGGCCTCGTCGCTGTCGCTGTCCAGGCCGAAGGCGGAGTGCACCGCGCGGACGGCCTCGTTGACGTCGTCCTCGCGGGTCACGACCGAGATGCGGATCTCGGAGGTGGAGATCAGCTCGATGTTGACCCCCGCGTTGGACAGCGCCTCGAAGAAGGTCGCGGTGACGCCCGGGTTGGTCTTCATGCCCGCGCCGACGAGGGAGATCTTCGCGATCTGGTCGTCGTAGCGCAGCGAATCGAAGCCGATCGCGCTCTGCGTCTTCTCCAGCGCGCTGATCGCCTTGCGGCCCTCGGTCTTGGGCAGGGTGAAGGAGATGTCCGTCAGGCCCGTCGAGGCGGCCGAGACGTTCTGCACCACCATGTCGATGTTGACCTCGGCGTTCGCGATCGTCCGGAAGATCGTCGCCGCCTCGCCCGGCTTGTCGGGCACCCCGACGATCGTGACCTTGGCCTCGGACGTGTCGTGTGCGACGCCCGAGATGATCGCCTGCTCCATCGACTGTTCCCCTTGCCCGCTCTCGCTCTGATCGCCCTGGCCGGTCTCGTCGTCCAGCGGCTTGTTGCTGACCCACGTGCCCTTGAGGCCCGAGAAGGACGAGCGCACGTGGATCGGGATGTTGTACCGGCGCGCGTACTCGACGCAGCGGTGCAGCAGCACCTTGGAACCGGAGCTGGCCAGTTCCAGCATGTCCTCGAACGAGATCCAGTCGATCTTCCGCGCCTTCTTGACGACCCGCGGGTCGGCGGTGAAGACGCCGTCGACGTCGGTGTAGATCTCGCAGACGTCCGCGTTCAGCGCGGCGGCCAGCGCGACGGCGGTGGTGTCGGAACCGCCGCGTCCCAGGGTGGTGATGTCCTTGCTGTCCTGGGAAACGCCCTGGAAGCCCGCGACGATGGCGATGTTGCCCTCGTCGACGGAGGTCTGGATCCGGCCCGGCGTGACGTCGATGATCCGCGCCTTGTTGTGCGCGGAGTCCGTGATCAGCCCGGCCTGGCTTCCGGTGAAGGACTGCGCTTCGTGGCCGAGGGATTTGATCGCCATCGCCAGAAGGGCCATGGAGATCCGCTCTCCGGCGGTCAGCAGCATGTCGAACTCGCGCCCGGACGCGACCGGGGAAACTTCCTTGGCGAGATCGATCAGCTCGTCCGTCGTGTCACCCATCGCAGAGACCACGACCACCACTTGGTTGCCGTTCTTCTTGGCCTCGACGATCCGCTTGGCAACGCGCTTGATGCCCTCGGCATCGGCAACGGAGGAGCCGCCGTACTTCTGCACGACAAGGCCCACGTGTGCTCGCTCCTCGAATCAGTCTTTCTTGGACCCTATTGCCGGGATCCTGCGGTCGGCTCAGTCTAACGAGAGAGCGCCCGGCCCTCTCGTCCAGCGACGACCCTGCCCCCGGATCCGGGACCCACACGGGAACGTTAGAGACCTCACACGACGGAGAGTGAGTGAGCGGGGGCATGGAGTGGGGCGCTCATCCTGGTGTCCCCGGCACGATGTCCCGCACGAGCGGCACGGGCCCGACCGGCAGGAGCGCTCATGACGCCAGGTCGAGTCCTAGGATGAAGATCCCGGTCCGGAGAGAGACGATGGCGCCGCCACGAACGCTTGATGAGGAGCGAATATGCGACCCCCGGTGATCGAGGCGATCAGGATCGAGAACTACCGCGTTCTGCAAAACGTGCAGATCAACAACCTGAAGCCGTTCACAGTCCTCATCGGCCCCAACGGCAGCGGAAAATCCACGCTCTTCGACGTCTTCGCCTTCCTGGAGACCTGCTTCACCCTGGGCGTGCGCAACGCCTGGGACCAGCGTGGAGGGAAGCGACAGCTCCAGTCACGGGGCGCGGACGGACCTATCGCGATCCAGTTCTCCTACCGGGAGCGCCCCAGCGCGAAGCGCCTGACGTACCGCCTCGAACTCGATGAGGAGCGCGGCCGTCCCGTCGTGGTCAGAGAGCTGCTGCGCTGGACGAAGGGAGAGGGCCAGGGGCGCCCCAGGCACTTCCTCGACTTCCAGCACGGATCAGGCTATGTCGAGGACGAGGAGACGGGCGCGCAGAACCACGAGACGCTCGACGGGTCGGACAGGCTCGCGGTGAACGCCCTGGGGCAGCTCACCTCCCATCCGCGGGTGACGGCACTCCGACGCTTCATCTCGGGCTGGTACCTCTCCTACCTCTCCGTCGCGGAGGAGCGTAAGTCCCCTGCGGCCGGGCCACAGGAACGGCTTTCCCAGTCCGGGGACAACATCAGCAACGTTCTCCAGTATCTGAAGGAGAACCACCCCAAGCGATTGCAGTCCGTGATCGACGCTCTCCAGGAGACGATCCCGACCCTCGAACGCGTCGATTACGACACGTCACCGGATGGCCGTCTCGTCCTCTTCATCAAGGACGCTCCTTTCAGGGACGCGGTCCTGGCCAGCAACGCCTCTGATGGCACATTGAAGCTGCTCTCCTACCTCACCCTCCTGCATGATCCCGATCCCGCCCCCTTCATCGGCATCGAGGAGCCGGAGAACCACCTCTACCCCTCGGTCCTGCCGGGGCTTGCCGATCAGTGCCGGCATTCCAGCGAGCGTTCCCAGGTCCTGGTGACCACGCACTCTCACGACTTCGTGAACTCGTGCAAGCCGGATGAGGTGATCGCCCTCTACCGGGACCACGAGGGATACACGCAGGTGGTGCGCCCGAACAAGATCCCCCTGGTCACGGACATGCTCGAGCAAGGCGCACAGCTCGGCGCCCTCTGGCAGGAGAACTACTTCGACGAGGTACCCGCCCCCGCTACACCCGTCACCGACCTCGGCGAGGGCAAGCGGTGACCCGGATCCCAAAATCGAAGAAGATCAGACAGCAGGGGAAGAACGCGCAAGCTGCGGATCAGCCGGTCACCATCGAAGTACTGGTGGAAGAGGAGTCGGCGAGCACCGCGCTCAGGCCCCTGATACACAAGATCCTCGAAGGCACCGGGGCGCGCTTCCAGATCCGTCACTTCCGGGGGAAACCCGATCTGATCAAAAGGCTCCCCGAGCGGCTGAGGGGCTACGCGCAGGCGCGCAAGCGAGGCGAGGATCTCCGCGTGGTGGTGCTCGTCGACCGGGACTCCGACGACTGTGCCGTGCTCAAGGCAGACCTGGACGCCATCGCACGGGAGGCCGGGCTGACGCCTCGCGCCGGAACCGGCTCAGGATCGTCGGGCTCGTTCCACGTGCTGACCTGTGTCGCCGTACGCGAGCTGGAAAGCTGGTACTTCGGTGACTGGGAAGCAGTGCGCGCCGGGTTCCCCAAGGTGCCCAAGGACGCACCCCGTGCTTACCGGAGCAATCCCGACTCGGTCGACAAGAAGTGCTCCGACGACTTCGAGAAGATGCTGCGTGCGAGCAGGGTGAATATCGCCTCGAAGCCCGAGTGGGGCCGTCGGGTCGGACCGAACCTGAGCGTGGACGGCAACAAGTCACCCAGCTTCCGTGCCTTCGTGAAGGGCGTACGCGACATAGCGTCGTCCTGACACCGCTCTTGCGAACGTCAGGCCAGGCCAGAAGAGCCGCGTCCCCTCCCGCTCGTGCCCCATGGACCACAGGACTACTCTTCCCCCTTACCTGAGCTGAGGCTGCGGACGAAACAGGACCACGAGTACGGGCGCGAGAGGGCTGGGGACAGTGGACGAGAACCTGGAACGGATGGCGAAGGCTTCGCCGAACTTCGGTCTGCTCTTCCCCCATCAGCCCTTGCTCTCCCTCTTCGGCGCCCTCTCCGAGGTCACCGTCTTCACCAACCCGAACGCCTCCCTCGTCCAGGCCGGCCAGTTCGGTGAGGTGCTGGCCGAGGAACTGATCACCCGTAGTGGGCTGACCGTCCACGGCAACCGCCAGGTCGACCGTCTCAACGCGCTCACCCGCAACCAGTTCCTCGTTTCCGGCATCCGCGACGACTTCGACCTGCTGCGTCGCGAGCGCAACGACGCCGCGCACGAGCACGTCTTCGACACCACGCGGGCGCTGAAGGCCGTCCGTACCTGCTACAAGCTGGGCCTCTGGTTCCACGACGCCCTCTCAGGGCGCCGCACCGTCGCCGCGTTCGTGCCGCCCTCCGAGCCGAGTGCCGCCGCGAGGATCACCGACCCCGCCGAGCTGGAGGAGCTGCGCGAGGCGCTGAAGGGCCACCGGCAGGCGCTGACCGAGGCCCGCACCCGGCTCACCGAGAAGGAGAGCGGGCTGGAGGCCGAGCGCCGGGCCCGCGCGGAAGCCGAGCGGCTCATCGCGGGCGCCGAGGAGCAGCGCAGCGGCATGGCCGCGACCATCGAGCAGCTCACCGCGGAGATCAAGCGACTCCGCGAGGAGCAGAGCCAGAGTTACGAGGTCCTGCGCCGGGAACCGCGCAAGGTCGACAGCGCGGTCCGCGACCAGATCGTGCATCGCGCCCAGCGCCCGGCCCCGCTCAACGAGGTGCAGGCACGCGAGGTCATCGACGGCATGCTCCGCGCCGCCGGCTGGGTCATCCAGGACCGCGTCGGCATCAACCCGACCGCGGGTATCGGTGTGGCGGTCCGCGAGTTCACCCTCGCGACGGGGCGCGCCGACTACGTCCTGTACGTGGACGGGAAGATCGTCGGCGTCGTCGAGGCGAAGCGCGAGGGCGATGTCCTCAGCAGCGCCCTCGCCCAGAACGACCGCTACGCCTCGGGCGTCGCGAAGGAGTACAGCCTCGCCGTGTGGCGGCAGGACGAGCCCTTCGCCTTCCGGTACGCGACGACCGGGGCCGAGACGTACTTCGTCAACCGGCTCGACCCGGACCACCGCTCCCGCGAGGTCTTCACCTTCCACCGCCCCGAGACCGTCGCCCTCTGGATGCGGCGGGCCGACGAGAAGCCGGAGAGCCCCACGTTCCGCGCGGCACTGCGTGCTCTGCCCCACCTGGAGACGAACGGGCTGCGCACCGCGCAGTTCGACGCGATCAGCGGCCTGGAGACCTCCCTCTCGCAGGACCGGCCCCGAGCCCTGATCCAGATGGCGACGGGCGCGGGCAAGACGTTCATGGCGGTGGCCGAGACGTACCGGCTGCTGAAGTACGCCGAGGCCCGCCGTGTCCTCTTCCTCGTCGACCGCAACAACCTGAGCCGTCAGGCGCAGGACGAGTTCCGCAACTTTCCCACCCCTGACGACGGCCGCCAGTTCGCCGACATCTACAACGTGGATCGGCTGGGCTCCGCGGGGCTCCAGGACACCTCGTCCGTCGTCATCTGCACCATCCAGAAGATGCACCGGCTGCTCACCGGCGGGGAGGTGACCGACGACGACGCGGCCGACGACGCCCGCGACAGTTCGGCCTTCACCCACGACGAGGACAGCTACGAGACCGACCTCCCGATCGAGGTCGGCTACAACCCGGCCGTCCCGATCGAGTCCTTCGACCTGATCGTCGTGGACGAGTGCCACCGCTCCATCTACGGCAAGTGGCGCGGCGTCCTCGAATACTTCGACGCCCACCTCGTCGGCCTCACCGCCACCCCCGTCCCGCAGACCTTCGGCTTCTTCCAGCGCAACCTCGTCTCCGAGTACACGCGCGAGCAGGCCGTCGCGGACGGAGTGAACGTCGACTTCGATGTCGCGCGCCTCGGCACCAGCCTGCGCGAGGACGGCGGCGCGACGATCGAGTCCGGCACGACGGTGCGCGTACGGGACCGGAAGACGCGCCGCGAACGGCTCCAGGAGCTGGATGACGACCTCAGCTACACCACGCCCCAGATCGGCCGCTCGGTGGTCAGCGTGGACGAGATCCGCCTCGTGCTGTCGGAGTTCCGCGACAACTGGCGGAGCTGGTTCCCCGACCGTACGGAGCTGCCGAAGACGCTGATCTTCGCCGTCGGGGAGAACCACGCCGAGGACGTCCTCACCCAGGTCAAGGAGGTCTTCGGGCGCGGCGACGAGTTCGCCAAGAAGATCACCTACAAGAGCCGCGCGGCGGGCCACGACCCCGACGAACTCATCCGCGAGCTGCGCACCTCGCCCCGGCTGCGGGTCGCCGTCACGGTCGACATGATCGCCACCGGCACGGACATCCGCGCACTGGAGTGTGTGATCTTCCTGCGCGAGGTCCGCAGCGCGGTGCTCTTCGAGCAGATGAAGGGGCGCGGCGCCCGCACCATCGAGCCCACCGAGCTGCGGGACGTCACCCCGGACTCCGACGAGAACACCCGCAAGAGCCGGTTCATCCTCTTCGACGCGGTCGGCGTCACCCAGTCCCCGCTGATCGACGCCAGGCCGTTGGCCCCGGCGGAGGGGCCGCGCCGTATCGCGTTGGAGAAGCTTCTCGACAAGGTCGGCACGAAGGCCATCAGCGCGGAGGAGGCGGAGGTCCTCGCCGGCCGCCTGGCCCGCCTCACCCACCAGCTCAACGACGAGGAACGGGACGAGCTCCAGCGCCAGGCCGGAGGCGAGCGCCTCACGGACATCGCGGGACGGATCATGCGGGCCGCCGACATGGACCGTCAGGAAGAGGTCGCTGAGACGCAGGGCCCCGCTGCGGCCCGGCAGCTCATCGAGGACGCCATCGCGCCACTCACCAGCAACCCGGAGCTGCGCCAGCGCATTCTGGAGATCCGTCGCGACAAGGACTACGTCTACGACGAGACGACCGAGGTCACCAGCACCGGCCTGGAACTCGTCCCGCCGGAGGAGCGCGCCCGCAACGAGATCGGCTCGTGGCACCGGTTCCTGGAGGAGCGGCGCGACGAGATCGCCGCCATCCAGATCGCCCTCAGCAGCCCCCGCGCCACCTCGCAGACCGAAGCGTGGACAGCGCTGCGCGCCCTCGCCGACGAGATCCACCGCCCCCAGTACGCCTGGACCGCCGAGTCCCTGTGGAAGTGCTACGAGGACCTCGACGTGCCCGGCCCCCGGGGCGGTCGCAAGGCGGATGTCCCCGACCTGATCTCATTGATCCGGTACGAACTCGGCGCCGACACGGAGCTGCGCCTCTACCGCCAACAGGTAGAGGAACGGTTCGCCGCGTGGCTCCTCCGGCAGGAGCAGGCCGGCGCGGAGTTCACCGAGGATCAGATGTGGTGGCTGGAGAAGATACGCGACGTGATCGCGAGCGACGTGGGCATAGGGCCCAGTGACCTGGGCGGGGAGCCCTTCGTTGCCAAGGGCGGCGGACGCGGCTTCAAGCACGCGTTCGGGGATCGGGACGTACGGGCTTTGCTGGACGAGTTGAATCGAGAGCTTGCGTGAGTGGGGTTGCTGAGGGGGACGTGGCGGGGACGGAGCTGCCGGAGGGGTGGGCTTGGGCGACGCTTGGGGATCTTGCAGAATACATCAATGGGCGCGGTTTCAAGAAGGCGGAGTGGTCGACATCCGGACGCCCAATCATCCGTATCCAGAACCTCACTGGATCTAGCGAATCTTTCAATTATTTCCCTGGACCGCTTGAAGACAAGCACATCGTGCAGCCCGGAGATTTGCTGGTCTCTTGGGCCGCTTCTCTGGGGGTCTACATCTGGAGTGGCCCCGAGGCTGCACTGAACCAGCACATCTTTAAAGTCACCCCCTTCATCGACAAAAAATTCTTGCGGCATTTGATCGACTATCAACTCAAGAACATCACGGGCTCCACTCACGGCTCAGGAATGGTTCACGTAACGCGAAATAAATTCGATGAACTACCGGTGGCAATCCCGCCGCTCGCCGAGCAGTCCCGAATCGTTGAATCCCTTGAAGGCCACCTGTCACACCTTGATGCGACAGAAAAAACCATGGCCGAATCCCGCCACCGTATTGCATCTCTACGAAAGTCACTGCTCGCCAAGATCATCCCACAGCCACTTCCCCCTTCATGGGAAGTCACGACCGTGGGCGAAGCGGGAAGTATTGATTTGGGGCGTCAGCGCCACCCAGATTGGCACAATGGGCCAGAAATGCACCCATACCTAAGGGTGGCCAATGTATTCGAAGATCGCATTGACGATTCCGACGTCATGGAAATGGATTTTTCAGGGATTTTCAATAGGTACAAGCTTCACCCTGGCGACATCCTTCTCAACGAAGGACAGAGCCCACATCTAGTCGGCCGACCCGCGATGTACCGCGGTTTCCCCAAGAACGTCGCCTTCACTAACAGTCTGCTTCGATTCAGGGCGCGAGAAGATGTGCTACCTGAATGGGCCCTCCTTGTTTTCCGACGCCATTTGCACACTGGACGCTTCATGCAAGAGGTGCGCATCACAACAAACATCGCGCACCTCTCGGCGAAACGCCTGAAATCCGTAGAGTTCCCGATCCCGCTGCTAGAAGAACAACAGCGATTGGTAACCGTTTGCCAGGAGCAGCTAAGAGGCGCTGATGCATTCGACGCAGAGGTTTCGAAAGCGAGCATCCGCTCTCAACACCTGCGCCGCGCCCTCCTCCACCACGCCTTCACCGGCCGTCTCGTCCCCCAGGACCCCGCCGACGAGCCCGCCTCCGTCCTCCTGGCCCGTATTCAGGAGGAGCGTGCCGCGCAGGCGAAGGTGAAGCCGAAGCGGGCGCGGCGGGCTCCCGCCAAGCGAACCGCGAGCGCAGGGGGGCCGCCGCCCGCCGCGTCGTCGGCGCCGCTTCCCACGCACGCCGTGCAGCCGACGTTCGACGTATTTCAGGACGAGCCCGAGACCAAGCCCCAGGACGCTGACCAGTGACGACCTACGCCCCCGCCCACACCCCCCAGCAGCACGCACAGACCAGCACGCTGGTCGCGAAGCTCTGGAACTATTGCAACGTCCTGCGTGACAACGGGCTGTCCACCATCGAATACGTCGAGCAGCTTTCCTACTTGCTCTTCCTGAAGATGGCCGACGAGATCGCCGACGACCCTTTCACCGAGGAAGAGGCCACCCCCGTCGTCCCGAAGGGCTACGACTGGAAGTCGCTCGCTTCCAAAAAGGGGCACGCTCTCGAAGAGCATTACCGTGCCATCCTCGAACACCTCAAGGGCGACAGCAAAACCACTCTCGGCACCATTTTCGCCAAGGCCCAGAACCGCATCACCGAGCCGTCCCTGCTCGAAAAGCTCGTCGTCGATCTGATCGGCAAGGAAGACTGGACGATCCAGGGCACGGACCTGAAGGGCGACGCGTACGAGGGACTGCTGGCCAAGGGCGCGGAGGACACCAAGACCGGTTCCGGTCAGTACTTCACCCCTCGCCCCCTCATCGACGCGATCGTGGACGTCATGCGACCCCAGGCCGACGACACGATCGCGGACCCGGCCTGCGGTACGGGCGGCTTCCTCATCGCCGCACACCACTACATCCGTCAGAACCGCATGAAGGACCTGACCCGCGAGCAGCGCCTCGACCTCAGCAAGAGGGGCAAGATCGCGGGTACCGAACTGGTCACCGGTACCGCCCGTCTCGCCGCTATGAACATGCTGCTGCACGGCATCGGCGACAGTCAGGGTGAAAGCCTCATCACCGTCGCCGACGCTCTCGCGAACAAGCCGGGCAGCCACTATTCCCTCGTGCTCGCGAACCCGCCTTTCGGACGGAAGTCCGCGATCACCGTGATCGGTACGGACGGCCAAGTCGACCGCGAGGACATCTCCTACAACCGCGACGATTTCCGCGCCACCACCACCAACAAGCAGCTCAATTTCCTCCAGCACATCATGTCGATGCTGGAGACGAACGGTCGAGCTGCGGTCGTCCTTCCCGACAACGTCCTCTTCGAGGGCGGCGCCGGCGAGAAAATCCGCCGACGCCTTCTCCTGGATTTCAACCTTCACACGATCCTGCGTCTACCAACCGGCATCTTCTACGCGGGCGGGGTCAAGGCGAACGTCCTCTTCTTCGAGAAGAAGACCCCTCGCGGCGATGACCATCCGAACACGGAAAAGCTGTGGGTCTACGACTTCCGTACGGCCAAGCATTTCACGCTCAAGCAGCGCCAGCTCCGTCGAGTGGACCTGGACGACTTCGTCAAGGCCTATAAGCCGACCGACGACAAGCGCCCCCACGGCGACCGCGAGGAGACCGAGGACGAGCGCTTCAAGTGCTTCACCTATGAAGAGCTGATCGCCCGCGACAAGGTCAACCTCGACCTCTCGTGGATGAAGGACCCGGCTCTTGACGACGCCGACAGTCTTCTTCCCCCGGAGGTCATCGCTCAGGAGATCGTGCAGGACCTCCAGGCCGCGCTGAACGAGTTCGCCGCGATCGCCGAGGCCCTCGGCGGCGAGGTCCCGGCGATCGACGCGCAGGCCACGGAGATCACAGAAGTCACGGAGACCGTCGAGGGGACGGGCGGCGAGACCGTCTGAGGAATCAGCCCCGCACGGTCACGCCAGACGCGGGCGCGGCCCCGTACGGAGACGGCGTGGGGCCAGGTCAGCCCGTACTCGGGCGGCCCAGCTCCGGACCTCCTCGCGGGAGAGGCCGTCGCGCTGTGAGGACCGGTAGGCGGGTTTCCCACGGCAGGAGCGGCACATGCCGTCGGGGAGGGATTCCGTGGTGCCGGGACGGCCGCAGTCGATGCACTCCGGACGGAGTCGTACGGGCGGCGCGGGCTTCCGTACCGGAGCCGCCGGTACGGGCGGCAGCTTGGCCCTGAGCCGCTTCCGCAGCAGACCCACAGGGCTGTGGACAACGGGTGGGAGACCGGCCGCCATCGCGTACGTGAACCGTTCCGTATCCGCGTCCCGGGCCAGCCACTCCCCGGCCTGCCCTTCCAGCTCCGCGCACTCCGTCGCCGAGAGGACGAGGCGGGGGTCGCGGTGTCCGAGGGCGGCGAGTGCCTCGTACGCATCGGTGCGCCGAGGTGCGGAGACGGGGGCAGGAGCAGGGGCAGACGGCGCAGGAGCGGGGGCAGGCGCAGGGGCGGGAGCGGACGGCTGGCGTTCGTCCAGGAAGTCCGACCACCACTGGTCATCCCGTGCGGTACGCGAGAAGTACGTCCGCGTCACGTGCTGCGGAAGCCCTTCCCCCGCGCGCCCGCCGACCCGGCGCAGATGCCCCGCGCAGGACAGCTCGCGTAACGCGGAACGGCATGCCTGCTGGCCGTAGTGGGGCTGGGACTTGGAGAGGGTCTTCACGTCGATGGCGGCGCCCTCGGGGAGCCGGTCGATGAACGCCGCGAGATACGCCGCGCGCTTCGGGAGATGGACGAAGTCGGACTGTGAGGGCGCGGGCTGCGGCTGCCCGGTGTCGGGGGTGCGCTTGCCGAACCCCAGCTTGGCCATGGGAGGTGCGGGCGTGGCGAGGGCAGCGTTAAAGTCTTCGGAAGCCATCAAGTCAATGTCCTGACTCTGGTGGTGAGACCCCGGCCGGTGTTGCTGCACCGCGCCGGGGTTGTTTGTCTGCGGGAACGCTAACCACACGACGTAACCCTCTGCAACGGCGCGCGACGCCGCCAAGCGCGCCCCCTGGCCTCGCGCTTGGGGTGGGTGGGCGGGATAAGTCCCACCACCCATTCCTCAGAAAAAGCGCTCGGGGTTGGGGGCCCGCAGCCCGACGCTCGGGCCCCCGCGCGTTCCCTTACGGGCTCAGCGCGCCGCCAGCGCGACGAACGCCTCCCACGCCTCCGGCGACACCGCGAACCGCGGCCCCGCCACAACCTTCGAGTCCCGCACGTGCACGGCGCTCGGCGCTTGGGCCACCTCGACGCAAGCACCGCCCTCGCCGCTGCTGTAGCTGGACTTGAACCATGCCAGACCGTCGTTCATAGCTCTCCCAACGTCGTCCGCAGCAGGCTCAGCGAGTCTTCAGGCGTCAGAGCCTGCGAACGCAGCATTGCATAGCGCTGGTTGAGAACGCTGACGACTTCGGGGTCGGAAATCAGAACGCTTCCCTTCTGGACTTCGGAGTAGGCAAGGCGACGCTGATCGGTTGTTTCAACGACGTACATCGGCCCCGCCAGCCCTACGTGGGTCTCGCGTCGGGTCGGCATGACCTGCACTTCGACGTGACGCATCTCCGCGATCTCCACCAACCGCGCGATCTGCTCCCGCATGACCTCCCGTCCGCCGATCCAACGGTGCAGCATGGCCTCTTCGATCACGGCGCTGATCATCGGCGTAGGAGTACGGGACAGCAGCGCTTGGCGCTCCAGTCTCGCCGCGAGCCGCCGTTCGATCTCGTCGTCGTCCAGTCGCGGGTACTCGTTGAGGAACACCGCCCGCCCGTACTCCTCCGTCTGGAACAGCCCCGGCACCACATGGTTCTCGTACAGGCCCAGCGAGGCAGCGTCCGCCTCGTACTCGACGTACTCCTCGAACCAGTCGGGGAATCTACTGACGACGATCTTGTCCGCCGCGTCCTGGAGGAACGGGCCCGCCCCGCACAGGTCCTCCGCCGCGCGGATCACCGTGACAGGCGGCTTTCGCAAGCCGCGCTCGACCGCGCTGACCATCTCGGGGGAGTAGCCGCTCTCCTCACCGAGCTGTTCGCGGCTCACCCCGGCCCGCGTCCGCCACATCTTCAACTGACTGCCGAACATCCGCATCGTCGCGGACGGCCGTTCCTTCTTCGCCACCGACTCCCGCCTCTCTCCTGCTCACCCCGCGTTCATCACCTTGTGTGAGCGCACCGTCACGCAGGAGGCTACTGACGTGCGCACCCTGTGTACGCGGAGATCGGAGAAGCGGACAGGTACGGGACGCGTACACCCTTGACTGTCCCCGTCCGGTCCCCGGAGCCTGAACGGTCGGCGCGGCGGCGAAACGCGTCGTACCTGGCCGTACGGCCGGTTTTCGACGCGAGCACGAGCTTCGCGAACGAGCAGGAGCAAGGAAAGACCGCATGCCGATCGCCCCGCCGCAGACACGACAGTTCCAGTCCTTCCAGACCAACCTCGAATACGCCCGCAAGCTGATCGCGGCGGGCGAGAGCCTCCAGGGACTCCAGCCCGGCGCCCTGGACATCACCGATCTCTACCGCGCGGCCTGGGTGCAGGCCGTCAGCGCGACGGACCACTGGCTGCACGAGGAACTCTTCCGGCGGGTGGAGGAACTGGCGGCCGACCCGGAAGCGGACCTTCCCGCCCAGTTGCGGCGCTTCGAGCTTCCCCTGTCCGTCATCGAGGCCGTACGGCGCGAGGAACGGACCATGGCCGACGCGGTGCTGCACCATGTCCGGGCCAAGTGGGCTTTCGCGTCCCTCCACAACCCGCGCAAGATCGCCGAGGCGTACAAGCTCGTCAGCGACATCGACCTGTGGCAGAAGGTCGCCGTCCGGATGAACGGCTGGAACCAGAACCGCACGAACTTCAGCAGCCAGACCGTACGGAAGCGTTTCTCGGCCGTCATCGAGCGCCGGAACAAGATCGCGCATCACGCGGACCTTGAGGACGGCGACCTGAAGCAGCGCCGCCCGATCACCGCAGCCGACGCGAACGAGGCCGTGAACTGGCTGGAGCGCGTGGTCCTGGCCGTGGCGAAAGTGCTGGACGACAACTAAGCGGACGACGTGGCGCATCCCCGCCGATAATCTGATGCGTTCGACGCAGCACGGATCACGGGGCACGAGAGCGGTGGGTGGAGCGTGACACCAGAAGAAGCACAACGGCAGATCGGGCGGCTGAGGGCGTTCCTGAAGCGGCACTACGGCTCGCTGATCAGCACCGAGGACCTCGAAGGCAGGCACGAGGACCCGGAGCGCAGCTTCCTCAGCCGGGCCCAGGCGGCGCTCACGCTGGAGATGGTGGCGAACCTCACACCCGAACAGGCCGCGGCCTCCGTCACCGACGACTTCAAGGACCGGGGTATGGATGCCATCGGCATCGACACCAGCGCCCGCGCGCCTCGCATCGTCGTGGCCCAGTCGAAGTGGAAGACCGGCTCGAAGTCACTCAGTGAACGCGACGTCCTGGCCTGGAAGGAAGGGCTGGAGCTGCTGCTCGCGGACAAGTACGACCGCCTGAACGACCGTATCCGGGCCCGCCGTACGGAGATCTCCGCCGCTCTGCACTCCTACGGCGCCCGCATCACGCTGGTCCCCGTACTGCCCAGCACCACGGATCTCCCAGGCCCCGTCAGCGACGCCATCCAGAATCTGTGCGACGACTTCAACGAGGACCGGAACGACGAGGCGTTCCAGTGGGTACCCCTCAAGCTCGGCGAGATGATCGGGCACCTCGACCTGTCCACCGAGCCGTCACGACCGACGCTGCACGCCCATCTCAGCGGCGCCACCTGGCATCCGGGTCCGGAGAAGGCCATCCACGGGACCGTCAGCGGAACCACCGTCGCCGAGTGGTTCGACGACAAGCGGTACGACCTCTTCCTCCGCAATGTGCGCAACCCGCTCGGTATGACCGACGTCAACCAGGAGATCGTCACCACCATCCTGGAACAGCCGGAACGATTCTGGTACCTGAACCACGGCATCACGGTCTCCTGCGACCGCATCATCAGCAGTCCCCGCGGCAGCGACGTGGAGCTGACCGCCGCCAGCATCATCGACGGCGCCCAGACCGTCGCCTCCCTGTATCACGCCTACCGGCAGGCGCCCGATTTCGTGGACAGAGTGCGACTACGCGCGGTCTTCGTGTCCTCCGAGGGGGCGGAACCGGCTTTCGTGCGCCAGCTCGTGCGGGGCAAGAACCGGCAGAACGGGACCGAAGCTCAGGACTTCGTCGCCGACCAGCCCGAGCAGGCACAACTACGGAAGGACTTCGCCGCACTGCTGGGCAAGACGTACGTGCTGCGGCGCGGCGAGCAGGCGCCCGCCGAGTCCGAGGGCTGCGGACTGCTGGAGGCGGCACGCGCACTCGCGTGCGCGCACGGCAACCCCGTCTTCGCCCACCGTGCCGCCGAGCCGTGGAAGCTGTGGGCCGAGGAGACCTACCCCGAGGTGTTCACGCCAAAGACGGACGTCTTCCGGATCTGGCGCGCGGTGCAGGCGCTGCGGGCCTGCACCACCGCGCTGGCCGCCATCCGCAAGGGACTGCGAGGCCGTGCGGCTGCCGTGGCCGACAACGGTACCTATCTCGTCACCCACCTGGTCCTTCGGCAGCACAAGGGGTGGGAGAGGTACTCGGAGGACGAGTGGCGGGCGCTGGAGGAGTCCCTGCCCGCCCTCGTCGACAGGACGCTGCGCTGGGCCCTGCACCACATCGACAACTCCGACGAGCGGTCGATCTACATCGGCGCCCTCTTCAGCAACGAGCGGCGCTTCGTAGCCCTGGCCCGGCGCGCCGAAGCGTCCCTGGAGGGCGGTACAGGGATCCCGGAGCAGGCGGCGGAGAACGGCGGCGGTTCCGATACGGGTGAGCCGGAGCTGGCACCCGCTTACCTGCTCAAGGCGCCGAAGAAACAGCCGTTCGCCTCCCACATCCTGGTGGACAACGACGCCATCGCCAACGGCACCGTCCTGGAGTTCACGCCCAAGTCGGCCCGGGAGCGCGCCGCCCTCTCGGAGTGGCTGGCGGAGGACCCCCGACGGGGACGTGCCACCTGGGTCAACAGCCGCAGCCGCTACCTGCTCTGGGAGATGGACGGTCAGCGGTACTCCGCGAACAGCCTCTACAAGCAGATGTTCCACTCCGCCGGCGCGGCGGAACCCGGCCCCAAGCAGGCCACAGCGCTGTGGAACGTACCGGGTCGCGGCTCACTCGCCGACCTGGCCAGTCGGCTGGTACGCCAGCAGAACGAGGACACCCTCGCCTCTCCGGAGCAGTAGATCCCGGAGAGGCGAGCAGGGGGCTGGGCGGTCAGAGCCAGTGGGTACGGGCGGCTACGCCCGGCCCCGCCTCACGCCTGCCCCTGCTTCATGCCCAGGGGGACGCCGATCTCGGCGGCCATCACCGCGCCCGCCTCGGCCTCCAGCTCGCTGTCGTCCGGGGTGGCGTTGCTGTCGGTGTCCAGGCCGTCGAGTTCGTCGAGCGGGGTGTCGAGGCGTACGTGCGCGACCAGCGACTGGAGGGCGCGCAGCGCGGCGGAGGCGGTGGGGCCCCAGTTCGACAGGTAGGAGAACTGCCACCACCACATGGCCTCGCTGACCCGGCCCGCGCGGTAGTGCGCCATGCCGTGCCGCAGGTCGGTGACCACGTCGGCGAGGTCGTCGGAGATCCGGCAGGCGACGGGCGCCGTGCGCGGCACGTACGGGTCGAAGACCTCGGAGTAGACGTCCACCGGCTCCAGCAGAGCGGCCAGCCGCATGCGCATCTCGTCGACGTCCGGCTCCGGGCCGATGTCCGGCTCGTAGCGTTCGTCGGGAACGATGTCCTCGTGCGCGCCCAGCCTGCCGCCCGCGAGGAGGAGTTGGGAGACCTCCAGGAGCAGATAAGGGATCGCACTGTCCGGTTCGTCACCCTTGGCGACCTCGGCGACCGCGACGATGAAACTCTCGACCTGGTCGGCGATCTGCACCTCGAAGTCGTTCGGGTCGTCCTTGATGGCGTTCAGCGTGGCGTCAGACATCGAGCAACCTTCTCCCCTCGAAGGCCCGCCCCAGCGTGACCTCGTCGGCGTACTCCAGATCGCCCCCTACGGGGAGGCCGCTGGCAAGGCGGGTCACCTTGAGACCCATCGCCGAGACCATGCGCGCGAGGTACGTCGCTGTCGCCTCGCCCTCCAGGTTGGGGTCCGTGGCAAGGATCAGCTCGGTGACGGTGCCGTCAGCGAGCCTGGTCATCAGCTCCCGTATCCGCAGATCGTCGGGGCCGACGCCCTCGATGGGGCTGATGGCCCCGCCGAGTACGTGATAGCGCCCGCGGAACTCGCGGGTCCGCTCGATCGCGACGACGTCCTTGGGCTCCTCGACCACACAGATGACCGAGGGATCCCGCCTCGGGTCGAGACAGACCCGGCACTGCTCCTCCTGCGCCACGTTGCCGCAGACACCGCAGAACCGGACCTTCTCCTTGACCTCGGTGAGCGCGTGCGCGAGGCGCCGGACGTCCGTCGGCTCGGCCTGGAGGATGTGGAAGGCGATCCGCTGCGCGCTCTTGGGACCGACGCCGGGCAGCCTGCCCAACTCGTCGATGAGGTCCTGGACCACGCCTTCGTACACGGATGCTCCCGTTTCTTCCGCTGGCTCTGCTCTACGAACCGTAGTTGCCCGCGCCCCCCGCCACCAGCTACCGGCGGTTCTGTCCTCCCGGCCCTCGCCGCCCCCGGAACGTGACGTCCCGGCGCCGGGCGGGACCTGTCCGGCTCCGCCCGGCCGTGACCAGCCCCGACCGGACCGGACCAGTCCTGTCCGGTCTCGTCCGATCCAGGCCGACCCCGTCAGGTCCCGACGGGGATCCCGGCGGGGTCCCGGCGGGTCCTGTCAGGCCCGGGCAGGTCCCGTCAGGTCCCGCCCGGGACGTCGGATCAGAACGGGAGGCCCGGCATCCCGCCGCCGCCCAGGCCCTGGGCGAGGGGGCCGAGCTTCTGCTGCTGCAACTCCTGCGCGCTGGCGTTCGCGTCGCGCACGGCGGCGAGCACGAGGTCGGCCAGCGTCTCGGTGTCCTCGGGATCCACCGCCTTCGGGTCGATGACCAGGCCCTTCAGCTCACCGGCCCCGGTCACCGTCGCCTTGACGAGACCTCCGCCCGCCGACCCCTCCACGGGGGTCTCGGCCAGCTCCTCCTGAGCCGCGGCGAGGTCCTGCTGCATCTTCTGTGCCTGTTGCAGCAACTGCTGCATATCGGGCTGGCCACCACCGGGAATCACGACTTGGCTCCTGGCTCGTCGACAATGTCTTGCTCGGCTTGCTCGGCCCGAGCCTACGTGGTCGCCGACGCCTCCGCCGTCCTGATCCCGCCATGGGCACACGCGGGAGGTACGGGCTCGTCACGGGGCCGTACGGGTGGCCGGGGTGACCGTCAGGGAGCCGCCGTCAGGGGGCCAGGCCGACGGGCGCGCCCGCTCGCCGCCTCCGGGCCCTCACTCGTGGTGGAACTCCTCTATCACCGTCGCACCCAGCTCCCGCACGATCAGATCGTGGCCGGAGAGCGCCGACTCGTCGAGATCGGGATCGTCCTCGGCAGGCATGTCGTCCTCGAGGCCCGCGTACGCCCCCTGGGAGGACGCCCCGGAGGAGCGGGGCTCGGCGACCGTGGACGTGCCGGACATGGCGGCGGACGAGCCCGTAGCGGACTCGGACCACTCGGACCGGCCGCCGGGCGGGGGCGCGTCCGAGGCCGCCTGTGCCGTGGCCAGCGCCTGCCGTGCGGAGGCGGCACCACCACCGCCACCACCGCCGCCGCCGCCGCTGTCCTGCGGGGGCGGGGCCTGGGGCGGCTGGGCCTGGGGCGCGGGCGCGGAGGGCGGCGGGCCCTGGTCGGGCTGGGGCGGACGCGGGCTCGCGGGGCCCGCGCCGGGGCCGCCGCCCGGACCGCCGAAGCCGCCGCCGTAGCCGCCGCCGGAACCGGGACCGGAGCCTCCGCTGCCGCCGCCCGGGGAGGAGACGCCACCGGAGGGATCGACGATCGCCTCGACCTTCCACTGCACGCCGAGCGCGTCGCTCAACGCCTGCCGCAGCACGTCCTCGCTGCCGCCGTTGGCGAAGCTGTCGCGCGCGCCCGCGTTGGAGAACCCGATCTGGAGCGTCGTGCCGTCGAAGCCCGCCACCTGCGCGTTCTGGCTGAGCAGGATCCAGGTGAAGCGGCGACGGTTCTTGACCGCCTCCAGGATGTTCGGCCACATGTTCCGCACCTGGGCCGCGCCCTGCGACGGGTCCTGGCCGCCGCCCCGCTGGCCCGACGACGCCGGAGCGGCGGGGGCGGGAGCGGGGGCCTGCGGCTGCGGCTGCGGCGGCTGAGCCGGTGCAGGGGCGGGGGCCTGAGCCTGGGCCCCTGCCGACGGTGCGGGTGCGGGCTGCGCCCCCTCGCTGCCGGGCCAGGCACCGGGCCGACGGGTCTGCTCGCCGCCCCCGCCGGGAGCGGTGCCACCTGGCCAGGCGCCGGGGCGGCGCCCCTCGTCGGCCGGCGCGGACGACGCGGGCTGCGGGGGCTGCGCAGGAGGCATGGGCGGCGGTGCGGCCTCGGACGGTGCCGGAGCGGCGGGCGCCGGACCACCAGCACCCGCACCCGCACCCGCACCCGCACCCGCGCCGTCGACGGGCCCAGGGGGCGTCGCCGGGCCGGGAACGGGCGCGCCCCCGCCCTGGAACGCACCGGGCCCAACTGCCGCCGGGCCGGGACCGGGCCCAGGACCGGGGGCGCCCTGTCCGCCGCCGCCCAGCCCGGAGAGGGCCGCGCCGCGCTCCAGCCGGTCGAGGCGCGCCTGGACGGACCGCTCGTCCCCGTACGTCGCGGGCAACAGCACCCGCGCGCAGATCAGCTCCAGTTGCAGACGCGGCGACGTCGCCCCGCGCATCTCCGTCAGCCCCGAGTTCACGAGATCAGCGGCGCGGCTCAGCTCGGCGGGGCCAAAAACCGACGCCTGGGCCTGCATGCGCTCGACCACGTCGTCCGGGGCCTCGATGAGCCCCTTCTCCATGGCGTCAGGGACGGCGGCGAGGATCACCAGATCCCGCAGCCGCTCCAGCAGATCGGCGACGAAGCGGCGCGGATCGTGCCCGCCCTCGATGACGCGGTCCACGATCTCGAAGGCCCGCGCGCCGTCGCCCGCGGCGAACGCGTCCACCACGTCGTCAAGGAGGGCGCTGTCCGTGTAGCCGAGCAGAGCCGTGGCCATGGCATATGTCACACCGTCGTCGCCCGCGCCCGCGAGGAGCTGGTCCATGACGGACATCGAGTCACGCACGGAACCGGCACCGGCCCGGACGGCGAGGGGCAGCACCGCGTCGTCGACGGGGATCGCCTCCCGCTCGCACACCGCCGCGAGGTGATCGCGCAGCGTGCCGGGCGGGACGAGGCGGAACGGATAGTGGTGCGTACGCGAGCGGATCGTGCCGATGACCTTCTCGGGCTCCGTCGTCGCGAAGATGAACTTCAGGTGCTCCGGCGGCTCCTCGACGACCTTCAGCAGGGCGTTGAAGCCCGCCGAGGTGACCATGTGGGCCTCGTCGACGATATAGATCTTGTACCGGCTGGAGGCGGGGCCGAAGAACGCCTTCTCGCGCAGCTCACGGGCGTCGTCCACACCGCCGTGCGAGGCCGCGTCGATCTCGATGACGTCGATGGAACCCGGGCCGCCCCGCGCGAGGTCCTGGCACGACTGGCACTCGCCGCACGGCGTGGGCGTCGGCCCCTGCTCGCAGTTGAGACAGCGGGCGAGGATGCGCGCGCTGGTCGTCTTGCCGCAGCCGCGGGGGCCGCTGAAGAGATACGCGTGATTGACGCGGTTGTTGCGCAGCGCCTGCTGCAAAGGGTCGGTGACATGCTCTTGCCCGATGACCTCGGCGAAGGTCTCGGGGCGATAGCGGCGGTACAGGGCGAGGGACGACACAACAACGACGATATCGGGGACCGCTGACAAGTGGTTTCGGTCACAGCGATACGCGGGAGCGGACCGTGGTACGCGAGGCGGCCGGGACGGCTTCCGGATGCGTCACACGTCACACCGGCGACGTACGCGCACCACTGCCGTACCGCTTCCCGCGCCGCGAGGGCCCCGGGAACCCGGAGCGCCCGACGTCCCGCAGAACGCAAGCGCCCCTCACGCACCCGCCAGAGCCCTCCTACCCTTGCTGCCTTCCGGCCCTGGGGGAGTTCAGAGAGATAGCGCCACGTGAGGGGCTGCGCCCACCTTACCCGATCCCCGCCGCGCGAACCGAACGCGGACCCCCTCCACCCCACCTCCGGACCACCCCCGAACCCGTTCCGGTTCGCGACCCCGGATCGAGTTCGCGAGCACCCCTCAACGTCTTGTAGTGTTTGCGGCGGAGGATTCGCCTAGTGGCCTAGGGCGCACGCTTGGAAAGCGTGTTGGGGGCAACCCCTCACGAGTTCGAATCTCGTATCCTCCGCCCAGCCTCACCGGGCTGAACGAAGGGCCCCACCGCTCCGGCGGTGGGGCCCTTCGTAGTTGGTGGTCTCAGTTGCCGCCGGCCAGTGCCCCGACCGCTCGGGATCCGGCCCACCGCAGGCTCGCGCTGGACCGGACGCGAGCGGGCCGGGCGCTACGGGGTGAAGCCGTGCCGACGCGGCTGCCCGCAGCCGCACCTCGATCACACATCCTCAACAAACCAGGGTAATCAGATTATTCGGCCTCAAATAACACCCGCCGTTTATCCTCAGAGGCATCCGTTGAACCCTTTGGTTCCCGAGCCCGTTGCTGCTCGCGGCGCTTGAGACGCGCGGAGCGTCAAGTGCGCCGAGCTCTCACAAGATACAGGGGCCATGGAAATGAATCAGCGCAGCGGCTATCCGAACAAGCCGACCGGGTTCACGGAGGTGATTCAGGAAAACGGGACATGGCGGTTGCTCACGGATAATTCCAGTGAGTCGTACGCGGCCCAATTCAGGGACGGCAGCCTCGTCGGCTTCTATGACCAGGCAGGGCCGCGCACAGGAAAGATCACAGACTACGCGGGAAACCAGTTCTCCCTGGGAGAGATTCCGGCATGGAACTGGTACGACCAGAGCGGTCGGCAGGTCGGGGCATCCATCGGCGCGTTCGACTCTCTCCCTGAGACCGAGTGGGGAACAAATTTCACAACGACACCCGAATACTGGCGGGGGGTCGCCCATGAATCCGGTATACACCTCTCACGGATTCATCCGACACCGGTATGGGCACCGACCGATGGCGTTGAGCTCTGGCGCAACAGCAGGCATTCACCGCCTAAGGTTTTTGCTGAAGGCTTCTTGACCAAGGGAAGAGAGACACCCAACCTACTGAGCTTCGTATATGATTCACCAAAGAACACCACATACATAAGCCTCACCACCGTCGAGAACTACGTTCAGCGGACGGCCATGCAAAGCCAAGTCCCGGTCTCTTCCATGAAGGACCGGTGGGCGTACAACATCGACCTTCCGCACGGGGCCATCAACGTCAACGCCACCCTCGACATCGCCTCGGCGTTTCCGGATCAGCGAGAGTACATCGCCCCAGGTCGCATCCCATCCAGGTACATCAAGTACGCGCAGGAGATCGATCTCCGGACGGGAGCGCTCAAAGCGAAGCGGTACTACAACCCCCACTACTCCCCCGAAGGATCCTTCACCGTCGCCCAGCGGTTGGCCGTCGGCCCGTCGTATTCGCAGTCGCGCTCGGCAGGCTCTGCCGGCTCTGCCCAGGGGCCCTCGGTGAGCGCCGCAGCCCACGGCCGCTACGGCTCGGGACAGCAGAGAGGCCGGCGTCCGTGATGGTGAGGACACAGACCGGACAGGACCCGTACGGCGCCGCTACCCTCGGCGTTTGCCGACCGCCGGGAGAAAGCCCCCGCCCGGCCCGAAAAACCCCATGCCTCCCGAGCGTCCGCCCGGCCCGGTCACACCGGACAAGGACCCTCCGTTCCCGTCGCCGAAGCCACCCAAGTAGTCGGCGTCATGGACCGCATCCCCTGGGCTCAACTGCCCGGTGCAGTGCGTGAGGCCGTCGCCCGGCACCCGGAGGACAGCGCGTACACCGCCGTCGACGCCCTGGGCGGTGGCCGCCGTGCTCTCCACCGGCACCCGCGCCGTCTTCGTGAAGGGGATGCCGCACGGCCACGACGAGGCCGATGAGCTCGACCGGGAGTACCAGGTCGACACCTATCTGCCCGACTCCTGCCCGCGCGTGCTGTGGCGCGTGGTGGCGGCCGGGTGGACACTGCTCGGCTTTGACGCCGTCGAGGAGGGCGAGCATGCCGAGTTCGCCCCCGCCTCCCCGGATCTGGAAGCGGTGGTGGAGCCGCTCGCCGGGCTTTCCGGCTCGGTGACGAACATGTTCGTTACGATCGGGGTATGACTGCGCAGCGAGAACCGATCAGCCGGCGTGAACGACCCGCGAAGCCCGCCCTGACCCGGCGCGGAATCGTCGACGTGGCCGTGCGGGTCATGCGGTCCGAGGGACTGGAGAAGGTCACCATGCGGCGCCTGGCCCAGGAGCTGGACACCGGTCCGGCCTCGCTCTACGTCTACGTGGCCAACACCGCCGAGCTGCACGCCGCAGTCCTGGACGCCCTCCTGGGCGAGGTGGAGCTGCCCGCCGACGAGCCCGGGGCCGACTGGCGCGACCAGCTCGTCGCGGTCCTGACGTCCTATGCGTATCTGCTCTTCGAGCACCCGCAGTTGGCCCGCTCCGCGCTGGTGGCCCGTCCGAGCGGTGAGAACTACCTCAACCTGGTCGAGCGCCTGTTGCTCCTGCTTTCCCGCAGCGGCGCCCCTCAGGCGCAGGTCGCCTGGGGTGTCGACAATCTCCTTCAGTACGCGACGGCCACCGCGGCCGAGCACGGCACGCAGGAGCGCGACCCCATGAGCCAGGACGACTGGGACGCTCTCGCCCGGGCCGCGCACGGAGTGGACGAGGCCGTCCACCCCATGATCAAGGCACACCTTCCGGTCCTGCTGTCCGGGACGGAGAGCGGCAGGCTGGCCTGGGGCTTCGACGTCGTGATCAACGGCATCATCCACACGCCCGTCCCGGGTGCCGGAGGCTAGCCGCCCGGCCGCGCTCGCAGCCCTGCGGCGGTGGGTGAGGGCTCCGCTCGGTCGTGAAAGGTGCGACGCGACCTCGGCCGAACTTGTTCGTAGCGAACATGTTCGTTACGGTGGATCTGTGAGCGCCGATAACGGTTCGCCCGCGGCGTCACGCTCTCTCACCCCCTTGGAGTTCCCGGATGAGCACGCACCACCCCATCGCGATCATCGGCGGCGGCCTCGGTGGCCTCACGGCCGCCCGTGTCCTGCACGTCAACGGCATCGAGTCGGCCGTCTTCGAGCTGGAGGGCTCCCCCGAGGCCCGCGCGCAGGGCGGCATGCTCGACATCCACGAGGAGAACGGCCAGCAGGCCCTGCACGCCGCCGGCCTGTCCGACGGGTTCCGCAAGATCATCCACGAGGGCGGGGAGGCCATGCGCCTGCTCGGCAAGGACGGCACCGTCCACATCTCCGAGGAGGACGACGGCACGGGCGGCCGCGCCGAGGTGGACCGCGGCGACCTGCGCGACTTGCTGCTCGACTCGCTGCCGGACAGCACCGTCCGCTGGGGCCGCAAGGTCACCGGCGCCCGCGCACTCGGCGACGGCCGCCACGAGGTGACCTTCGCCGACGGCTCCACCATCACCACCGACCTGCTGATCGGTGCCGACGGCGCCTGGTCGCGCATCCGGCCGCTGGTCTCCGACGCCAAGCCCGCCTACACCGGGATCTCGTTCGTGGAGACCGACCTGTGGGAGGCGGACACCCGTCACCCGCGCAGCGCCGCCGTCATCGGCGGCGGGTTCTTCATCAGCCTCGGCGACGAACGCGGCTTCCTCGCCCACCGGGAGACCGACGGCAGCCTGCACGTCTACGCCGCCCTCAAGGCGGACGAAGACTGGCTGGACACCATCGACTTCACCGACAAGGAGACGGCCAAGACCGCCGTGCTCGCCCACTTCGACGGCTGGGACGAGGGCCTGCGCCGCCTGGTCTGCGACGCGGACACCATCACCCCGCGCCGCATCCACGCCCTGCCCGTCGGCCACCGCTGGGACCGGGTGCCGGGCGTGACCCTGCTGGGCGACGCCGCGCACCTGATGTCGCCCTTCGCCGGTGAGGGCGCCAACCTGGCCATGTTCGACGGCGCCGGACTCGCCTCGGCCATCGCCGCCCACCCCGGGGACACCGAGGCCGCCCTGGCCGCCTACGAGGCAGCCCTCTTCCCGCGCAGCGAGACCTCGGCCGCCGACTCCGCCGAGAACCTGGAGTCGATGTTCGGCCCGCGGGGCCTGGAGCGGCTGATGGCGTTCTTCACCACCGGCCCCGGCGGCCAGTAACCCCCGCCCGGCGAAGGGTTCACGCCAACGCCCGCCAGGCCCGGCTTCGCCGGTTTCGGAGCGTCCTTCACCCCGGCGAGCACCAGGGCCCCGCCCTGACGCGGCTGCTCGGCCGGCTGCCGGCCTGGACCGAGGCGCTCGCCCAGGTCCGTGACGCCGAGGCCGCCGCAACCGCCTGACCCGCCCACCGTCACGCTTGCGGAGCCGCCCCATGGACGGCTCTCCCGTTCACACATCACCACCTGTCGCGGCCCACGGCAGTGGAGGGAGTCACACCGTGCCCAGCACCATGGATCAGAGCTTCACCCTCGGCGCAGTCGAGCTGACGGTCGCCGACTTGGCACGCAGCCTGCGCTACTACACCGGGATCGCCGGCTTCGAAGTGCTCGCCCGTGAGCCTCACCGCGCGCGGCTCGGTGCGGGGGACACCGTGCTGGCCGACCTTCGCGAGGCCCCCGGCGCCGTGCTGCCGCCGCCGTCCAGCCCTGGCCTGAGCCACTTCGCTCCCGCGGTGCCCGCCAAGGTGGATGTGGCGCACTTCGCCCAGCGTCACCTGGACGCCGGATTGGCCGTCGACCTCCACGACCACGTCGTCTCCCGGTCCTGCTACGTGACCGACCCCGACGGCCACACCATCGAGGCCACCTGGATCACTCCCCGCGAAGAGTGGCAGTGGACCGACGGCCTGCCCGTCGTCGTCGCCGAGCCGATCGGCCTGGCGGACCTGCGGGACGAGCCCGCCGCGCCACCGTCGGCGCGTCTGCCGGTGGGGACGGAGATGGGACACGTCCAGCTCAAGGTGACCGACACCGCCTTGACGGCGACCCGGCAGTTCTACAACGACGTGCTGGGCATGGAGATCTACGCCCGACTGGGAGACCGCTTCCTCGGTTTCGGCGTGGCCGACCACCGCAATCTCCTCGTCGTCACCAACCGGTTCAGCCCCGATGGCGGCCGGCCGGCCGGCCCCGGCACCGCCCGGCTGCTCGGTGTCCGGCTCTCGCTGGGCACCCCGGAAGCCGTCGACGCCCTGGCCGAGCGCCTCCGGGCCGCCGGCCATCCGTACGAGCACACCGGGAACGACCTCACGGTGCAGGACCCGTCCGGCAACACGCTCCGCTTCGACGTGGCCGCCTCCGCCTGGACCGCACGCGGTTCCCGGCGGCGCCCGCGGAACCGCTGACCGTCCCGTTCCGCTCCGTGCCGAATGGCGTCCACCGCCGCCGGTCCACCGCCGCCAGCCCACCGCCGCCGGTCCACCGCCGCCACGGGGCTCCCGCAGAAAGGCTCAACCGTGGATCCGCACACCTGGACGTACGCGCCGTACCCGGAAGTGACCGTACTGATCGAAGAGTTCGACACCCGGACCACCGGCACCGCCGGCACCCCGGTCCTCCTGCTGCACGGCGGCACCGGCCCGGGAGGCGTCACCGACCTGGCGCGACGTCTCGCCGACCGCCACCACGTCATCGTTCCCACCCACCCCGGCTGGTCGGACACCCCCCGCCCGGACTGGTTCGCCGGCATCGACTCCCTCGTCGAGTGCTACCTCGACCTCCTGGACAGCCGCGGCCACAAGGACGTGACCGTCATCGGCACCTCCATGGGCGGCTGGGTGGCCTCGGAGATGGCGGTCCGCGACCGCGGCCGGCTCATCAGCAAGCTCATCCTCATCGACGCCATCGGCCCGAAGATCGACGGCCACCGGATCCGCACCCCCGGACCGGGCCGCCCACCGGGTGCCCCGCAGCCCCGGCCGCCGGCCGGCAGCGGCACACCCCGCCAGGGCCCCGCCCCCGCCTCCATGGCAGCCCTGAGGGCGTACGCCGGCGAGAGCATGCACGACCCCCGCCTCGCGACCCGGCTCGGACGCCTCGAGGTGCCCACCCTGGTCCTGTGGGGGGAGCAGGACGTGGTCGTCACGCCCGACTTCGGCCGCGCCTACGCCGCCGCCATCCCCGCCGCGCGCTTCGAACTCGTCAAGGACGCCGACCACGTCCCGATGCGCGAACAGCCGCAGGCCGTCGCCGGCCGCATCCGCGACTTCCTCGACGACGCCCCCCGCGCCTGTTCGTCGCCGAATACGCGAAGCACCTGACATCTCACGAGGTATACTTAACTCCACATTTGATATCAGGGAGGTGCTCATGAGTCGGACGGTTATCGACCTGGACGACGACCTGGTCGCGGACGTGGCGAAAGCTCTCGGGACGGGAACCAAGAAGGAGACAGTGAACACCGCTCTTCGCGAGGTGCTGGAGAGTCGGCGTCGTGCCCTGGCTCTCGCCCGGCTGCGCGCCACGGCCGGGGACGGCGCATTCGACCTGGAACTGTTCGAGAACAAGGGGAACTACCGCCGGTGAACGCGGCCCAGTTCCTGATCGACACCAGCGCGCTCGCTCGATTCATGCGCGAGGACGCGGAACAGTACGGCTGGGACCAAGCGGCAGCCGCCGGGCTCATCGCCACCTGCCCGGTCACCGAGCTTGAGTTCTTCTACAGCGCCCGGTCGGCTGCCGACAGGGCACGCGGCATCGAAGACATGCGGTTGATCTTCGGTTGGGTTCCCGTCGACGACCGCTCCTATGACCGCGCCTGGCAGGTCCAGGAAGCTCTCACCAAACGGGGAAAGCACCGCAGTGCGGGTGCGGTGGACCTCGTCGTCGCCGCGACGGCCGAACTGCAAGGGCTCACCCTGCTCCATCGCGATCACGACTTCGAGTGCATCGCGGCAGTCACCGGCCAGGCTCTCCAGTGGTACGGCCCGGAGAGCGGCAAATAGGCAGGCGATGACCGCAGCCCTGGTCGCACTCGCTCCGCCCAGCGCCACCTCGGCCGGGGTCCTGAGCCCGGGCCCGTGAGCTGGGCGGTCAGGCCGTCAGGCCCGCGTCGTGGGTGATCAGTGCGACCTGGGTGCGGTTGGCGGCGTCGAGCTTCGTCATGATGCGGCTGAGGTGGACCTTGACCGTGGACTGGCTCATCAGCAGGCCGGTGGCGATCTCGGAGTTGCTGCGGCCCTGCGCCACCGCCACGGCGACCTCGCGTTCGCGGGCCGTCAGCTCCGCCATCCGCGGTCGCGCGCGCGGAGCGGTCGCGCCCGTGGCGAAGGCGGACAGCAGCTTCGTCGTGATGCGCGGTGAGAGCATCGCCTCGCCGCGTGCGAGGACCCGTACCGCGTCGGCCAGTTCGCGCGCCGGGGTGTCCTTGAGCAGGAAGCCCGCCGCGCCGTGCTGGAGCGCGGCGTAGACGTACTCGTCGGCGTCGAAGGTGGTGAGCACCGCGACGGCGGGCGGGTCGGGGAGTGCGGTGAGCCGGCGGGTGACCTCCAGGCCGTCGACGCGGGGCATCTGGATGTCGGTGAGCACGACGTCCGGGCGGTGGCCGGTCACCAGGTCCACCGCCACCGTGCCGTCAGCGCCCTCGGCGACCACCTCGATGTCCGGGTCGGCGTCGAGGATCAGCCGGATGCCCTTGCGCACCAGTTCCTCGTCGTCGAGCAGGACCACCTTGACGGTCACACACGCCACCACCTCATCCGCGCACGGGCAACATCGCCCGCACACGGTATCGGCCCCCTGTACCACTTTCGGGTAAGTGCGCCCGAGCGCTGAGGATGATGTGCCGGGAGTGCCGCGCGGGTCAGGATCGACGGCGTCGGAAGACGGCTGGACGACGACGAGACACAGGAGGTCGGATGATCAAGCGCGGCAAGGCGGCGCTGTGCGCGGTGGCGGGGGCGGGCGCTGTCGCGCTCACCGTGGCGCTGGCACCGTCGGCATCGGCGATCATCGGGGGACACGACGCCACCTCGGAGTACCCGTTCATGGTGAGCGTGCAGAAGGACGGCAAGCACTACTGCGGGGCCTCCCTGATCAAGCCGGACTGGATCGTGACCGCCGGGCACTGCTCGGTGAACGTCAAGCCCGAGCAGCTCTCCGTGCGCGTCGGCGACCAGGACCGCACGAAGGGCGCAAAGGCGAAGGTCACCAAGGTCGTCGCGCACCCGGACTTCTCCTACGAGCCGTTCCGCGACGACGTCGCCGTCATGAAGCTGGACCATCCCGTGGACGCGAAGCCCGTCGAGCTGGCCGCCGAACCCGGGCCGACGGGCACCAAGACGCGGATACTCGGCTGGGGGATGACCTGCGAGGACGGCAGCGAGTGCCCGGACCTGCCGAGGAAGTTGCAGGAGCTGGACACCAAGCTCGTTCCGGACGCCCTGTGCAGCGAGAACTACAACGCGGCCAACGAGCTGTGCACCGACAGCCCCACCGAGAACGCGCAGGCGTGCATGGTCGACTCGGGCGGGCCGCAGATCAAGGGCCGCCCCGGGCACTGGGAGCTGATCGGGGCGACCAGCCGCGACGGCGACGCCGACCCGAAGTGCGCCACGGGGCCCGGCATCTACACCGACCTGACCGCGCACCGCGACTGGATCGAGCGCGTCACCGCCAAGTGATCCGCGACGGCGCCGACTTGAGCCGTCACCCCATCCGCCCCGACTCGGCCCGAGCCGTACACATGCGGAGCCGATACTTCACATACCAGTCAGGCGGTTTCTGTTCATGATGCGGACCAAGAAATTGTTGGGGCGGAGGGTAGGGGTTCCGAGGGCCGCGCGGCGGGCATCCGGAGGAACTCGTCGGGATGAAATGCCCTGACAGGAGCCACAGTTGGGCCGGTACCCCGCCCGTCCGCCGACGGCGCCCGATGTCCGATCTGGACCCTGCTGTTCAAAATCACGTAGCCATACCGCAATAAACAGACGAGTATGTTTGTTTGAGAGGTACGGCGGCACGGGGGAGCTGCACGAAACCTGACCACCCCTCTGCTCCGCGATGAACAGAAGGGACTCGAACCGATATGGGGAACACTGCTTCAGCCCGCAGGGCTGTGTCTCCGCAGTTGGTCGATCTGGGCCGATTCTTGATGACGCGCCGGGCCGAGGTCGCTCCCAGCCAGGTCGGGCTTCCCGACGCGGGCAAGCGCCGCACTCCGGGGCTGCGCAGGGAGGAAGTCGCCCTGCTCGCCGGGGTCGGCGTCTCCTGGTACACGTGGATCGAACAGGGCCGGGCCGAGAACGTCTCGGGGGAGGTGCTGGACTCCATCGCCCGCGTGCTCCAGCTCAGCGAGAACCAGCGCCTGTACATGCGTCAACTGGCGGGCGTCCAGGCCGTTCCGCATCCGCAGGTCGCGCAGCCAGAGGCCGAGGCGATGCGCCCGTTCGTGGACAACTGGTGGCCCAACCCCGCCTACATCGCCGACCACGCGTGGAACATCGTGGTCGCGAACGCGGCGGCGCAGGCGCTCCTCGGCATCGACTCGGCGCAGCAGGACGCCGAGGGCCGTCCCTACAACGTGCTGCGCGAGTTCTTCACCAGCCCGCACATGCGCGCGGCGTTCCCGAGCTGGAAGGAGACCGCGCCGACGCTCGTCGCCCGGTTCCGCAGCCACGCCGCGCACCATCTCGACGAGCCCGCGATCCCGGCCCTGGCGGCCGAACTCATGGCGGACAGCCCGTACTTCGCCGAGCTGTGGGACCGGCACGAGGTCGTGGAGGACTCCTGCGGCCCTGAGGTCCTGCGCCACCGCGACGTCGGTGAACTCCACTTCACCCGCGCCACGCTGGACTTCACCCGTCGCATCGCCATGCGGATGACCGTCTTCCTGCCCACGCCGGGCACCGGCACGGAGGCGGCGCTCCGGCGGCTCTCACACGTCTCGCTGTCGCAGGGCATGAACGCCGTCGATCCGCTCGGCGAGACACGATGAGCGGGCTCGGAACCGGGGCAGGGTCCGGTACCGGTACCGGTACCGGTACCGGACCCGGGAACGTCGGCAGCCTGGCATCCATGAGGCCGTCCGGCGTCACGGCCGGAGCACACCGGCTGACGTATCTGCCCGACGGTTATGTGCAGTTGCACCCGCACACCTGGTATCCCGCTTCGCCCGACGCCTTCTGGGCCGACAAGGGAAACCACCTCGACGCCGACGGCTGCCTCATCGGCTCGGTGGGCGCCCTGCTGGTGGAGTACGGGGACGAGGCGATGCTGATCGACACCGGCTTCGGCCCGGCCCGTATCCCCGCCGACCGCACCATCCCGCCCCTCGGCCGGATCGAGGGCGGCGCGCTTCCGGCCAGCCTGGCCGCCGTGGGGCACACCTTCGCGTCGGTGAGCTGTGTGGCCTTCACGCATCTGCACGACGATCACGTCGGCTGGGCCACCGATCCCGGTCTCGCCCACGCGCGGTTCGTCGCGTCGGCCGAGGAGTGGCGCGCGGAGCCGCGAGCGGTCGCGGGGCACGCCGTCGCGGCGTCGGACGGCGAGGAGATCTTCCCAGGGGTGCGGGTGCTCGCCACCCCGGGGCACACGCCGGGGCACCTCTCGTACGTGATCGGCGAGGCGGAAGGGGGCCTGGGGAGCGCGCGTGCCGTTGTCGTCGGGGACGTGCTCCACTCCCCTCTCCAGCTCGCCGACCTGTCGTGGAACGCGTTCTCCGACGTCCACCCCGCGCAGGCGGTGCGCAGCCGCGAACGGATCGTCGCGGAGCTTTCCAGGCCGGGCACGATCGGGTACGCGGGGCACTTCGCCGGTGCGGTCTTCGGGCGGCTGACCCTTTCCGACGCGGGTCCCGAGGCCACGGGGGCCGAGGCCACGGGCGCCGACGGTTCGCGTCCGCGCTGGGAGCCGCTCGCCGTCTGAGACGTCACGTTCCCGTGCCCCGGCCGCCGTACGTCAGCGGCCGGGGCGCTGCCGTTCCACGGACGGTTCCCGGGCCTATTCCCGTGTTCCGGGGCGATTTCGCGGTGCGTCTGTTGGCGCGACCAATATGTTGTCTGCGCACTGGCAGGGGGTGCGGGCCGCCCCGAGTCTGGAGACATGTCCTCGACGGTTACCTCCCCGACGTCCCAGACTTCCGAGGCGGCTCCGGCGGCCCCGGCATCCGCGGCGACCCCGACGGCCACCCCGGCGTCCGCGGCCACCCCGGTCGCCGCCCGCCGCTTCCGGTCCATCGCCGGACGGTTCACCACCGGAGTGGTGGCCGTGACAGCGCGGCGCGCGAGTGACGGCGCCCCGGTCGGGCTCGCGGTCAACTCGTTCACCTCGGTCTCCCTGGAACCGCCGCTCATCCTGTTCTGCGTGGCCAGGACCAGCACGAGCTGGCCCGACGTACGGTCGGCCGACCGCTTCTGCGTCAACATCCTCGGCGAGGGCCAGCGCATGCTCAGCACGCGCTTCGCGACGAGCGGCGCGGAGAAGTTCAGCGGCGTGCCGTGGACGCCGTCGCCGGGCGGCGCTCCCGTGCTCGACGGCTCCATCGGCTGGATCGAATGCTCCGTCGAGGAGGAGATCACGGCCGGGGACCACACCGTCGTACTCGCCCGCGTACACGATCTGGACGCCTCCGAAGAGGACTCCCCCCTTGTCTTCTTCCGCGGTCTCTACGGGCGCTACGCCCAGCTCTGATCACCATGCGGCGCATGACCGCCCACTCGTCTCGCTCGTCTCGCTCGTCTCGCTCATCTCGCTCATCTCGTTCGAAAGGAAGATTCGTGGCGCACAACGCTGCCCCGCTCGGTGTGGGGATCGTCGGACTCAGCGCGGACGGCGGCTGGGGCGCGCGGGGGCATCTGCCCGCGCTCTCCGCCGCCGGAGGCTACGAGCTGCGCGCGCTGACGGCGTCCACACCGGAGTCGGCACGCAAGGCCGCCGCCGCGTTCGGGCTGCCCGAGTCGGCGGCCGGGACGGACGCCGGTGAACTCACGGCGCGGGACGACGTCGACGTCGTGGTCGTCACCGTGCGGGTGCCCCGCCACCGGGAGCTGATCCTTCCGCTGCTCCGCGCCGGCAAGACCGTGCTGAGCGAGTGGCCGCTCGGCAACGGTCTCGCGGAGGCGGAGGAACTGGCGGCGCTGGCCGCCGAGTCGGGCACCCGGACGGCCGTCGGCCTCCAGGCGCGCTCCGCGCCCGTCGTCCGCTATCTGCGGGACCTCGTCGCGGACGGCTATGTGGGCGAGGTGCTGTCCACCACGCTCGTCGGCTCGGGCGGGGGCTGGGGCCCGGCCGTCCAGGAGCGGTCCGCCTATGTGGCCGACCGCGCCAACGGCGCCACCATGCTCACCGTCCCCTTCGGTCACACCCTCGACGCGCTGACCATGGTGCTCTCCGGCTTCGACTCGCTCACCGCGACCACCGCCACCCGCCGCACCGAGGTCCGGGTCGCCGAGACCGGTGCGACGCTGCCCATGACGGCCGAGGACCAGATCGCCGTGACGGGGCGGCTGGCGGGCGGCGCTGTGGCATCGCTGCACTACCGGGGCGGCTCGTCGCGCGGCACGAACTTCCTGTGGGAGATCAACGGCACCGAGGGCGACCTCGTGGTGACGGGTGGCTCCGGACACCTCCAGTTCGGGCAGGTCGAGCTGCGCGGCAGCCGCGGCGAGGAGGCGGAGCCCCGTCCGCTCCCGGTGCCGGAGAGCTATGAGCTGGCGCCGGGCCTGGAGGGGCCCGCCGGTGTCGTCGCCAACGCGTACGTCCAGTTGCGCGCCGACCTCGCCGAAGGCACCCACCACGTACCGGACTTCGCGCACGCCGCCGCGCACCACCGCCTCCTGGACCGCATCGGGACGGCGGCCCGCACCGGCACCCAAGCCTGACCCCCTCCCCCGTCCACTCGCCCTTCCTCCCTACGCCACACCACTCACGCATGGCTCATGCAAGGGCTCACCCTGCCCTGCCATGCCCGAAAACCCCTGTTTTCCACCTATCCGAACCATCTGAGGAGTCCCCATGCACACCGGCTTCGGAGCCTTTCTCTCCCCTCTCCACGCCCCCGGCCAGGACCCGCATCTGACCATCCGGCGCGACCTCCAGCTCGTGGAGCACCTCGACGAGCTGAACTTCGACGAGTGCTGGTTCGGCGAGCACCACTCGCTGTCCTGGCCGACGATCGGCGCCCCCGAGACCCTGATCGCCGCCGCCGCCGAGCGCACCCGTCAGATCAAGCTCGCCAACGGCGTCGTGACGCTGCCGTTCCACCACCCGTTCCACGTCGCCACCAGGGCGATCATGCTGGACCACCTCACCCGTGGCCGCTACATCCTGGGCGTAGGCCCCGGCGCCACGCCCAACGACGCGCACATGCTCGGTCTCGACGCGGGCGAGCTGAAGCGCATGGCCCGCGAGGCGGTGCCGACGATCCTGGAGCTGGTCAACGGCGAGGAGCGGATCTCCGAGAAGACGGACTGGTACACACTCCAGGACGCCAAGATGCAGTTGCCGCGCTACAGCAGGCCCGGCATCGAGATGGCGATCTCCAGCGTCGGCACGCCCAACAGCCCGCAGATCGCGGGCAAGTACGGGATCGGCCTGCTCTCCTTCGGCGCGGCGCCCCCCGGCTGGCCGTCGACCGACCTCGCGCAGCAGTGGCGGTACGCGGAGGAGTCGGCCGAGGAGCACGGGCAGACCGTGGACCGTCGCAACTGGCGCATCGCCGTGCCGCTGCACATCGCGGAGACCCGCGAGGAGGCGTACCGCGACGCGCGCGCGGGCTTCGGCAAGTGGCTGCACGGGTACTGGGGCGAGTCGGTCGGCGCGGATGTCGCGGCGGGCCTCGAAGGGGTGCCGGAGTCGCGGGAGCTGGAGACGACCGTCGAGCAGGGGCGGGCGATCATCGGTTCGGTCGAGGACGCCGTCGAGGCGATCCAGCGGCTCCAGGAGACGACCGGCGGGTTCGGCACGTTCCTCACCTACGTCGTCAACTGGGCCTCGTTCGACAAGGTCAAGCGGAGCTTCGAGCTGCTGGCGAGCGAGGTGGCCCCGCGCTTCAACGGGTCGGCCGAGCGCGGTCTCGACTCGATCCGCTGGAGCGTGGAGAACCGGGCCGTCTTCCCGCACACCGAGGCGCTGCGCAACCGCCTCAACGGCGTGGGCGGCACCGCGAGCTGAAATCGGCTTCTGGAGTTGACTTCTCCGTTCCGCAACGCACCGTTCCGCATCACGAGTCACGGAATTGTCAACTCCAGAAGTGCGTTCCTGTTGTTCCTGGCAATACCATTAATGACATCTGGTACGTACTTGGTTTCAGTGTGAATCTGGATCCGTGAGCAAGCGAATAGCAGTAGTCGGCGCCTACGGGTCGGGGAAGACCACTCTCTCCACGGCGCTCTCCCATCTGACCGGCCTGCCGCGTACCCACGGCTCCCCGATGCGGGAGCCGATCGGCGGCGAGGGGCACAGCGTCCACAACTGGACCGACGGCCAGCTCATGCAGTTGACCGTGAACCGCTACGCCGAGCGGCTGCTCGGCGAGGCAGCACATCCGGAAGGGTTCGTCTCCGACGGCTCCGTCGTGCACGAGTGGACGTACGCGAAGCTGAGGCTGGTGGCCGGTTCCTACCCGGGGACCGACGTCCCCCTGGACGACCGGCACCGGAGCACCAAGACCGCGGTGCTGGAAGCGGCGGTCGACGATATCGGCCTGCTGATGAAGCACCACGCCCGCACCGCGTACGACGCGTTCGTCCACGTACCCGTCGAATTCGAACTCGCCCCGGACAACCGGCCCATCAACGAGAACTTCCGCCGCCTTTCCGACGCCCTGCTGCTGCCCGCGCTGGCGGCGACGGGCGTGCCGGTCCACACGGTCAACGGAGACCTCGCCGACCGCCTGAAGCAGGCCGTCGAGCACCTCGGACTCGCGGAGACAGCGGTCATGGACGTCGAAGAAGCCGTCCGCCTCACCACGGCGCCCGACTCCGAGTAATCACCCATTCCACCAAGCCCGCAAGCCCGCCGGGCTTTTCTCCTGTGAAGGCGACATTCCTGTGAGCGCACTCGAAGTACCCAGTTTCAAGGACAATCCCAAGCTCAAACTCGCTATTTCCGGCACCTATTCGACGGGAAAGTCGACCACCACCGAGGCCCTTTCCATCGCGACCGGAATTCCCCGTACCCACGCCAAGACCTCACGCGAACTGCTCGTCGACCTCGTGCCGGGGAAGACCGTCATGGAGCTGAACGCGATGGAGCTGGTGAAGCTCGGTCTGCGGCGTTTCGAGGAGCGGGTGCACAACGAGTCCAGCGGTGACGCGTTCATCTCCGACGGCGGCGTCTTCCACGAGTGGGTCTATTTCGAGGCCCGTATGCGCGTCGGGATCAACCCCGGCGCCGACTGGTGGTTCAAGGGCATCAAGAAGGTCGTCGGCCTGCCCGTGAAGCACTTCTACCAGCGCTACACCGACACCCTCGGCGACATCACCCGCGCCCGCGCCAAGCGCGTCTACGACGCGTACGTCCACCTGCCCGTCGAGTTCGACATGGAGCCCGACGGCCACCGTCCCGTCTCCGAGAAGTTCCGGCGCCTCTCCGACGACCTGCTGATCGAAGCGCTGGACCGGATGGACATTCCCTACCGCGTCGTCGGCGGCCCGATCCCGGACCGCATCGAGAAGATCGTGAAGATGTTCGACCTGCCCGTGGTCGTCCCGATCGAGGAGGCCATCGCGGAGGCGCAGCGCCGCGTCGAGGCCGACATCGAGGACCTGAAGGCCGACGCCCGCTTCCACGAGGCGCAGCGCCAGAAGTCGCTCCCGCGCCGCATCGCCTACGCGATGCGCTACTGAGCCCCTCCCCTCCCCACCCATACGAAACCTGTCCAAGAAAGGACATCGTTGTGTCCAGCAACGTGACCGCGAGGCCGCGTCATCTGGGAGCAGTGCTCGCGCTGCTCGCCTTCGCTCAGATGATCATCGCCATCGACTACAACATCGTCTTCGTCTCCCTCCCCGAAATCGGCGAGCACCTCGGCTTCAGCGCGCAGAACCTCCAGTGGGTGGTGTCCGCCTACGCGGTCGCCTTCGGCGGCTTCCTGCTGCTGGGCGGGCGCGCGACCGACCTGTTCGGCCGCAAGCGGATGTTCATCTTCGGCCTGTTCCTCTACGCGGCCTCCTCGCTCGCGGGCGGTCTCGCCCAGGAGCCATGGCTGCTGATGGCGGCCCGCGCGGTGCAGGGTCTCGGCGGCGCGTTCCTGGCGCCCGCCACGCTCTCCCTCGTCACCACGCTGTTCGCCGAGGGCAAGGAGCGCAACCGCGCCCTGTCCGTGTGGGGCGGCGCGGGCGGCTCCGGCATGGTCCTCGGTTCCATCCTCGGCGGTCTGCTGACCGACGCGTTCGGCTGGCCCTCGGTCTTCTACGTCAACGTCATCCTGGCGGGCGCGGGCATGATCGCCGCGATGTCGCTGCTGCCGGGCGACCGCGCCGAGACCTCCGGCGCCTTCGACCTGCCGGGCGCCGTCACCGGCACCCTCGCCTCCACGCTGTTCGTCTTCGCCCTGGTGCAGGGTCCCGAGGCGGGCTGGGGCTCGGGCCAGGTGCTGGGCGCGCTCGGCGTGGCCGTCGTGATGCTGCTGCTGTTCGTGCTCATCGAGAGCAAGTCGAAGGCCCCGATGGTGCCGCTGCGGCTCTTCCGCAACCGCAACCTGTCCACGGGCGCCGGTATCACCTTCCTGTTCATGGCCACCTTCGGTGCGCTGGCCTACTTCCTCACCCAGTTCTGGCAGGTCGTGCAGGAGTACAGCGCCTGGACCACGGGCTTCGCGTTCGTCGTCCCGTCCGGCAGCGTGCTGATCGGCACGATCGTCGGCGGCAAGTGGGCCACCAGGTTCGGCGTCCGCAACACCCTGTTCATCGGTCTCACCATGGGTGTCGTCGGCACCGTCGCGCTCGCGCTGACGCTGACGCAGGACGTCTCTTACGCGGTCCTCGCGCCGTCGCTCTTCCTGCTCTCGCTCGGCCAGGGCATCGTCTTCACGACCATGTTCGCCGCCGCGACGACCGGTGTGGCCGGCGAGGACCAGGGCATCGGCTCCGGCATCGCCACAACGGGCCAGCAGATCGGCGGCGCCGTGGGTCTGGCCGTGCTGATCGCCATCGCCGAGTCGGTGAACGGCGGCGGCACGAAGGACCCGGCCCAGTTGACGGACGGCGTCATCACCGCGACGTGGGCGATCGCCGTGGGCATCGCGCTGACGTTCCTGGTGGTGCTCAACCTGAACAAGCGGGCCGCCGCCGGGGCCGAAGCGGACGACCACGTCGAACCCGCACTGACCGAGCCCGCGCCGGGCGCGCCGGGCGCTGCGGAGCCGGTACAGGCCGGGCGCACCTCGTGAGAGGCACATGCCTCCTGATGCTGGGCGCCTGAAAGCGCCGGACGTCGGCGACACCCGGTCCACTTTTGCCGAGGGTCCCGGGCATCGCCGCCGTCGTTCAACAGCCGCACCCCGAAGGGTGACCGCTGCCTACGAAGGAAACTCTATGTCCACCGCACTACCTCTTGTCACCCTGAGAACTGTCGACGATTTCCTCGGAGCACGCGAAGGGCGCTTCTTCGGGGAGGGCTTCAAGCGCGTGCACCACGCGCTGACCGACATCGCCGTCGAGGACGGCACGATCACTGCCACGGCCGGTCTGGAGATACCCGGCGCCTGGTCCCGCAAGGGCGAGACCACCCAGCGCCCCCACCTGTCCACCATCGACGTCATGCTGCTCGGCGCGCAGTTGACCGGCCTGTACGCCGCGCACGCGGGGCGGCTCGGGCCCGGCACGCCGTTCGCGGTCCGCTCGTGCGTCATCAAGGCCGGACGCAAGCCGCAGGAGGACGGCCTCGACACGTTCGCGGTCTCCGGCAGGCTGGTGGAGAGCGCGGCTCCGGCGCAGGACGGCACCGTGTCCGACGACGGCATCGTGACGATGGAGTGCCGGATCGGTCTGCTGACGGTACGGATCGAGGCGGCCGTGGGAACCGGCCGTCCGGTGCGTAACTCCTGGCCCGGCGACGGCACTTACGGCTCAGCCGCGGAGCTTCCCGGTGCGTGGAACGACGCGCCGTTCGGCGTCCCGCACCGGGAGCGCGGCCAGTTCCTGACCGACGTCGAGATCGACACGTCCGCCTGTCTGGCACGCGCCGACCTCGCGCTCTCGCCGGGTGGCGAGACGGGCGAGCCGACCATGGTCGATCTGTTCGTCTCCGCGCTCCAGTTGGCCCAGGTGCTGCTGTACTCGCTCGACGGTGTGGCCAGGGCGGACAGCAACACGCTCTGGATGCGCCGTACGGTCATCGGCCCCGCAGCGGAGGGTGAGGGCGCGGGCGCGGCAGGCGGCGGCAAGGGCCGGTTCGAGGTGGCCCTGAGCGAGCCGACGCTGCTGGAGAGCGCGCAGGGCACCTGGCGCAGCGCCGACGTGGTCAGCGCATACGCGGGCCTGCGGCTGACCTGCTCCGTCGCACATCTGCTGCCCGCCGCCTGACGGCCCTCTCCCCGGCCGCTCCGGCCGCTTTCCGGGCCCCCGGCCCCCCTTCGCTCTCTTCACGGCTCTTCTCAGGAGGCGAGACGTCATGCCCCAGCCAGCGGTACTCACCGGACTCGGTGCCTACCTGCCGCCGCGCCGCGTCAGCAACGAAGAACTCGCGGACCGCTTTGACACCACAGATGAGTGGATCACCAGCAGGACCGGTATCCGCACCCGTCGCTGGGCGGACCCCGGCATCTCCACCAGCGACCTGGCCGTGGAGGCCGGTCACCGTGCGCTGAAGTCCGCCGGGCTCGTCCCGGAACCGGGCGCCGTCGACCTGGTCGTCCTGGCCACCACCACCCCCGACCACCCCTGCCCGGCCACCGCGCCCGACGTCGCTGCCCGGCTCGGGCTCGGCGCGCCCGCCGCCTTCGACATCAGCGCGGTGTGCTCCGGGTTCCTCTACGCACTGGACACCGCGGCGAACGCGATCCTGGCCGGACGCGCGCGCAGCGTGCTCGTCATCGGCGCGGAGACATACTCGACGATCCTCAACCCGCAGGACCGCACCACCTCCGTGATCTTCGGGGACGGCGCGGGCGCTGCCGTGCTGACGGCCGGGGAAGAGGGCCAGACGGGCGCGTTCCAGGGCTTCGACCTCGGCTCCGACGGCCAGCAGAAGGACCTGATCTGCATCCCGGCGGGCGGCTCGCGCCAGCGCTCCCAGGGCACGGCGCCGGCCCCCGGTGACGAGTTCTTCACCATGCAAGGCCGCAAGGTGTTCCTGTCGGCGGTCCAGCGCATGACCGAGTCGTCGCAGTCGCTGCTGGACCGGCTCGGCTGGAGCACCGACAGCGTCGGGCACCTGGTCGGGCACCAGGCCAACTCGCGCATCCTGCGGGCCGTCGCGGAACAACTGGGCGTCCCGGCCGAGCGCGCGGTGGTCAACCTCGACCAGGTCGGCAACACGTCGGCGGCCTCCATACCGCTCGCCCTGGCCGACGCCGCGGCCGACGGCCGCCTCGTGCCCGGCGAACGGCTGCTGCTCACCGCCTTCGGCGGCGGGCTGACCTGGGGCTCCGCCGCGCTGACCTGGCCGGACATCGTCCCGGCCTGAAGGCCCCTGCCGTCGGCCCCGCAACCCGTCTCAGAACACCAAGGAAGGACACCATGAGCATCCAGACCCACGCCCAGACCGCCACCCACGTCGCCCGGACCGACGCCGTCACGCGGGAGCTGACCGAGGAGGTGCTGGCCACGGTACGCGGCAAGTTCGAGGCGCCCCAGGGCTCCACGGCGGAGACCCCGTACGAGGACATGGAGTTCGACTCCCTCGTGCTCCTGGAACTCGCCGTGCACCTGACGAAGGAGTACGGGGTCGAGGTCACCGACGACGAGATCCTGGACGCCGCCGACGTCACCCGTACCGCGGCGCTGCTCGCCGGGAAGGGCGCACGGCCCCATGGCTGAGCCGACCCCGGGCCCGAGCCCTTCGGCGGGCCCGTCGGCGCGCGGAGCGGCGTTCTTCGACGTCGACGGGACCCTCACCACCGGCACCACCCTGTTCCGCTTCCTCGAGTACCGGTTCGCGGCCGAGGGCCGTCCCGCGCACGCGTACCGGCACGAGCGGCAGCGGCTGCGCGCGATGACGTCGGGAGGCGTGCCGCGCACGGAGACGAACCGCGCGTACTTCGCCAGCTACGCGGGGCTCGACGCGTCCTATGTGGCGGAGCTGGCGGCCGAGTGGTTCAGCGGCGAACTGGCGCACGGCGGGTTCCTGCACGGGCCCGCCGTCGCCGCCCTGTGCGGGCACCAGGCGGCGGGGGAGCCTGTCGTTCTCGTATCGGGGTCCTTTCCCGCGGCGCTCGCGCCGCTCGCCCGGCACCTTCGCGTGGAGGCGGTGCTGGCCACGGAGCCGGAGATCGTCGGCGGACGGTACTCGGGGCGGGTCCACACCCCGATGATCGGCCGGGCCAAGGCGGACGCGGCCCGCTCCTGGGCGCGGGCACGGGGCGTCGATCTGACGGCCTCGACGTCGTACGGCGACCACTCCTCCGATCTGCCGCTGCTGGAGCTGACGGGGCGCGGCGTGCTCGTGGGCGGCGACGCCGAGCTGCGGGAAAGGGCGCGGTGGCGGGGCTGGCGCCAGTTGCCGGCGCCCGCGCCCCTGTCAGCGCCGTTGTCAGCGCCGTTGTCAGCGCCGCTGTCCGCTCCCTTGTCCGCCCCGTTGCCCGCGCCCGTGCCGCGGCTCCCGGCCTGATCACGGGCCGGTGCGGGGCGGGGCGGGCCGGGCCATGGCAGCCCGGTTCCGCCCCGCCCCGCGCCTCCTTTGCCCACCACCCCGGCCGACCATCACCCCCGCGACTGGCTCCCCCAGTCATCTTTCTCCGCACAGGAAGGACCCCTCGGCATGCGCGCAGTCGGAATTCTGGAATTCGGCGACCCCGAAGTGCTCGAAGTCGTCGATCGTGCCATCCCCGACCCGGGGCCTGGCGAGCTGCGCGTGCGCGTCACCGCCGCCGCCGTCAACCCGACCGACCTGATGCTCAGGTCGGGACAACTGGCGCCCTACGTCGCGGAGTTCGACCCCCCGTACGTGCCGGGGATGGACGTCTCCGGAACCGTCGACGCGACGGGCGCCGACACCCTGTTCGCGCTCGGCGACCAGGTCATGGCGTTCGTCAACCCGTTCAGGCCGCAGGGGGGAGCACAGGCCGAGTACGTCGTCGTCGCCGCCGAGGACACCACGCTCGTGCCGCGCGGCCTGGACCTCGTCGCGGCGGCCGGGCTGCCCATGAACTCCCTCACCGCACACCAGGCGCTCGGCCTGCTGCGGCTGCCCGCCGGGTCCACGCTCGCCGTGACGGGCGGCGCGGGCGCGCTGGGCGGCTTCGTGATCCAGCTCGCCGTGCACCGGGGGCTGCGGGTCGCCGCCGAGGCCACCGCGCAGGACGAGCGGTTGCTCAAGCAGCTCGGCGCGGAGATCCTCGTGCCCCGCGAAGTGCAGCCGGACAACGGCGAGTCCGCCGACCTCGCCGACCGGTACCGCCGGGCCGTGCCCGAGGGCGTGGACGCGGTGGTCGACGCGGCCGTGGTCGGCGACCCCATCCTCGGCGCCGTCCGCGACGGCGGCCAGATCGTCACCTGCCGCCCCGGCCGCCTCGCCCTGGAGCGCGGCATCACCCAGCACGAGGCGAACGTCCTCGCCTACCCCGGCAAGACCGACGCGCTCGCCGAGCTGGCGGCGCTGGCAGCGGAGGGGACGCTGACCGTCCGTACGGCCTCCGTGCTCGCGCCCGAGCGGGTCTGCGAGGCGCACTGGCGGCTCGCGGGGGGCGGGGTGCGGGGGCGGCAGCTCATCGCCTTCGGCGACGGCCGGGGGTCCTCGTCCCTGTGAGGCGGTCCGTGTCCCGCACCCGGGGTACGACGCCGAGGCCCCCGCCGGTTCGCCGGTGGGGGCCTTTTGCGTGGGCGCGCACGGGGGCGGGGCGTGGGCGCGCACGGGCGGCGCCGTGAACTTTTCCGAGGGGCCCGCCATCGAACTCCGGTGTCCGCCTCTTCCGCACCGCCGCGCCGTCGCGCCGTCGCACCGTCGCGCCGTCGCACCGTCACGCGGTCGTGCCGTAGCGGAGTCGCGGACAGCGCAACCGCCCCTCCCTGGGCCCGACCGCAGATCCCGCAGATCCCGCCGATGCGGAGTACCCACGCCATGAACGCCAGCTCCCTGACCAGACGGAGGACCGCCGTCACCGCCGCCGTCAGCGGCACCGTGCTCGCCCTGTCCGCGCTGGTCGCGCACGCCATGCCGTTCGGGAACCCGGCTCCGGAGGTCGAGGCCGAGGGCGTCGTGCTGCTGGACGAGAAGGGCCACTCGGTCTACGCGAAGGACGCCGGCACCCCGCGTCCCATGGCCAGCACGGCGAAGATCATGGTGGCCTCCGTGGTCCTCGGCACCGAGGGCGTCGACCTGGAACAGAAGGTGCAGGTCCGCCAGCGGTACCGCGACTACGTCACCGAGCACCACGCCAGCACCGCCGACCTCCAGACCGGCGACGAGGTCACCGTCCGCCAACTGCTCTACGCGTCCCTGCTCCCCTCCGGCGCCGACGCGGCCTACGCGCTCGCCGACACCTTCGGCACCGGGGCCACCGGTGCGGAGCGGATCCGCTCGTTCGTCGCGAAGATGAACGCGAAGGCGCGGGAGCTGCGGCTGCGCGAGACGACGTACAAGACCTTCGACGGCCACGGCAAGGACACCAGCACCCCGGCCGAGCTGGCGAAGCTGGCCCGGCACGCGATGGAGAACGCCACCTTCCGCAAGGTCGTCAAGACGAAGAAGTACAAGGGCGAAGCGCCTGCGGCCAACGGCCGTACACGCACGTACACCTGGACCAACACGAACCAGCTCCTCGGCGCGTACGACGGCGCCATCGGCATCAAGACCGGCACGACGGCCCGTGCGGGCAAGTGCCTGGTCTTCGCGGCCACGCGCGGCGACAAGACCTTCGTCGGCGCCCTGATGGACAGCGGCGACAGGTTCACCGACGCGGCGAAGATCCTGAACCACGGCTTCGGGGACGACGACGGCGACGTGGAGATCCCCGAACTCCCTGCGGAGGGCGAGGACGGCTGAGGGCCGGACCGTATTCGCTGAGCAAGGCCCCCACCGGCGGACCGGTGGGGGCCTTGCTCTGTGGGTCCTGCCCGTTCACCCCGCCACGTGGGAGAGCTTCAGGTTGTCCTCGGAAGCCAGGTTCCGGGCGGTGCTCGCCCACTCGTCGATACACGTGATGGCCGCAGCCACCCGTTTCACGGCGGAGGAGATCCGCTTGGCCGGACCCCGCAGGTTCCGGCTGAGTCCCCCCAGCTCCTGAGCCGCCGTCCCGAAGACGGTAAGCCCTTCCAGACCTTCTTCCGCGGACCGGGCCAGGTCCATGAGCTGGCCGAGGAACTCCTCCGTCCCCTCGTCCCGCTCCGCGGCCGGTGTGGCTTGGACGAGCCCCAACGCGGCCCTGACCCCACTGTCCAGGGTGGCCATGCGCTTCGCGAACGCCTGGGCGCACCGGTCGAGGTCCTCCGCAGGGCCACTGATGCTCTTGCCGTACGTACTGACCATCGCCAGCCGAGCGCTCATGGGGGCGTTGGCCCGGGTGAGCTTGTCCATCTCCGGAGCGGATTCCTCCGTCAACGCGGCGATTGTCTCGACGGCCTGGGTGATCGCCTCCATGTCCGCAGTCATCTCCTCCAAGCCCTCCTCGATGGCCGCGAAGTCATCGAGGAGGCCGGGGGCGTCTTCGTCGTCCCCAGGCTCCCCGCCGTCGGGCTGCCGCACCACGTCCTTGGTCTGCAACCCGCGCAGCACCCGGGCGGGGGTGAGAATGTCGAACCCGTCGGAGATGCCGCCTGCCAGGACGTCCTCGATCTCCGCTCGCGCGTCCGCGAAACCGCTCAGCGACCTGCTGTACCGAATGGTCCTGATGGGAGCGATGTCGAAGGGGAGCTGGCCGTGCTCACCGATGTGGATGGTCGGCTTCCCGGTGATGTGGCGCAGCCCGAGTTCGTACATCACGTTGGGGTTGCCACCGCTGACATCCGCGATCACGATGTCGGCCTGGAGAACGTGTCGGCAGATCTGCTCGTTGATGTCCCCCGCGCGGCTGATGCGATCCGCCCGGAGCGCCTCGATCTCGAACCTGGCGCAGGCCGGGACGATGACCTTCTCGAAGACGCGCAGGTGATCCTCGTAGGAACGGTGCTCGTCCGAGTGGTGCGGCGCGTGGGCATCTCCGATGGGGCCGATGACGAAGCACGTCCGGACGCTGTCCTGTTCCTGCTGCGGCACATCACCGGTCTGCGGCGGTGCCCCGGTGGTACTGGGCGCGATCATGTACGAGCCTCCGTTCCGAGGTGGGGCGAGGAGTGTGCTGGGTCGGTGTGCTCAGCTCCGGCTTCCAGGTCGACGGCGTACACGGGCCGCTCCTCGATGCCGAGGGCCCGCAGCATGAACGCCGTCGGAATGCGGTAGCACCCACCCACCCGGAGCACTGGGCAGGGGAACTGGCCGAGTCCGACGAGTCGATATGCCGTGCTCATGCTCACGCCGAAGACACGGGCCGCGGTCCGCAGATCCGTGCAGAGCGGGAGGTCGAAGACCTCAGCGAAGCCCATCGGGGGTCCCGAACGGGGGCTCATCGCGTCGCCCCCGCCGGGCGCAGCGCGAGGGTGCCGATGCGGGGCCCTGCGCCGGGACGCCGCGCCTGAAAGACGACGTCCTTCAGCCCGAGACGTCCGGCGAGTGCACCGAGCCGTACCCCTTCGCGACGGTTCCGTGACTCGGTGAACCGAAGGGTTGAGGCCAGCCCGCCAACCCCACTGGGAGGTTCGATGTGCAGCTCCCAGCTCTCCGCGGGGGCGGGGACGGGGCCCTGGGCACTCGTCACCGCGGCTTCGCGTGCCGCCGCCATGCCCGCGATGTCCACGACGGGTACCTCGTGCCGGACACGTTTGGCGTAGGCCCACATCCGGTTCGCCGCTCCCTTGACCACCTGGGCGCCGACGTCCGGACGTGCCAGGTCCACGGCTTCCAGCGCTTCCAGCAGGGCCAGGACCGCCTCGGCCTCCAGGTCATCTCGGTCGACAGGAAACTGCGTCGTGAGGCGGTACACCGTCCGGCGCAGGCCCGGGGCCGCAAGCCATACGGCGAACAGCCGCCCGGCATCGGCGGGTTCAGCGTCCGTGCGCACACCCGCGTCCGAGCCCGAACCACCGCCCGCGCCCGGAGGGACTTCGGCCTTGTCACGGCGGGCCGCCATGACTGCGTGACGCCAGACCATGTCCCGCGTCAGACCTTCCGGGCACACCCCGTAAAGGGCCTCGCGGGCCTCCTGGGGCGACATACGCAATGTTTCATCGTCGAGAGGGACGGCGAGAAAAGGCGCCGTGCCGCCGGGTGGTGCCGTTACGTGCCTCCCCACCTGGGAGAAGACGCTTCGATACACATTCGATGTCAACTGCTCACTCCCTTCTCTCACTGGGCTTCCGCAGCGGATATCGCCACTGCCGCACGCTCACAGGCCCGGGCGAGGCGCAGCAGGGTCGCGCACAGGGGCTCGTAACAGTCCGGGGAGAGGGGGCTGACCGCTGCCGACGGGCACGTGGAGTGATGGACACCAGCACACGTCTGGTTGACGATCTGGCCGTAGAGCACTCCGTTGAAGGCCAGCCCCTGGCCGAGGTGTTGAAAGAGATTGCCCCCAGCCGAAGAAACGGGGTCTCGCTCCGAAGCCGTACTCACCGGCGTTTCCCCGGCGAGGCCGCTGGTCCCCCGCCGGTCGTCACGCGAAGGCCGCCGGTGACATCTCCGACGAGAGCGGCCCCCTCCTGAACCCGCTGGTTGACACGACCTTGGGTGTCTTCCGCGCGTCCGGCACCTTCCTCACGCCGCGCATCCCGGGCGCTCGTACGCGGTGCCTCGTCGGCACTCCCGTCGCCGCTTCCGCCCGTGGAGCCGAGCAGGTTGCCGGACGGCGAGGGGACGTACAGCCAGGCCGATTGTGCGAAGTGCTTGTCGGGGACGGTGGCCGTCACGTCGATGCACCGGCGGGGGTGAAGTCCCGTGTACCCGGCGAGGATCACGTCCTCGTAGACGCGGTGGGAGATGATCGCGGCCACGGGGGTGGACTCCTCGCAGGACTCGGCGAGGTAGTGCCGGACCTGGTCGGATCCGAGCAGGCGGTGTGTGTCGTTCCGGGCGGTGCCGTTTCCGGCTTCGGGCCCCTTGCCGTCCGGCAGCGGGCCCACGTGAAGGGCGACGCGGAGGCGGATGCGCGGGCCAGCACCCCGCGCGTTGTGCCGACTGAGGATGCCGTTGAGGACGTCGAGGAATGGCCACACGGCGTAGGGGAGGAGAGCGGGCGCGAATCCGAACGCGACTCCGTCCCCGGTGTGCGCGGGAAATGCCTTGCCATCCCTCACCTGCGGCAGACCGGCGGCCGTCAGCGCCGTGTCGACCAGAGAAGGGATGAGGGTGCTCACCATGGGGTGCTGCACGGACGGGAGCCGTGTGAAGCCCTCTGCGTCGACGGCCAGCAGCGCGTGATAGTCGGGCAGCGTACGGCTTTCCGTCCACTGTGTGAACGGTTGTACGGGCATGGGGTCTCCTGACGCTCGGTGACGAACGGACAGCCGCGAGGCGACCGAGTCCGAGCTTGCGCGAGCGTCAGGACGCCCTTTACGCGACGGCTGCATCCTTTCGGCGTGACGTAGCGCACACTTTCAGCGCCGGAGTCAGCGCTCTAGGAGTCCGCGATGATGCGTAACGTGTCGTAATCCTTGATCTCGATGCACCGGTATCCCGTCGCCACTGCCCCCCTGGCGCGCAGAGACATCAGCGCTTCGCAGAGCGTCCGGTGGGAAACGCCGAAGCGGGCAGCCATATGCTGCTGTGTCCAACCTTTGACCTGTGACGTCTGGGACTTCTCCGCCAATGCCAGGAGAAACTTCGCAAGTTGCGATTCGAGCGAGGTCACCCGGACACCGCCGCCGAGCCGCAGGTCGGACTCGTGCTGCCGGTCGTGTGCCGCCCGGAGCAGGCCCAGGACCAGGTCACGCCGCGCCAGCAGTTCGAGGAAGCGAGAAGCCGTGACGTGGACGGCTTCGCACACGGTGGCCGTCACCACATAGGCATTCCGTGGCCGCCCGCTGACGATGGACATATCCCCGACGAGGTCTCCGGTACCGCGAAATGCCAGCGGAACCTCCCGACCGTCCGGCGTAAACTGAATTACGCTCACGACGCCGGAAACCAGGCAGTAGAGACAGTCTCCTTTCTCCCCTTGCCTCAACAGTGTCCTGCCCTTCGGAAACCGCAGCCGCGGCCCCCCGAAGACTTCGTGCCACAGTGCATCGCCCACGTCAGAACCTCCGTACCACCGGAACTCGACTGGTAACGCCTTCCCACTGTTTGTAGCCCGGCGGGGGTTCCCTTTCCAGGTTGGCGACCCTCTCTCCGGGTGCACCGGATCGCGTACAGGCGTAAAGGGTCGTCGCGCACCACGGCTTAATGACGTTGCCGGAGAGGACGAATGCAGGCCTCGTAATACGGCTGCCGGGCCAGCCAACGGACATGAACGGCGTCGGATGCCATCAGAAACACCACCGGACGGCTTCCGGTTCGACGTGAAGGCATTCTGTCTGCTGGCCGGGCACCCGACCCGGTCCGAGGCGGCGAAGATCCTGAACCACGGCTTCGGGGACGACAGCGAGGACGTGGAGATCCCCGAACTCCCGGCGGAGGGCGAGGACGGCTGACGGCGCCTCCTCACGGCCGGGCGGCTGGGCGGCCAGGGGCTCCGGCCTCGTACCGCCGTCACGAGACCGGAGCCGGAACCCGTCCCCTGGACCGCTGCCGACGGTTCCCCAGGGGACGGGGGTTTTACGGGGCCGGGGCCGGGCCGGGTTCGACGGTGTCCAGTTGGAGTGTGCGTCCGCCGACGAGGGGTGCGGTGAGGATGACGGTGCGTCCCTCGTGTTGCAGGGCCTTGCCGATACGGGTGTGACGGGCCTGCCACCAGTGCCGGGGCGCGAGCAGGGTGGACACGCAGTCCCGTGTCTCCCCGTCGACAGTGATGCGTTCGCCCTTCTCGCGGAGGCGCAGGGGGTGACAGGCGTGGGCGGTGAGGAGGGTGGCGAGGTTGCCTTCCATGATCTCGATGACCTGCCCGGACGGCATAGGGCGCGGGTAGCTGGTGAGGAAGACGGGGCCCTGCGGCAGCTCGTACATCAGGCGCACGGCACGGTCCTGGATGCGGCGCATCACGAAACGCGCCTGCTGGCCTTCCAGCACGGCGACGGGGAAACCCGATGACGTTGCCCACCCATGAGGGTCGTAGAAGACGTCCTCGGGGTCGGCGGGGATGAGGACGGTGTGGTCGCGCGGCACGAGGCTGCTCCAGGTCAGTGATGGGTGGCGGTCACGGTGTGCGCACTACGCGCAGGGTGGGCGGTGATTCGGCATCCGGCTGCGGCTCGGTGTCGTCGGTGCGGCGTTTGCCCGCGCCGGTGAAGACGGTGATGGCGCGGGCGACGGTCTCCCCCGTGACCTCGGCGCGGATCGCGGCGAGGGGGAGGTAGGCGCCGTGGAGGGGGCAGAGCCACACCGGCTCGTGCCAGGGATAGCGGGCTGTGGGCAGGTAGCGCATGACGGGGCCCACGTGGCCGCCGCTCTCCACCGCGCACTGGGGGCGGGTCACCGGTCCGCCTCCGCGCTCGCGGCGCGGGCTTCGTCCTCGGCGGCGATCGTCTTCGCACAGGGGGCGCAGACCTTCACGGGGACGGTGCGGGTGCGTGTCTGTGGGCTCGCGCCCCGCTCGTCGCCGGAGTACAGGTCGAGGACAGTCTGTATACCGGGCGCCTCGCGGCAGCGGAAGCAGAGTGCGGCGGCCCGTCGCGCGCAGTCGTCGCAGAGCTTCACCGGAACGGTGCGCGGGACCGGCTCGTCCCTGGGCAGGACGTAGATCTCCACGGTGCCCGGCCGCTGTCGGCAACGGAAACAGCACGCGGCGACGGCCACGAGGTGCGGGCTCACCGCCCGGCCCCCCTCGCGTGCTCGCGGGGCCCGTGCTCGACGCGGATCACCGCATCCAGCACCACGTACAGCAACCGCGCATCCGTCAGCCCGTACTCAGTCCACCCCCGCACCCAGTGCGTAAAGGCCGAGCGGGTGCACCAGCCGGGCGGAATCGTCAAGTGCTGCGTAGCGCCGAGCAGTTGCACACACGTGATCTCGGGAACGACCCATCCCCGCGTCGTGCCGTGCGGCACCAGCCACGTCAACCGGTGCCCGTACGGGTCGCGAATGACGGCGCCGGACTCCCTCCCGAGCCGGGCCAGGATGTGGTCGCCGAGGTACGCGGGGACGACGACCGCATCCCAAAACACCCCGGCGGGCAATAACTCAGCGGCGACCCCGGAAGGCGGAGCCCACTGGGCAATTGGCGGTGCGTGCGTCGCGGCGTCCATGACGGCCCCATACGTCGGTGTGATCAGTTAGTCACCGACGGTAGGGACCGTGTGACCACGGTCTCAATGGCAGTTCCCTCAGGCCAGGGCCAGAAGTGTCAGTAGCTGCCCGCTACATCGGCATGCCGACCGCGTCCGCCAGCTCCCTCATCTCCGGCGTCAGCGTCCGCCGGTGCTGCACCACGTCCTCCATCACGTCCCGCGCCGAACGCTGCACAGCCAACCACTCCGGCGCCTGCTCGCGTACCTCGGACAGCACCTCCACCGCTTCCCCGTAGTGGCGCATCATCGTGTGCGCACGGGCCACGTCCAGCCGGTGCCGGTGAAACTCCGTAGACGTCGCCTGCCCCGTCCCCTTCAACTGGTCAGCCACCGCCAGCACCTCGTCGGGCCGGTCCAGCACGATCCCACGCTCAGCCCGCTTGTAGGCCACGGTCACAGGGCCCCACGTCGCCAGCCGCTCCGAGCCACGTGGCAGTTCGCAGCCGGTCATCACGGCGACCGAACGGGCGAGACGCATCGCGTCCTTCGCCTCACCGTGCCGGTTGTCGCGCAGGGCCGCCGCTGACACTTGGAGCAGCAACCAGCCCCACGCCGCGAGATCCTCCGGCGTCGCGCGAGAGACACGCGGTTCCATGTCATCCGCCCACCGCACCGCCATCTCCCGCGCCTCGTCCAAGCGTCCCTGCCGAACAAGGAGCCACGTCCAGGTCGTGACGATGCTGGCCGCGCGCAGCCGGTCCGTTGCCGTGTCCAGTGCCCGACACAGTGCGGTCTCCGCCGCGTCGAACTGACGGGCCTGGGTCAGCACCGACCCGGCGATCTGGAGGACGTGGGCCTGGAGGGCGCGCGCGTCGTCGCCGAGTGCGTCAGCATCCCGCAACAGGGGTGTGAGCAGGTTGGAGACGTCGTGCAGTTCGTTGGCGAAGTACGCTCGCCGCAGATCTGGCAGGGCCTCCAGAGCCCCGTCGAGCGTCGGAGCCTCGTCGGGCTGCATGGTCGGATGCTCGACGGCCTGCTGGAGCGGACGCCACGGTTCGGACACGGGCGCTGATTCGGCGTCGTCCTGGCGTACGAGGCGGGAGGTTGGAACATGCAGAGCTCGGGCGAACCGGTGCGCGGTCTCTAGCCGAGTATTCGTGATCTCTCCTTGCTCCAGCTTGCGGATGAGGGAGAGCGACACGCCAGAAGCATCTGAGAGCGCGCGCTGGCTCAAACCGCGCCGCTTGCGAATTTCGCGGAGACGGGTACCGATGTGGATGTCAGCGTGCTCGGGCATACTGGTCTCCTCGTTCTGACTCGACACCAGAACGGTACGCCTGGCGCCGCGCCGGGAGACACTCGTTGGCCCTCACTATGCACAGTGGGGGCCTTCGTCATGCACGGGCCCGCGCCACACGTCGGCCCCGGTGCGCGCGGCGTCGTCACGCGCGTACCGGGGCCGACGGGGGGAGGTGGCGGGGGCCACAGGGGAGGGGCCCCGCCACGTGGGGGGCGGCGGTTTGTCGGAGCCGTGCCGTACGGAAGGTGAGATGGCGGGCCTCGCGGAAAAGTTCACGGGTACCCCGGGAAAATCCTCGCCGGCCTGACGCGGCTGCTCGCGGGGCGCGCGGGTACTCCGCCCTGATGGGTGGGACAAACGGGAAGAGCGGGATCCTCGTCGGGACGTGTTCGTGGACGGACCGCGCGCTGGTGGCCAGCGGCTGGTACCCGTCGGGCAGGCGCGACGCCGAGGGACGGCTGCGGTACTACGCGGAACGGTTCCCCGTCGTGGAGGTCGACGCCACGTACTACGCACTCCCCAGCGCCCGCAACAGCGCGCTCTGGGCCGAACGCACCCCGTACGGCTTCCGGTTCGACGTGAAGGCGTTCTCCCTGCTGACGGGGCACCCGACCCGGTCCGAGGCGCTGCCCGCCGATCTGCGCGTCGCGGGACGAGGCCGGGTGGAGCCCGACGAGGGGCTGCTCGACGAGGTGTGGGAACGGTTCGCCGGGGCGCTCGCCCCACTGCGCCGCGCGGACCGGCTCGGCACGCTGCTGTTCCAGTTCCCGCCCTGGTTCGCGCCGGGGCCGCGCGCCGAGGCGCGGCTCGCGCGGTGCGCGGAGCGCACTCGGGGCTGGCCCGTCGCCGTCGAGTTCCGGCACCCCGACTGGTGGCGCGAGGACCGCCGCACCGCCACCTCTGACCTGCTCACAGGGCTGGACATGTCCGCCGTCGCCGTCGACATGGCCCAGACCCTGCCCACCTCGCTGCCCCCGGTCACCCCGGTCACCTCCCCGCGCCTCGCGGTGGCCCGCTTCCACGGCCGCAGCCCCGACTGGGGCACCGGCACGAAGGAGGCCAGGTTCCGGCACACCTACACGGAACCGGAACTGACGGAGTGGCTGCCCCGCCTCCACTCCATGGCACGCCGCGCGGACCAGGTCCACGTCCTGTTCAACAACTGCTGCGCCGACGCGGCCGTCCAGGCGGCGGAGTCGATGCGGAGGCTGCTCGGGGCACCCACGGGCGCGGACCACGCGGCGGCGGTCGCGTCGGAGGTCACATCGGAAGGCGAAGGGCCCGCGCACCGGGCGGGGTAACGGGGTGGGTGGGTGCGCGAGCCCCCGTCAGCGCGCGGGCCTGTCCGTGGACGTGGACGCCCTCAGCCCGCAGGCGTCGGTTCGGCCCGCTGAGGGCGCCGTGCCGGTCGCCGGTCGAGGGGCACGACGACGCCCGAGAGGAAACGGTCCACAGCCTCGTCGACGCTGCGGATGAACCCCGAAGCGGCGTTGCCCCGCCCCGCGCCCATCCCCTTGAAGAGGGACAGCCGGAACCCGGTGATCCGCGCGCCGTCCTTCGGGAGGATGTCGCCGGGTTCGGGACGGAGCCGCTCCAGCGTGCCCCTCGGTCCTCCGCCCCCGGCCCCGCCCTCGACGAGCGTCTCGATATGCACGTCGGCCGGTGCCTCGCCAAGCTGCCTGACCAGGCGCTTGGCCCACGAGAGCGGATATCCCTGCTCGGGTGCCGGGATCTCCATCGACGTCCGCAGCTTGCCCGTACGCAGATCGGCGGTGAGCGCGAGGACACCCGACGTGCCCTCCACCCGCAGCTCCGCGTGCAGACGGCCGTCCCGGCAGAGCTGGTCGGCGAGCAGGGACCGGCGCGCGTGGGCGTCCTCCCCGCGCTTGCCGCGCCACACGGGCAGCACCTTCTGGCCCAGCTCGCCGCCCAGGCGCAGACAGATCTGGCGGACGAGGCGTTCCCAACTGCCGACGACCTCCACCGCGCGCTGGTCACCCTGGCAGAGGGTCTCGTCGTCGATGCTCTTGCGGACCGGTATCCAGGCCGGGCCCATGTTCTGGAAGCCGTGGCAGCCGGAGTTCTCGTGCTGGAGGTAGTGCAGCAGTTCGTGGAGGAGCCAGGCGTGGGCGGCGTTGCCCACGCCCTCGTGCCGGATCAGCATCTGTGCCTGGTGCGCCACCTCGGCCCAGGAGAGGTGCCAGAGGGAGACCTGGTGCTTGCGCCGCCCGTCGGTCTTGACGTCCACCACGGGACTGCCTTCGAGCGCCACGTCGTTGGAGACGGTGATGACCGCCTCGTAGCCACGGCGCGACGCGATGTTCATGTAGTCCTGCACCTGCTCGCTCTTCAGCGGGTTGCCGTTGGTCTTCACCTCGACGAGCGCGGTCCACAGCTTTCCCGCGCGCTCGACCCGGATGACGCCGTCGGGGCGTCTGGGGAGGTCGCCGTTCGGCAGGGTCACCTCGGTGAAGGTCTCCATGCGCCCCGCAGGGGCGCCGTAGGGGGCCGTGAGCCTGCGGCCGAACTCGGGGATCTGCGCCATCACCGACAGGAGGACGGAAGTCGCCCGTGACTCGCGCTCCCTGTCGCTCTTGAGGGACGGGGCGGGGAAGAGCCGCGCCCGAGGCCAGGCGTCGTTCTCCGCGAGGGACTTCTTGACGGCTTTGGGCAGAGTGATCTTCTTCCGCGCCGTGCGGGGGCGCTGGGTCGGGACAGGGGCGGGGCCGGGGGCCGCGGCGGGCGCGGGCTGTCCGCCCGCCACCGGCGCGGGGATGGTCACGGAGAGCCCGTCGACGGGGCCGCTCCTGCCGGGGGACGGCGCCGGAGTCCCCGCGCTTCCCGGCAGAGGGGAGGTCTCGCCGCTCAGCGTCCCGGCCGGTCCCTCCGCACCGTCCGCGCCGTCCGCGCCGACGTCCCCGGCCTCCGCCGCGTCCTCCGCTTCCTCCGAGTCGTCGACGTCGATGCCGTAGTCCGTCGCGAGGCCCGCCAGACCGGACTCATAGCCCTGGCCCACCGCACGGAACTTCCACTCGCCGCCGCGCCGGTAGAACTCCCCGAACACGAAGGCGCTCTCCACACCGGCGTCGTCGATGCGGAAGCGGGCCAGGCCCTCGCCCGTGCGGTCGGACAGCGTCAGCCGGAGGTCGTCCAGGTCCCCGAAGCGGGCGCCGCCGTACCGGCTGGCGGCCACCACCACGTACTCCACTTCCGCCGGCAGCGCCGTCAGGTCGAGGCTGATGCGGTCCTCGTTGCCGTCCTCCGCCGGAGTCTTGCCCAGGAGCTGCACGCTCCCGTCCGCCGCCGCCGGGTTGTTGTAGAAGAGGAAGTCCGCGTCGTCGCGCACCTTCCCGTCCGGGCCCAGCAGCAGTACGGAGACGTCCGCGTCCCCCTCGCCCGTCTCGCTGCGCCAGTTCAGTCCCACGGTCACCGAGCCCGCGTCCTCGCTCAGCCCGGCCAGGCCGACGTTGGCGCCCTTGACCATCTCGTACATGTGGCCCCCCAGCCACGCGGTCGCGTCGGACCGGATCCGGCACGGCCCCGCGTCTTCTCATGTGATGTCCCCCACGCATGTGCGGGAGCTGAACCTTAACGCTTCAAACAGCTACTACATGGGACACAGGCCGAATTGACAGGACAGGGGCGACAACGCGGGGCAGGGACGAGGCGTTCGCGACGTACGGGGCATACGCGAGTGCAACGGTGCGGTCACGCGCCGTTCGCCCGCCTTACGTGCTGACCGCGCCATGGTGTGGGATGGGACACGCAGCCGTGTCGACGCGATCGCGACGGCTCACGCACGCCGCCGCATACGGGGCACGCCCACCCGCGTCGCACCCGGAGCGCCGCGCACCGCGCATCGCGCACCGCAATCGGAGCCGCGTATCGCGGACCGCGGACCGCGCACGGCTGGCGAGCACAAGAGCACAGACGCACAAGGGGGACATGTGGCACGTGGTCAGAACGTACGGAGAGCCGCGCGGGCGGCCGCCGACGAAGTGGACGTGCAGGGGGTGGCCGAGGAGGAGGTCAGGCGGCGGACCGGACAAGGCGGCGGCGGACGCGGCGGACGCGGGTCGGGGAAGCGGTCCGGCGGGCGTCGCGACGGCGGCAACGGCGACGCGGCCGAGCCCGAGGACGAGGGCATGGACCCCGCCGACTTCCCCGCCGCCCGCGAGCAGGGTGGCAGCATCGACACGGTGATGGCGGAGCAGACCGCTCCGCTCGACGAGGCCGGAGAGGTCCTCAACCGCAGCGAGCAGAAGCGCGAGGACGGCCGCAAGGTCCACGCCATCTGCCCGATGGTGATCCCGCGCGGCAGGTCGCTGCGCAGCATGCTCCCCGTGTCGCTGCTGCTCGTCGTGGGCGCGGTCGGCACCTCCGTCGCCGCGGCGACCGCCTCGGCGACGGGCGTCAGCACCCTCGCCCACCCCCTCTTCGGCCTGCACTACTGGGTGCTGGCGCTGCTGGCCGTGGGCTTCGTGTGGTGGCGGCAGGGCATGGTGATGGTGCCCGACGGCTGCCAGGCGCTGATCACGCGCTTCGGGAAGCTGGAGCAGGTCGTGGGCCCTGGCCGGGTCATCCTGCTCAACCCGTGGAAGCGGGTCTCGTACATCATCAACACCACCCGCGAGTACCCGTTCAACGCGCCGGTCGCGGAGGCGCCGACGCGGGGCGGGGTCAAGGCGTCGATCGACCTCTTCATCCAGTTCCGGATCAGCGACCCCGTCGAGTTCGTCTACACGCTCGGCGCGGTGCGCGGCTTCGAGGAGAAGCTGAACAACGCCGTCAGCGAGACGATCCGCAGCCTCATCTACGAGCAGGAGGCCTCCGGGATCTACGACATGGTCGGGGAGGACACCGGCCGTCTGCTGGAGCAGCTCAACCAGCAGTTCCGTCCCGCCGTCGAGCTGACCAACGCGAACATCACGCACGCCGAACCGTCCGACCGCGCCTACCGCATGGACCTCGCCGCGCCCGAGATGGTGCGGGTGGCGAAGGAGGCCTACACGCACGAGTACGCACTCCAACTGCGCAAGGAGCAGGACGAGGGCGACCTCAGCAAGGAGCTGGCGACCCGGCACGAGACGCTGTCCGCTATCCAGGCGGACATCGCGCAGCACCAGGCGCAGATGGACACCGCCGTCGAGCGCGAGACGAACCGCGCCGAGGCGCTGGCCAGGCAGCGGTACGTGCAGGCCGAGTCGGAGGCCCGCGCGAACGCGGCGCTCCTGGAGGCGCAGGCGCTCGACATCCGCGCGGTGACGGCGGCCGAGGCCCCGGAGATCCTGGAGTACCGCTACCAGCAGCAGGTGCTGGACACGCTGGAGGGCGTCGCCGACCACCTGCCGAGGCTGGTGCGCATCGGCGGCGCGAACGGCTCCGACGGCTCCGACGGCACGTCCGGTGCCGCCGGGGTCGACTTCCTCGCCCTCGCCCGCGAAATGGTGGGCGAGCGGGGCGGTGAGCTGTTCTCCGAGGCCGACATGGCCGCCTCGCGCGAGCGGCTGACGGAGGTGTCCCGCCGCATCGCCGAGCGCGAGGCGGAGATCAGCGCCCTGCGGGAGGCGGAGCAGCCGACGGTCCCGACCGTTCCGACGGCGCGCAGCGGCGAAGGCGACGGTGACAGCACCGGCACCGGCGCCGACGCCGACGCCGACGTCAACGCCACCCGTAACTCCGAGGGGTCCGAGCAGGAGGGCGCAGAGTGAGCACCGCACGCAACCGCAGGTCCGTCATCTCGGAAGAGGTGGCCCCCTGGAGCGAGATCCCGCAACTGCTGCGCGGTGGCGAGGCGGGCAACATCGTCCCGGTCATCATCCCCCGCAACCGCCAGCGGCTGTGGTGGATGGTCCCGCTGTGGCTCGGCCTGCTCGCGCTGCTCACCGGCGTGATGGCCGGTGCCCAGTCGACGGGCGACAGCGTGGCCGGCTTCGCCTACGCCGGGTTCGCGGCGACCGCGTACGTCCTCGGCACCGTGCTGGTGCTGGGCGGGGTGCTGTGGTGGTGGCGCTCCTCGATCGTCGAGATCGAGCAGGGCACCACGGGCATCCTCACCCGCTACGGCGCGATCACCCGCACCCTGGACCCCGGCCGCCACTACCTGTGGCACCCGTGGTCGCGGGTGGACTTCGTGGTGGACACGGCCACCGAGATCCCGTACTCGGCGCCGGTCGTGGCCTGTCCGACGCGGGAGAACGTGCCGCTGCGCTCGATCGAGTTCTTCCTGAAGTTCCGCATCACCGACGCCGTGCTGTTCGTACGGACCATCGGCGCGGGCAACTTCGACCTCGTGCTGTCCAGCGCGGTCCAGGACGCCATCCGGCAGCGCGGCCGTCAGGTGCAGACCGAGCGCGCCTACGACCTGCGCGGCTCTGACGTCGCCGACATGCAGGAACTCCTCAACCACCAGCTCTCGCGCTACGGCGTCCGGATCACCGGCTCCAACATCCCGGACGTCCAGTTGCCCGCGCAGTACCAGCAGCACCTGGCCACGCGCGAGCGCGTCGCCAAGGAGCGCACCGCGTACGAGCAGGAATGGGGCCTGACGCGCAAGCGGCGCATCGACAGCCTCCAGATGGACATCGAGCGCGCGAAGAAGGTGCGCGACGCGCGCATCGTCGAGGTGAAGGCCGCGCTCAACAAGGCCCGCGAGGACGTGGCCCAGTTGCTGGAGGAGCAGGAGACCGAGGCGCAGAAGGTCCGCTTCGAGATCGAGACGCGCGGCAGGAGCGGGCTGATCTCGGCCGAGAACGAGGCCCGCGCGCAGCGGCGTCTCGCGCAGGCGTACCGCGACAACCGGGCGGTGCTCCAGTACGAGCTGGCCCGCCGCAGGCTCGAAGTCGGCGCACGGCTGGCGGGCAGGGCGCCGCAGCCCGTGGTCGTCCGCACGGACGGCGCGGGCGGCGGCGACACCTCCGCGCTGTCCACGCTGCTGACGGCGCAACTGCTGCCGAGGCTCACCGCGCTGCCCGCTTCGTCGGCGGCCGACGAGTTCGCGGGGCGCGCGTCGCGCGTACTCGACGGGCTGGACGGGCGCGAAGCGGAGTAGCTCTCCGGCGCCGGCGGTGTGCGCGACCGCCTGACACGACCGCCTGACGCGAGGGCCCGGCCGGACGACGGCCGGGCCCTCGTCGTGTGCGGGGTCAGGTCAAGTGCCCGGGGGGGGGAGGGGAGGGGAAACGGTTCAGCGGCCGTCGTCCCGCGCGGGCCCGCTCCCGCCGTCCCCCTCGCCGTCGCCCCGCACCAGCCAGGGCCGGAACGTCGCCGACACGTCGGGGGTACGCGCGGTGTCCACGGTGAGGTGGAGCCGGGTGCCGCCGTCCGGGCCGGCCGGGCAAGTGCGCTGCTCCGTCGCGGCGAAGACGCGCCGCAGCGCCTCGGCGACCTGCCGCGCGGCCTCGGCCGAGCCCGCGACGACGCGGACCTCGGCCAGCCCCGGCGGGGGCACGGTCACGGGCACGGAGTCGTCGGCGTACGCGTCGCCGTACGGGCCGTCGCCGTGAGCCGGATGGGGCGACGGGGAGGGGGTCGGCGGGAGGGCTGGGGCTGACGGGGCTGTGTCGGCGACGCGTGTGCCCTCCGCCCGGGTGTCCTCCGGGCTGCGGTGCTCGTGCGGCGGTCGCTGACGGGAGTCGGTCACTGCTGGCCTCCTCGGCCGCGTGGGTCCGTGACGGCGACAGCCCGGCCCTTCTCGGCCCGGCCCCCGGCACGGTGATCACGACGGTTGGGCACCGCCGCCTCACCGGCATCGCCGCCGCTCGCCAAAGGAACGACACCGGCGTGGAAGCGGTGTGCGACGTGCCCTCGGTCATTACACAGTAACCCCGGCACGCCGCGCCGTGGCCCTCACTGGAAGCGCCGGTTCTGGCCGCGCGACGGGGAGTTGGGGAAGCGCGGCCGGTACGGAGGCGTGAACGCGTCGGGGCCGGTACGGAATCCCGAAGCCGAACCCGGAACCCCGTACCGGCCCCACCGTCACATCCCGCTCACACCGTCAGACTCAGCTCACTTCCCGCTGCCCGCGAGGGCCTGGGCCACGCGCGCGGCCGAGGTACCGAGGCCCGTCGGACGGCTCAGACTCAGCAGCCCGGCGGCCGGGCCCTCGGCGCCCGCGCGGTCGCCCTGCGGGCGGTCGTCCGACGGCAGCCGTACCGGCGTCTCCGCGTGCCGCCGCAGATCCGCCTCCGTATAGCGGCGGCAGTCCTCGTGCCAGGTGAGGATGCCGGAGATCCAGAACTCCAGGTCGCGCACGTAGGCGGCCACCCCGGCGCGGCCCTCGGCCGAGAGGCCGATGTCGTCGAAGAGGACCGGGAGTTCGTTCGCCGCCACGTGCTGGAACTGGCTCAGGCGCGAGGTCATCAGGTCGACGATGATGCGCAGTGCCGCCTCGTAGCCGCAGTCGAAGAACTTCTGCACGACGAGGATGCCGTTGTGGACCTCGCCCTCGTACTCGATCTCCTTCTGGTACGAGAACACGTCGTTGATCAGCATCCCGTAGTCCATCGCCGCGTTCTCCAGCGAGCCCATCGGGCCGCTGCCGTAGACCTCCGGCGGGACCTGCTCGCCGTGGGCCAGCCTGCACAGGCTCTTGGTGAGATCGGACCCGAAGGTGTGACGCCGCATCTCGATGTAGTCGACGGGATCGGGCACGCGGTTCTGCGCCTGGTTCGCCAGCTCCCACAGCCAGCTCTCCGTCATGTCCTCGATGGCCTTGCGCAGCGCGCACCGCGCGTCCTTCGCCATCGGTCCGGCGGTGCGCGTCCACAGGTCGGCGAGGCCGCGCTCCAGCGCGTTCACCGGCTCCGGCGTCGTCGTGGGGTCCTCGACGGGCATGAAATCGCGGAGCCTGTCCGTGCACACCTTGGCCCCGGTCAGGTCCCTGGTGCGGCCGAAGACGACGGGGTAGTAGTCGTCGCCGTAGGTGCCCCAGGCCAGCCAGGCGGAGGAGATGTCCAGTTCGCCGGGGCTCGCGTCCGGGTGGATGCCCGCCGCGCACAGCGGCAGGTCGTGGTCGCGAAGCCGTTCCTCGTCCCACACGTGCGACAGGGGCACGCCGGGCTGGGGCTCCAGGATGCCCATCCGGTACGACCACTCGACGACGTTCTCGCGCGCCGCGTCGAGATGCGGGCTGAGCCGCCTCGTGAACGGCATCCCCAGGTCCGGCACCTGGGACGGGCCGACGCGCTGGTGCGGCGCGTGGGTGAGGGCGCGCGCCCGCGCGGTCTCGGCCCGGGTGGTGGTCGGCCCCTTCAGGGCGCGGATGTCGGCGGCGGAGGAACCCAGTCCGGTGGGTCCGGACAGACCGGGCAGCCCTGGCAGGCCGGGGTTGAGGATCCCGGCGGCCGAACGGTCCGCTTCCTGGGCGCCGTTCATGTAGCGGCTGGAGCGCAGGTGCCACTCGTGGCCGCCCGACTGCCAGTCCTGGAGTCCCTTGACGTATGCCATGACGTCCGCGCACGCCTGCGCGTCGAGGCCGTACTCCGCGAAGAGCGGAGCGAGTTCGGTGAGGGTGGTGTTCTCGAACTGCTGGATGCGCGAGGTGAGGAGGTCATTTACCGCCTCGGCCGCGTCCTGTGTACCGCAGTCGAGGAAGGTCTCCAGGACGAGGACACCGTTGCTCAGTTCGCCCTCGTCCAGGATCTCGCGCTCGTACGAGAACAGGTCGTTGCGCAGATGGACCGCGTCGGAGAAGGCGTCGCGCAGGACGCGCATCGGGCGCGTGCCCGCGATGGCCGCGGGCACCTCGGCCCGCGCCGCGTACTCGATGAGCCCTGCCGACCAGGGCGCGCCGCCCACCTTCCGCCGCATCTCGATGTACTCGACGGGGTTGGGGATGCGGTGCGCGTTGATGTTGGAGAGTTCCCAGAGCGACTCGTTGAGCAGGTTCTCCGTGCTCTCCGCGAACCGTGCCCGCCACTCCGGCGACATGGCGGGCACGGTCCTGGCCCACAGATCGGCGAGCCCCGCCTCGACGGGGTTGGTCGGCTCGGGCATCCCGTCGGCCAGGTCCATCGGCATGAACAGGGGCAGCCGGTCCAGGTACGCCTTGCCGCCAGGCCGGTCCAGGGAGCGCTTGAACTGCTCCAGGAAGTGGTCGTCGAAGAAGAAGACCCACACGTACCAGTCGGTGACCAGGGAGAGGTCGGGCCCGTCGGTATCGGGGTGGGTGTAGGCGCACAGCAGCGCGTAGTCGTGGGAATCGAGGTCGTGCTCGTCCCAGATTCCCGAGCCCTCCACCATCCCCATGTCCCGCGCCCACTGTTTGGAGTGCTTGCGCGCCTCTTCCAGATGGGGATTGAGGCGTGCGGGGTACGGAGTGTAGAAGTCGGGCAGTTCAAACGGCTGAGTCACGGGTCACCCGGTCTTTCCTCTGAGCGTCCGGCGGCGGCTCACCGAGGTGGCCTCGCGCGCCCGCGTACGGGTCGCGCTCACGGGACCGGGAGAGCCGTTCCGCACGCCTCCCCCTCTCGCTCGATGCCCCACCTGTCCGGCCCGAGCCCTACCCCGCGCATGACAACACCATCCGACCAGCCGTTCCTTCGAGTGAACCGGGAGCGCAGAGCTCGCGCGGCGGTCCGCGGGCGCCTAGGCTGCGCCCCCTCGCCGGGGCCGGGCGGGCCGGGCGGGCCGGGCAGGCTCGGGGCTCGGGCCTCGCGTGCGCCGGGGCGCGACGGGAGCGATCATCGGAGCATGGACCTCACCCTTCGCCTCTCCCAACAGCCGGAAGCCGACGAACTGCTCAGCCGTAGCCCGCTCGCCGCGATGATCGGCATGCTGCTGGACCAGCAGGTGCCGATGGAGTGGGCGTTCGCCGGGCCGTACACCATCGCCCAGCGCATGGGCGGCGACGATCTCGACGCACACGAGATCGCGGCCCGCGACCCGGAGGAGTTCGCGGCCCTCCTCTCCGAGAAGCCCGCCGTCCACCGCTACCCCGGCTCCATGGCCAAGCGGGTCCAGCAGCTGTGCCAGTACCTGGTGAAGCACTACGACGGCGACGCGAGCGCGGTCTGGCGCGACGTCTCCACAGGCAGGGAACTCCTGTCCCGCCTGAACGACCTCCCCGGCTACGGCAAGCAGAAGTCCCAGATCTTCCTGGCCCTCCTGGGCAAGCGCCTGGGCGTCACCCCCGAGGGCTGGCGCGAGGCGGCGGGCTCCTACGGCGACAAGGACGCGTACCGCTCGGCGGCCGACATCACGGGCCCCGAGTCCCTGGACAAGGTGCGCGCGCACAAGCAGGAGTTGAAGCGGACGGCGAAGGAGGCGAAGAAGAAGCCCTGAGGCTGCACCGCACACCCACTTATGTGAGGTTCGCCACAGTGGCACTGTGGTCCTATGGACAGGCACGCGGGGCAGCGGACGTCGGCGGCTCCCTCAGCGCCCCCGCCCCTGCCGAAGCGGCACAACGCCGTGCTGGGGCTGTACGACGCGCCGTTGTACCGGGACTGGGCGTTCTGGATGACCCTGGCCTGGGGCCTCCTCGCCGCCGTCGCCATCCCCTCGGGCCGGGACGACCCCGGCACGACGAGCACGCTGCCCGTGTGGCTGGACACGACGCTGGCCGTCATCGTCTTCACCCTGCTGTTCGGGGTGGTCCCGACGTGGCTGCGGCTCCCGGTGCGCCAGTTCTGGTGGCGCAGAAGGCGCCCGAGCCCATCGTCCGGGCCGACGCACCCGCCACGGGCCACCCCGTCGCCCCAGTGGAGCCCACCTCCACCGGCCCCCGCCCAGCCGCCGCACCCCGCGCACTCCGCGCCGCCGCCCGTCACACCGCCCCAGCCGTCCCAGCCGTCGACAGGGAAACCGCCAGGCGCCGGCGCCTTCGTCACGTACGTCGAGAGCGGGCCCCCCGCCGGGAGCGACCCCCGGACGAGTCCACCGCTCCTCCCCGCCCAGGACCTCATCGCCTCGCCGGTGCTGGAGCACGCGCGCCACACGCTCCCGCACCCCGTCGCCCGGGCGGTCCGCGCCCTGCAACGCGCGAGCACCGGCATGGACCGCTATCAGGCGCTGCTCGACGCCGCCGAGATCCTGGCCGCAACAGTGAGCGTCACCGCCGCCGCGTTCCTCAACGCCGAGCGCGAGGCCCGCTACGGGCCGGGCACGCCGCCCGCCGTCGCCGACCCCGACTCGCCCGTGGACCTCGCCCTCATGCGCCTCGCGGCCAATTACCGCGCGTCGGGCATCACGTTCGGCACATGGCCGCCCTGGCTCGAAAACCTCGTGCCCGCCCTCGACGCCGCCCCGCACCTGGCTCCCGGCCTGCGCGCGACGGTGCTCGACGGGCCGGAGGGGCCCGAGGGCCAGCCAGGTCCGGGGCTGGCCACGCATCTGCGGACGCTCCAGTCGGAGCGCAACCGCTGGGCGCACGGCGACAAGCCGCGCGGCCACCACGAGGCCGCCCTGCGCGTCAGCCGCTGCGCGGCGCCCTTCGAGCGGGCACTGGAGCAGGCGCGCTTCCTGGGGGACACGCCCTGGCTGCTCACCGTCTCCTGCGCCTACAGGCCGCGGGCGCGCACGTACGAGGTCGTCGCGCAGCACGTCATGGGCGACCACCCCGACTTCGCGCGCCGGACCTTCACCTCGACGAGCCCGCTGGCCGACGACACGCTCTACGCACGCAGACCAGAGGGACCCGTTCCGCTCTCGCCCTTCGCCGCCCCGGCCTTCTGCGAGCAGTGCCTCCAGACGGAGATCTGCTACCTCTACCAGGCGGCCAAGAAGCCCCCGTCTCCCTCCCCGGCCCCGCCGACGCTCAAGAGCTTCGCCAGCGGCCACAGCATCCCGGCCCCCGGGCTGGACGAGGAGACCGACGCGCTCCCGCGCAAGAAGTGATCCGCGCGGCAGTCGGCACGGAGTGATCCGCGCCCCCGGGCCGCAGATCGCGTGCCCGGACGGAGCAACCCGTCGGGCCCACTCGGCGTCCTAGATCCACAGCGGTGGGAACGCCACCGCAACCGTCCGACCTCGGCGTATCCGTCCGTCAAGGATGAGCACGCCGTGGAGTCCAGCCAGCTATACACTCCGCGTATACACGGTATGTATAGTGGCCGGAACGACCGACCAGCCGCCCTGCGAAGGCCACCCCCTTCCTCTCCCGCCGCACGGCAGGGCCGGAGCCGGAAACGGCACCCGGAGCGCAGAAAGGCATTCATGTACAGCAAGGCATTCGCCCCCGAGTACCAAGGCGACCTCGGCTCGCTCTCGGTGAACTCGTCGCTGGAGGACGTGCTCGCCAAGGGGACCGAGCGGCTGCGCGCGGCCGAGCGGGCCGGGTCGCAGGCCGACATGGCCCGCTACGGGCTGGCCGTGGCAGAGGCGCGGCGGCGGCTAGGGCACGTCGAAGAGGCGGACCGGGCCTGGAAGGCCAGCTACCGCGCGGCCCGCGCCGCCGGTGACACCGGCGCGATGGCCTGGGCCGTGTGGAGCGGCGGGACCCTCGCGAGGCAGCGCGGCGCGCTGGCGCTCGCCTTCCGGCTGCTCGGCATCGCCGCCGAGCTGGGCAGGCGGGGCGAGGACATGCTCGCCCGCGGCTACTCGCTCGCGGGCATGGCGGAGACCGGCCGCATCCAGGGCGACTACCAGGCCGTCGGCGAACTGCACGAACAGCTCCTGGCCGAGGCCCGCGAGCGCGGCGAGGCGCGGCACACCGTGTGGGCGCTGGAGGGCATCGCGCAGATGCACCGCAACACCGGCTCCTACGAGACCGCGCTCGCCATGTTCGAGGAGGCGGCGGGGATATCCGCGAAGGCCGACGACCGGCGCGGCCACGCGTGGGCGCTGCGCGGCATCGCGGACATCCTCTCCGCGCGGGGCGACGACCCGCGGCGCGCGCTGGAGCTGCTGTCCGAGGGCGAGGCCATCTGCCGCGAGATGAACCTCTCCAGCGCGCTGGCGTACAACCACAAGATGCGCGGCAACGTCCTCTTCCGCGCCGGGCGCTACGACGAGGCCCGCGCGATGTACGAGCGCGCGCTCGCGCGCTTCCGCGCGATGAGCGAGCTGCGGGGCGAGGCGCTGTCGCGGCTCGGACTCGTCAAGTCCCTCGCCCGCCTGGGCCGGGACCGCGCCGAGACCGCGGCCGACCTCTACGAACTGCGCGACGCCCTCGACGCGGCCGGCCTGCGCCACTCCCGCGCCATGGTCGACAAGGCGCAGGCCGAACTGGGCATCCAGCCCTTCACCCACGCGGGCCCGGCCTACGGGTCGCACGCGACGGACGGGTCGCACGCGACGGACGGGCCGGGCGCGACGGACGGGGCCGGTGCGACGAACAAGTCCGGCACGACGGACGGGCCGGGCACGACGGACGGGGCCGGTGCGACGAACAAGTCCGGCACGACGGACGGGCCGGGCACGACGGACGGGGCCGGTGCGGCGGGTCCGGCAGGTGTGGGGGGCCTTGTCGGGGCCCAGGCCGAGGTGCAGACCGTGGGAGCCCCGCGATGACGCCGCCTCCGTCCCTGTCCGCCGCGACGGCGCTGCGCAACGCCGGGCCCCCCGACGTGGCGGCCGACGCACGCCGCGTGCTCGACCGCTGCCGCGCGCTCGTACGCCCCGGCCTCGTCGCCGCCGTCGAGCGCATGCACCCGTGGCTGGGCGAGATGGCCGCCTACTCGCTGGGCTGGCACGAGCCGGGCGGCCCGCCACCCCGCGAAGGCGCACCCACGGCCACAGGCGCGAGCGGCAACAGCAACAGCAGCGGCGGTGGCAAGGGTGTGCGTCAGGCGCTCGCCGTGCTCGGCGCCGAGGCCGCGGGCGCGAGCGGCGAGCACGCCGTGCCGGGCGCGGTCGCCGTGGAACTCGTCCACACCTTCTCGCTCCTGCACGACGACATCATGGACGGCGACGAGACACGTCGGCAGCGGCCGACCGTCTGGAAGGCGTACGGGACCGGCCCCGCCGTCCTCGCCGGGGACGGGATCTTCGCGCTCGCCGTCGAGGTCCTCGCGGAGACGCCCGGCGCGCGCGTCGGCACGGCCGTACGCAGGCTCGCCACCGCGCAGAGCCACCTCATGGCAGGTCAGGCCGACGACCTTCTCTTTGAACGGCGGCCGTGGGGAGGGCCCGACGCCGTGCGCCCCGGCGAGTACCGCACCATGGCCGAGGCCAAGACCGGCGCCCTCCTCGGCTGCGCCGTGGCCCTGGGCGCCCTGCTCGCGGGGGCGCCGGAGGCCACCGTCGACACGCTCGACCGCGCCGGCCGGCATCTGGGCGTGGCGTTCCAGGCGGCGGACGACCTGCTCGGCATCTGGGGTGATCCGCGGGTCACGGGGAAGCCCGTGCACAGCGATCTGCGGCAGGGCAAGAAGACGCACCCCGTCCTCGCCGCGCTGTCCACCGACGGGTCCGCGGCGCGACGGCTCGGCGAACTGCTCGCCTCGCCGCGGCCCATGGACGCGGAGGCCGCCCGTACGGCGGCATGGCTCGTCGAGGAGGCGGGCGGGCGCACCGCCACGCTGCGGGAGGCCCACGCCCATCTGACGGAGGCCCGCGCCTGCCTGAACGCGGTCCCCCTCGCCCCGTCCGCCGTCCACGACCTGCACACCCTGCTGCCCTTCCTGGTCCACCGCGCCATGTGAACCCTGAGCGCGACGGGGCCGGGCGCCCGGCTCCGTCAGTCCAGCCCCTCGAAGTCGGGACCCAGCGTCAGGGTGACGGTCCCCGGTGTGGCGGCGGCGTCCTTCTTCGCGGTGACGCCGGGGAAGCGCGAGGCCAGCACCTCCGCTTCCGCCGCCTTGCCCGGCGGGTAGGTGACCGAGGTCTTCGCCGCCTCCTCCGGCGCGTTGCCGGTGGTGACGGGGAAGCCGAACTTGGCGAGCGAGCGTGCCGCGACGGCGGCGGCGCCCGCCTCGGAGGTGCCGTTGAGAACCTGGACCCTGACCCGGGAGGCGTGGAGGGGGTCCGCGCTCTCCGCCGTGAGCCGCTTCCTCGTCACCTCCTCGTCCTTGGCCATGGCGGTGAACAGCCGCGCGGCCTGCGGGTACTGCCAGACCACGTTCGCCTTGTCGCTGGGCACGTCCGCCTCGCGCGGATAGTTGGGCACGGTGAGGAAGTGGAGGCGGTCCTCGGGGATGTCCTTGAGTCCGGAGGCGAGGTCGTAGAGGGGCTTGATGCCCGCCAGCTCCTCGTCCGTCGTCAGGGACTTGGTGGCGGAGTCCAGGAACCCGTACAGCGCCTTCGGGCTCGTCAGCTTCCGCTGCGCCTTGGCGGCCAGCGACTCCATGAACTCCTGCTGCCGCCCGATGCGCCCGGTGTCGGTGCCGTCGCCGACGCTGTAGCGGGCGCGTACGTAGCCGAGCGCCTCCTCGTCCTTCACGGTCTGGCAGCCCGCCTCCAGGTCCAGGTGCGCCTTCTTGTCGTGTATCGCCTCCTCCGGGCAGACCTCGATCCCGCCGAGGGCGTTGACCATGCCCTTGAAGCCCTGGAAGTCGACGGAGGCGAAGTGGTCGATGCGCAGCCCGGTGTTCTTCTCGACGGTCTTGATGGTGCAGGCCGCCGCTCCGGCGACGTCGCCGCCCTGGGTGCCGCCGATGGCGAAGGACTCGTTGATCTTGAAGAAGTGGGGGTCCGAGCGGCTGCCGTCGCCGCGCTCGCAGGACGGTATGTGGACGTAGGAGTCGCGGGGCAGCGAGACGATGCCCGCCCATTTCCGGTCGGCGGCCATGTGCACGACCATGAGGGTGTCCGACTGCATGGTGGTCAGGCCCTTGCCGTACTTGGCGTTGGCGCCGTCCCTGCTGTCGGAGCCCACGACCAGGATGTTCTTCGAGCCGGGGCTGATGTTGTCGGGCCGGTCGCCGCCGAGGCGGTCGCCCAGCTCTGCGGAGTGGATGTTGCCGTCGAGGCTGCCGTAGAGCCAGGCGCCGCCCGCGCCGCCCAGCAGGAGCAGTACGGCCAGGACGCCGCCGCACCACACCACGGCACGCCCGCGACGCGTCAGCCGCGCGCCTCCTCCGCCCCCGCCCCCTCGACCGCCTCCTCGACGGGCCCGCGCGCGTTTCGGCTCCCGCTTCGGCCTGCGGTGCCGCCGCGCCGCGCCCGCGTCGGGCGGCCCCGCTCGGCCCCCGGTTCCCCGTCGCGCCATCACGTCACCGCCCTCCCCGGTCCCGGCACGGCGCGCGGCGCACGGCGGAACCGCTGTCTGTCAGTTGCGCATTTCTGCAACTCTACAGTCTTGTAGAAACAAGAGGGAGGGCAGTGGTCCCGCACCCCGGACAGGACGGGGCAGGGCAGGACGGCGCAGGGCAGCGGCACGGCCTACGGCGGTGTGGCCTACAGCGGTGTGGCGGCCTTCAGGACCAGGAACAGGGCGATGGCCGCGTTCAGCGCGGACAGCGCGGAGGCGGTCGCTCCGGCGGCGGCGACGAACGCGGCGAGCCCCGCCGGGCTCGCCGCGGGCGGCCAGCTGCGCGCGGGCGGCACGGGCCCGAGCAGCGCGGCGACCCTGCGCGGTACGGGCCCGGCCGAGGCGAACCCCGCGAGCCCCGGCGCGGGCGCCCCCCGCGAGACGAGCGCCGCCTTGGCGACGGCGCGCGCGGTGACCTTGCGGTCCCCCACCACGTGCGCGGCCTCCTCGTCGGCCCAGCGCTCCGCGCCGTAGGCGACGGCCGCGTACAAGGGCCGCAGCAGCGGGTTCGCGCAGCCCGCCAGCCGTACGGCGAGCAGATAGCGGTGGTGCCCGCGCGCGAGGTGGGCCCGCTCATGGGCGAGCAGCGCGTGCCGCTCGGACTCGTCCAGGGAGGCGAGCATGCTGGTGGAGACGACGACCCGGCCCGGCGATCCGGGCAGCGCGTACGCGTAGGGCTCGTCGTCGGGCAGTACGGCGAGGTCCGGCTCGGCGTCGGGCGGCAGCCCCTCCAGCGCGCGCAGGGCGCGGGCCCGCACGCGGTGGTGCCGTCGCACGGTGACGGCACCCGCGCCGAGCACCAGCGCGAGCCCGCCGATGGCCGTGGTCCCGGTGACCTCGTCGTACGGCACCACGGCGCGCACCTCCGGGTCCGACCAGGCGTCGGGCAGCGGGTTGCCGGGCAACTGCGCCGTGCCGACGACCATCAGCAGGCCGAGACAGAGGGTGCTGCACAGCGCCAGGACGCAGCCGAAGACGGTCAGCAGCCGGGTCGCGGCGCGCGGGTGGAGGTGCTGTTCCGCGAGGCGCGCGATCGGCAGCGCGGTCAGCGGGAGTATGAGCGGCAGGAAGACGAAGACGCCCATCGCTCACGCCTCGCGGCCGTCAGCGTCCTCGCCGCCATGGCCACCGGGACCACCGGCCGCGCCACCGCCGTCGGCCGCGTCGCGCAGCAGCGCGCGCATCAGCCGCTCATCCTCCGGGGAGAGCGAGGAGACGAAGCTGGTGAGCACGGCGTCCCTGTCGGCCTCGCTGTCGAGGACGCGCCGCATCCGCTGGGCCGCGAGGCCCGCCTCGTCGGCCGCCGGGCTCCAGACGTAGGAGCGTCCGACGCGCGTGCGGTGCACGATCTGCTTGGCGTGGAGGCGGGTGAGGATGGTCACGACGGTCGTGTACGCGAGGTCCCCGCCGAGGCGGCTCTGCACCCAGGCGGCCGTCTCCGGCTCCCTCGACGTGCGCAGCACCGACAGCACCTGGGCCTCCAGCTCGCCCTGACCGCGCCTGCGGCCGTGCGCGCGGCGCTCCCCGGCGTGCCCGGCGTGACCTGCGCGCCCGGCGTTCCGGCCGCCGCCTCGGCCGCCGCCGTCCTGGCCATTCGAAGCCATGACGCCACCACCTCCTTCACCGTGGTCGATCCTACTGAGCCGCGCCCGGCCCTCAACTTCTACACGTATGTAGAATTTCCAGAACGTCCGATACGCACGCACAAGCACGCAGAGCACGGAGGACAACATGGGAGTCTCGCTGGCCAAGGGCGGCAACGTCTCGCTGTCCAAGGAAGCACCCGGCCTCACCGCCGTGACCGTCGGTCTCGGCTGGGACGTCCGCACCACCACCGGCACGGACTACGACCTCGACGCGTCGGCGCTGCTGTGCGACGCCTCGGGCAAGGTGGCCTCGGACCAGCACTTCGTCTTCTACAACAACCTCACCAGCCCGGACGGCGCCGTCGAGCACACCGGCGACAACCTCACCGGTGAGGGCGAGGGCGACGACGAGTCGGTGAACGTCAACCTCGCCGGGCTGCCCGCCGCCATCGAGCGCGTCGTCTTCCCCGTCTCCATCCACGACGCCGAGAGCCGTGGCCAGAGCTTCGGCCAGGTGCGCAACGCGTTCATCCGCGTCGTCAACCGCGCCGACGGCAGGGAACTGGCCCGCTACGACCTCACCGAGGACGCCTCGACGGAGACCGCGATGGTCTTCGGGGAGCTGTACCGGCACGGCGGCGAGTGGAAGTTCCGCGCCATCGGACAGGGCTATGCCTCGGGCCTGGCCGGAATCGCCGCCGACTTCGGCGTCAACGTCTGAGCCTCCGGGGCGGGGCACGGCAGGCCACCGCGCCCCGCCCGGGCTGGTGCCCCCGCAGAGGGACGGGTTCCGGTCGCCAGAGGGACGGGTTCCGGTCGCTTCGCGCGCCGCCCGCGAACTCCGTGACCAGCCCACCGACTTGCCGCAGAACGGACCGCGTACTCTGTTTCAGCCACCACGGAGTACCGCGACGGGCCGGGTGAATTTACGCTTCAGGTCGCCCCTACTACAGTGCTGTCGATGTTCTCCGCAGCTCCGCGCTCAGGGCATGCCGTACGTCGCAGCCGTTACCCCCGTCGGGAGGCTCTGTGACACACAGCCTGCGCCAACGCAGTCCCCAACGGTCCCCGCTCCCCCCGGCCGTCCCCCAGGAGTCGAAGGACGCAGCAGGCAGACAAGACGCCGCCGTGGCCGGAACCGGCCACGCGGCCGGTAACACCAGTGCCACCGGTACCGCTGGTACCACCGACGCCACCGCGAAGCCGAAACCGAAGTCGCGGGATCCGTTCTTCGACAACGCCAAGTACCTGGCGATCGTGCTCGTCGCGTTCGGCCACGCCTGGGAACCACTGCGGGACGAATCGCGTACGGCGGCAGCGCTCTACATCTTCGTCTACACCTTCCACATGCCGGCGTTCATGGTCATCTCCGGCTACTTCTCGCGCAGCTTCACGGGCAGGCCGGACCAGCTCAAGCGCCTGGTCACCGGCGTCGGCGTGCCGTACGTGCTCTTCGAGGTCGCCTACAGCTTCTTCAAGCGCTGGGCCGACGACGACCCCGGCTACCCGATCAGCCTGCTCGACCCCTGGTACCTCACCTGGTTCCTCGCCGCCCTGTTCATCTGGCGGCTGACGACCCCGCTGTGGAAGATGGTCCGCTGGCCCGTCGCGCTCGCGCTGGCCATCGCCGTCCTCGCCTCCGTCTCCCCCGACATCGGCGACGATCTGGACCTCCAGCGCGTGCTCCAGTTCCTGCCGTTCTTCGTCATCGGCCTCAACCTGCGCCCCGAGCACTTCGACCTGGTGCGCACGCGCAGGGCCCGGCTGCTGTCACTCCCGGTGATCGGGCTCGGCCTGCTCTTCTCGTACTGGGCCGTCGAGCGCATGAACTCGGTCTGGTTCTACCACCGCGACAGCGCACAGGAGCTGGGCGTCCAGTGGTGGGTGGGGGTCGTGATGACCTTCGCGCTGTTCGGCTGCTCGATGGTGCTGACGGCCTGCTTCCTGGCCTGGGTGCCGCGCCGCCACATGTGGTTCACCGCACTGGGCGCAGGAACGCTCTACGGCTACCTGCTGCACGGCTTCCTCGCCAAGGGCTCCCGCTTCTGGGACTGGTACGAGACGGACTGGATCCACACCCCGTGGGGCGCCATCGGTGTGACGGTCATCGCGGGAGCGGTCATCACGGCGCTGTGCACGACGCCCGTGCAGCGGGCGTTCCGGTTCGCGATGGAGCCGAAGATGCGGTGGGCCTTCAAGGAGGACCCGGCTGCGGCTGCCCGGCACCGCCGCGAGGACAAGAGCGCGGCGCGGTAGCCGTCGCGCGGTAGCCGTCGCACGACAGCCGTTCAGCGGCCGTTCAGTAGTCCTGCGAGGACTCGGGGGTGGCTCCCTCGTGCAGGGAGCCGAGCCGCCGGAGGTGGAGCTGCCGGGACAGCCGGATCACCGGCCGGATGAGCAGCTCCACGCTCCCGAAGAGGAAGCACCAGGTCCCCGTCCTCGTCCAGTCGGGGGAGAAGAACATGACGCTGCCGACGATGAACCAGACGGCGATGAGGATGTCGTTGAGGATGCTGACCGTCTCGTACCGCTGACGGATCACCAGTTCCTCGTGCCCCACGTGCACGGTCAACGAGGCTTTCCGCGCCCTCCTGGCCCCGGACTCCGGCTCCGGCTCCGGCTCCGACTCGGGCTCCTGAGCCGGACCTGTCCCGCGCATCGCTCTCCTCCCACCGGTCAGTCGTCGGCCTTCTGTCCGGTCACCTTTCCGGTCCTGGCGTCGATAAGGGTCTCGTTCTCCGCCGCATCGTCGGCGTCGGCACTGGCGCTGGCGCCGTCCCCGCCGCCATCGCCCTTGACCGTGTTCACCTGCCAGATGAGCGTGCCCCGCGCGTCCTGGTCGATCTCCAGCGACGCCAGGTCCTCGCCCTTGTGACGGCCTGACGCGATGTCCACGGCCTTCTGCGCCGTGACCTCGGCGCCCTTCAGCTTGGCCACGTCGTCGTCGGGCGTGGTGTCCTCGCGCTTCTGGGTGACCTTGCCGCCGTCCTCGGAGATCCGCAGATTGAACTGCTTGCCGTCCTCCGTCGCGACCTTCAGGTCCCACAGGTGCGAGCCGTCGTCGTCACGTTCCAGGTCGAAGGCCGTGCCGCCCTGGACGTCCTTCTCGCCGGTGTCCAGGGCCTTGAGCCCGTTCCGTACGGAGGCCGGCGCGGAACCGGAGCCGGAGACGGAACCGGAGGGCGAGGCGGACGCCGATTCCGATGCCGACTCCGACGCCGACTTCTTCGGGGACGCCGACTCCGAGTCCGAGCCCGGACCCGAGCCGCCACCGGAGTCCGAGCAGCCCGTCAGCGCGGCGCCCAGCAGCAGTCCGGTGGCGCCCAGCAGGGAAAGAAATTTACCGTTACGTCGCATAAGAACCTTTCTACCCCGTCACGCCCCCGCGCTCAGCGCGCACACGACCGAGCCCCAGCCTGTTCCCCCGGCGCCTCGGGGCGGCTACGTTCCCTGCATCGCGTCCGTAACCCGGACACGGGTCCCCCCACGCCGAACAGCAGCGCTTTCCCCGTCGGCGCGCCCGTACGCACCCGTACGCGCGCCGCACGCACCGGAAGGAAGGACCCGATCATGCGCACAGCCCAGGCGCCCTCCCGAAGACCCGCCCCGGCTCCGTACAGGAGTCGCGCGACCGTCGCGGCGCTGGCCGCGACCGCCCTGGCGGCCCCCCTGCTCCTGGCCGCCTCCACCTCCCCCTCGGCCGCCGAGGCACGCGCCGCCGACCGCACCGCAAGCGCGGCAGCGGCAGCCGCCCTCGGGAAAGACCCCGCCAAAGAGGCCGACAGGCTGGCCCGCAAGCTGGTCCAGCGCACCGGAGCCAAGGCCGCCACCCGCCATCTGAAGGCGTTCCAGGCCATCGCCGAAGCCCACGACGGCAACCGGGCCGCAGGCACCCGTGGCCACGAGCTGTCGGCGAAGTACGCGGGCGTGCTGCTCAAGGCGGCGGGCTACAAGGTCAGCTACGAGGACTTCGACTTCGTCTACCGCGAGACCCTCGCCGAACGCCTGACGGTCCTCGGCGAGGGCGGGCGCGACGTGCCGCTGAAGCTGATGACGTACACCCCGAGCACGCCGGTCGGCGGCACGGAGGCGGCCGTCGCCGAGGTCCCCGTCGACGCGGACGACAGCACCGGCTGCCAGGCCGCCGACTACGCGTCCGGCGCCTTCGACGGAAAGATCGCCCTCATCCGGCGCGGCGGCTGCACCTTCGCGGAGAAGCAGGCGGCGGCGGCCGGGGCCGGAGCGGTCGGCGCCGTGGTCTACAACAACGTCGACGGCGAGCTGAACGGCACCCTGGGCGACGCCACCGCCGGACGCGTCCCCACCGGCGGGATCAGCAAGGCCGACGGCGAGGCGCTCTCCGCCGAGGTCGCCAGGGGGACGGTGCGGGTGAACCTGGAGGTGCGGGAGTTCCAGGAGCAGCGCACCACCCCGAACGTCATCGCCGAGACGCGCGGCGGCGACGCGGACAACGTCGCCATGCTCGGCGCCCACCTCGACTCCGTGGCCGAGGGCCCCGGCATCAACGACAACGGCTCGGGCAGCGCGGGCATCCTGGAGTCGGCGCTCCAGCTCGCCAAGGCCGACCCCTCCTTCGTACGCGGGCAGCGGCACGACACGCACGCGGGGGACAAGCGGAACAAGGTGCGGTTCGCGCTGTGGTCGGCAGAGGAACTGGGCCTCCAGGGCTCCGAGCACTACGTCGAGCACCTCTCCCAGGCCGAGCGCGACAAGATCGCCCTCTATCTGAACTTCGACATGATCGCGTCGCCCAACTACGGCCTGTTCGTGTACGACGGCGACGACTCCGACGGCGTCGGCGAGGGCCCGGGCCCCGAGGGCTCGGCGGCGCTGGAGGCGGACATCAACGCCTTCATCACCTCGCGCGGCGAGCAGCCCCGCGGCACCGACTTCACCGGCCGCTCCGACTACGGCCCCTTCATCGAGGCCGGAATCCCCGCGGGCGGCACCTTCACCGGGGCCGAGGGCATCAAGACCGAGGCCCAGCGGGAACTGTGGGGCGGCACGGCGGGCGCCGCGTACGACGGCTGCTACCACCAGGCGTGCGACGGCATCGGCAACATCGACCAGAAGGCGTTCGACGTCAACCTCAAGGTGATCGCCAACGCCGTCGGTCACTATTCCTGGGACACCGGCGCCCTCCCGTAGACCTCTCGTAGACCTCCCGTAGGCCCCGTAAACCCCGTGCGCACCGCCCGCGCGGCAGGTCATGGCCCGGATCACGTCACCAGCGGACGTGATCCGGGCCACTGAGAAGAGGGGCAGGAGGCTGCGCCCGGCACCCGCGGCCCGGTAGGCTTTCCGTGTGATCTTCAAGCGAATCGGAAACGGGCGGCCGTACCCCGACCACGGCCGGGAAAGCACCCGCCAGTGGGCGGATGTCGCCCCACGCCCGGTGCGCCTTGACCAGCTCGTCACCACCAAGGGCCAGCTCGATCTGGAGACCCTCCTCGCCGAGGACTCCACGTTCTACGGCGACCTCTTCGCCCACGTCGTGAAGTGGCAGGGCGACCTCTATCTGGAGGACGGGCTCCACCGGGCCGTACGCGCCGCGCTCCAGCAGCGGCAGGTACTGCACGCCCGCGTCCTCGAACTGGACTGACGCGCCGGGCCCGGCCCCCTGCTGGGTCTGCCGCCACGCCGGGGGAGCGCCCGTACAGCCGTACGGGTGCACGGCCGCGACGCCCCCGCACCCCTCCCCACCTCGCGTCTGACGCGACATCAGCTCGCATATTGGCCCTTTTGGGTTGTGCCCCGCACCGGCCATTGATCATCTAGTAGGCAGTGCTGTCATCGCGCATTACGCTGCGCATATGAGCATGCTGACTCCCCCCGGCATGGGCGGAAAGTACCGTGTGACGGGCGACCGCTACCCGCAGATGCGCCGCCCGCGCAACCGCCGCAGGATCGTGCTCGCGAGCATCGCCGCGGTCGCGGCGCTCAGTCTGGCCGGATGGGGAACGCTCCAGCTCATCGACGTCTTCTCTGGCGGCGGCAGCGGTACGGCACGCGCCTCCAGCGCCTCGGGCGAGGACTGCGGGGACACCGAGTCGGCGAAGGGCGAGGCCGCCGGGAAGAACGGAAAGAACGAGAGCGGGAAGGACGGCAAGAGCGGCGAGGACGGCAAGGGCAGCAAGGGGAGCGGGAAGGACGGCAAGCTGCCGAAGCCCGGCTCCATCACCGTCAACGTCCTCAACGCCACCAAGCAGAGCGGTCTCGCCAAGTCCACCTCGGAGGAGCTGAAGAAGCGCGGCTTCAAGATCGGCAAGGTGGGCAACGCCCCGGCCGAGCTGGACAAGAAGGTCAAGTCGGCCGGCGTCCTCCTGGGCGCGCCAGGCAAGACGACCGCGTCGAACTTCAAGGTCCTCGGCACCCAGCTCAAGGGCGCCGACACCCGCTACGACGAACGCGACGGCGACGACGTCGACCTCGTCCTCGGCGACGACTTCAAGAAGCTCGCCAAGGAGAAGGACGCCGACAAGGCGCTGGCCGCCCTGGCCCACCCCAAGCCGTCGGCGAAGCCGTCGCGGTGCTGAGGCTCTGAGCGGCTGAGCGGGCGGGCCCGAGGGCCTGACCCGTACGGCCCCGTACAAGGGGGGACGGCCGAAACCGGCCGCTCAGCCCAGAACCGAACCGTCGGCGAACCGCGAACAGCGAACCGGGCCGAGCCGAGCCGAGCCGTCAGCCTGCCGTGCCGTACATGCGGTCGCCCGCGTCGCCGAGGCCCGGCACGATGAAGCCCTGCTCGTTGAGCCGCTCGTCCACGGAGGCCGTCACGACGGTCACCGGCGTACCGGCCAGCTCGCGCTCCATGACCTCGACGCCCTCGGGCGCGGCCAGCAGGCACAGCGCCGTCACATCGTCGGCCCCGCGGCTGATCAGCTCCCTGATGGCCGCGACGAGCGTGCCGCCGGTCGCGAGCATCGGGTCCAGCACGTACACCTGCCGCCCGGACAGGTCGTCCGGCATCCGGGTGGCGTAGGTGGACGCCTGAAGCGTCTCCTCGTCGCGCACCATGCCGAGGAAGCCGACCTCGGCCGTCGGCAGCAGCCTGACCATGCCCTCCAGCATGCCGAGCCCGGCGCGGATGATCGGCACCACGAGCGGACGCGGGTGGGACAGGCGCACGCCCGTCGTCTCCGTCACGGGCGTCCGGATGGCGACCTGCTCGGTCCGCACGTCACGGGTCGCTTCGTACGCGAGGAGGGTCACCAACTCGTCGGCCAGGCGCCGGAAGGTCGGCGAGTCGGTGCGCTCGTCGCGCAGGGTGGTCAGTTTGTGCGCCACCAGCGGGTGGTCGACGACGTGGGTCCGCATGCTTCGACAGTATCCGAGGCGGTCCCCGTGACAGCACTGGCGTACCCCCGCCGACGAGAGGGAAGGTAGGCGAGTACGCCGGAGGTGTGCAGATGCCCTATCCGCAGAAGCCCGAGAGATCCGAGAGACCTGAGAGACCCGAGCAGTCCGGGAAGCCCGAGCAGCCGGGGAAGCCGGGGCGCCCGGGGAAGGCCGGGAGCGCGGCGGACGCCGGCGGCCGTGGCAGGTCCAACGCGACCGACGCGGACCGGCTGCGCCGCCGGGCCCGTTTTCTCCGAGAGCTGAACGAGGCCCGGGAGCTGCGCGACCGCGTCCAGCCGCGCCGCGCCCGCGCCGCCCGTATGCGGCAGCACATGCGTATGCGGACTTTCCGCTGGTGAGTCATGCGGGGCAGCGCAGCGCCAGCGATCGGTCACTCTGTGTCGCGATCAGCGGTCTGGACGGTGAGATCTGCGCAAACACCCGGACGACGCACTGTCGAAGACCCTTCGCACAGCCTCGGTTTCTGCCACGATTCCGATGGGGCGGGGCCGCAGTCCTCGTCAGCAGCACTCGGGCACATCTGAAACCAGTGGGAGAGTCACGGTGTATTTCGCCGCACTGCTCGCGCGCACCGAAGACGGGTGGGAAGCGAGCGACGCAGAGCTCGATGACGTGGAGACCCTGGCCGATCTGGCCGACCTGGCCCGTGAGGCCGCGACGGACGACGAGACTGTGCTGGTCTGCATCGAGCAGGAGGGTGAGTGGTTCGGAGTCGTCCGCGTGGACGGCGAAGACGATCCACGCGTCTACGTCTCGGACGCCGCGGCGGCCATGCGCAGTTCGTACGGCGAGATACTGCTCTCCGACGAGCTGCTGGGCCGCGAGCCCGAGGATCCCGCAGCTCTCGACCAGCTCGTGGACCTCGACGGCACGGAGGACGGGGAACCCGATGAGACCAAGGAGGAGGACCCCGAGAACACGGACGCGGAGAGCACCGCGCCACCCGGGCCGCTGGGCGACCCGGCAGTGCTCTCCGACTTCGGCCTGGAGGAGAAGGCCCTGCTCACGCTGACCTCGGAGGACGCGCTCACGGAGATCGCGGACGCGTTGGGCTGCACGGATGTGCTGGAGGCCGTGCGCTGAGCGTGGGGCCGTCGCGTGCGCGTGCGTGCTTGTGCGTGCGGCGCGTGTGCGTGCGGCGGTGGACCGGACCGCGGGCGGGTCCGGTCCGCCGCGCGACGTGCGGCGCACGGCGCGCGGCGCTGTGCGCGGCGGGGGCGTGAGCCCGCGCGACAGGGCCGAGAGGGACACTGTCCCCATGACCCCCGACGCCGTTCCGGGGCCCGCCGCCGGGCCCGACCCCGTACGCGATCCGTGGCGCGCGGCGATGCGCCTCGCGCTGGACGAGGCCGAACGGGCGACCGGGACGGGGGACGTCCCGGTCGGCGCGGTCGTGCTCGGCCCGGACGGCGGCGTCCTGGGCCGTGGCCGCAACGAGCGCGAGGCGACGGGCGACCCGACGGCGCACGCCGAGGTCGTCGCGATCCGCGAGGCGGCCCGCGCGAGGGGCGAGTGGCGCCTCACGGGGTGCACCCTGCTGGTGACCCTGGAACCCTGCACGATGTGCGCCGGCGCCACCGTGCTCGCGCGCCTGGACCGCGTGGTCTACGGCGCCGTCGACGCCAAGGCGGGCGCCGTCGGCTCCCTCTGGGACGTGGTCCGCGACCGTCGCCTCAACCACCGCCCGGAGGTCATCCACGGCGTCCTCGCCCAGGAGTCCGCCGCCCTCCTCACCGACTTCTTCCGCCGCCCCACCCCCTGATCCGCCGCGATCCCCCGCACGATCCCGGAACCGATTTCGACCCACGGGGCCCCGTGGGCTAGAGTTCCTCTCGGTAGCGTGTCCGAGCGGCCGAAGGAGCTCGCCTCGAAAGCGAGTGAGGGGGCAACTCCTCCGTGGGTTCAAATCCCACCGCTACCGCTCTTGAGCAGGACGTATGGAGGGCCGGATCCCACGGGGGTCCGGCCCTTCGTCGTGGGGGGGTCTCAGTCTTGGGTCTCAGTCAGTCGACGTGACGCGGCACCTGGTGACCCGCGAAGGCGGCGTCCACTGTCAGTGCGTGCCCTTACCGTCACAGCATGAAGGTCATCTACAAGATCACGTACCCCAACGGGAAGATCTACGTCGGCTCGGACCGCACTGACAGTCGGCTCACCTACTTCGGAAGCCCTTCGAAGGAACTGCTGGATCGTGACTTCGACCGCGCGGACCTGCGGGACTTCACTCTTCGCAAGCAGATCCTGTGGGAGTCCGAGAACGCGACGACCAGGGAAGTGCTCCGGCGCGAGAACGAACTCATCGTGGAACACGGCGCGAACGACCCGGCCCGCGGATACAACCAGCGCCCACGCCACCGACCGGACGCCTCGTCCTGAGGTGCTGACCGCGCCTCAGCAGCGGCTGCGTCAAGACACGGCAAGGCGTACCCGCGCCTTCTGGTGAACAGCGGCGCGTGGCACGTGTCGCGGCTGGGAAGCCCGAGTACCCGCTGAAGGTCACGGTCTCGGCGAGCGGCGACCTGGACGCCGACCTGAAGTTCTGGCACCACGGCGGCGAGAAGGTCGCCTACACGACCGACGCTGCCGAGCCGAAGCTCCGCGAGCGCCTGGCGGGCCTGGCCGACGTCATCTCCACCGGCCCCGACATCGACTTCGGTGCCCTGCTCGACGACCTCGGCGAGCGCGGTATCGAGCGCCTGATGGTCGAGGGCGGCGGCCGTATCCACACCGGCTTCCTCTCCCAGGGCCTCGCGGACGAGATCCACATGGCCATAGCGCCCCTGGTCGTCGGCGACGACGCCGCACCCCGCTTCCTCCACGCTGCCGACTACCCCAGCGGCTCCACCCGCCGCATGACGCTGGCCGAGGCCCGAACCATCGGAGACGTGGCCCTTTTTTGCGCTACCTCCCCAAGAAGGAGAGCGCCGCATGACCCCCACCGACGAGGACCACCGCTGGATGCGCCGCGCGATCAACCTGGCCCACCAGTGCCCTCCCAGCGACACCGCGTTCTCGGTCGGCGCGGTCATCGTGGACACGAACGGCCAGGAGATGTCCTCCGGCTACTCCCGCGAGGTCGACGCCCACGTCCACGCCGAAGAGTCGGCGCTGAACAAGCTCGCCACGGATGACGAGCGCCTGTCGGGGGCCACGGTCTACAGCACCTTTGAGCCCTGCTCCCAACGCAAGTCCCGGCCCTTGTCGTGCACCCAACTCCTGTTGCGGGCGAACGTCCGCCGCGTGATGATCGCCTGGCGCGAGCCCGACCTCTTCGTCACCAACTGCACGGGAGTCGAGACGCTGGAGGCAGCGGGCATCGTCGTGGAGGAACTGCCGGAGCTGGCGGAGGCGGCACGGGCGATGAACGGGCACGTGTTGGGGTGAGCTGCGCGGGAACGTCGCAGTCAGTGCGCTCAGGCGGCGGGTGCGCTGAGAGCGCTCGGTCTTGAGGTACTACCTTCTCTGCGACTTCAAGGATCGTTGCGCTCGCGGTCACCAGAGTCAGCCGTGAGCCTCAACCGCCCCTTGCCCAGGACTTCCGTCTCCGGTGATGCGAGAGAAGCCCGTGGGCTACCGCTGCTGCGGCCGACCTAGAGAGGGAAAAGAACCAGCAGCATCCCTAGATGAATGAGTCCAAGGGATCGCCTGCGGACATGGCGCGAGGGCATCCAAAGTCGATGTGTGACGAAAGACCTGGACACCCTCGCAACGGCACTGTACGCCCGGATCGACGACGAGCTGAAGGCTTCGCCGTGGTTGGCCCCCTGGCGTCCGAAGGTCGGGATTACGCCTACGCTCAGTGACGCCGAACTGCTCACGCTCGCGGTGACCTCAGCGCTGCTCGGCTACACCTCCGAGCGGCGCTGGCTGCGCCGTGTCGACCGCGACTTCCGCGGCTTGTTCCCCTATGTGCCCCAGCAGTCCGGCTACGGCAAGCGGCTGCGTACCGCGTCCTCCCTGCTCACCAGCATGATCCGGATTCTCGCCCAGGACACCTCCCTGTGGAGCGATGACGTGTGGCTGGTCGACTCCACCCCGGTCGGCTGCGGCTGCTCCCGTGAAACGGCCAAACGCTCGGATCTCGCGGGCTGGGCCGAGTACGGCTACTGCGCGTCGCACTCCCGGTACTTCTGGGGCCTGCGGCTGCACCTGGTCTGCACGCTCGGTGGTCTGCCGGTCCTGTTCGCGCTGACCGGCGCCAAGGCCGACGAGCGCGAGACGCTGCGCGACATGCTCGACACCGCACCGGAGGTCCAGGCCAGCCACCCACGGCAGACGATCATCGGCGACAAGAACTACTACGGCCGGGAGTTCGAGCACGACCTAACCGAGCGTCACCTGACGTTGCTACGGCCGACTCGCAAGGGCGAGCCCGAGCGGGTTGGCACGCATCTGTTCAAACCACTCCGGCAGGTCATCGAGTCGATCAACCAGACCTTCAAAGGCCAGCTTGAGCTGGAAAGGCACGGAGGCAAGTCTCCGGCGGGGGTGACAGTCCGGGTCCTCCTGCGCATCCTCGCGTTAACCGCCGCGATCTGGCACAACGACAGAACCGGACAACCCGTCAAGCGGTCCCTCACCGCTTACGATCACTAACCGCCACCACACCTCTTGGACTCATTCATCTAGGGCCGAGAGGCACACGCCGAAGAACACACCACATCAAGACCACCAGGACCGCGACACCCAACGAAGTCGGGATCGATCCAAGGACTGAGGGGCCGCGCACAGTGTGGGGGCGTCGACCGACCGCCGGCCGCTGCTTCCATGTCTACGCCACCAACTGCGTGTGCCGTCCGTCGCCCCGGCGGCCAAAACCAAGCACGGAACCATAAGGCACAAGGGATTGCCGCGCAGCAGGCCACAGAGAGTTTTGTGTTACCGAAAGACCCGATCGGGGCGGCCGGTACCCGGCGGGCAAACCCGCTACCTGGATCGTCGCCCCGTGGCTGGGACGGTTGGCTCCACGGCTTTAGGTAGCCGCCATGGGGCAAATGATCATGGCCCCAACATCATGCTTCAACGGGCAGGCCCACAGACTGCCCGACTCGCCGGGTCAAGGGGCCATGATCGCTCGCCACAGCTCCCGTCCCAAGCCGCTCCACCGACCGCCGACGCACTCTGCACGACACCTAAGCAAAGATGAACAAGTGAACCACGGACTCGCCGGTACAAAGCTAGAGTACTGACAACGACCACCCGAGCAGGAGCACTCCGTTGCCCGAAGAAGCGACAGACCTAAAGAATATTGCGCTTTCCGAGATCACCGAAGATGACGATTCATCAGGGCAGATCGACGAATACGAAATCGTGGCATCCCCTAACGATTTCAACACGCTCACTATTAACAGTTTCATCAAAGAGGGGGCTATCAAGATCCCCCCTTTCCAGAGGAATTACGTATGGGACAGGAAACGCGCTTCCAAGCTGATCGAATCCCTCATTCTCGGCCTGCCTGTGCCTCAAGTATTCCTGTACGAGGAAAACCGCAACGACTTTCTCGTAATCGATGGGCAGCAACGGCTTTTGACAGTTTTCTTCTTCGCTAAGGGGCGATTTCCGCGCAGGGACAAGCGTGCCACTCTGCGAAGCTTGTTTAATACCGACGGCGGGATTGCCGAAAACATCCTGGCAGACGATGACTACTTCGAGAATTTCAATCTTGTTCTGCCGACGATTGCTGGTCGCACAAAGAATAGATTCTCCGGACTCTCATATAAAACTCTCGGGGACTACCGTAGGCAATTCGACCTTCGAACGATCCGCAACATCATCGTCAAGCAAATGACTCCTAGCGACGACGACTCCTCGATGTTTGAGATGTTCAATCGGCTTAACACTGGAGGCGTAAATCTAAACCCCCAAGAGATCCGCGCCAGCCTCTACCACTCAGATTTCTTTGCGAGCCTGTTCGACCTGAACCAAGTCGCTAAATGGCGTGAGCTACTGGGAGCACCAGATCCCGATTCACGAATGAAAGACATGGAAATCATCCTTCGCAGCCTGGCGCTGAGGAATGGCACTGGCGAATACGCAGGGTCGATGACGGCGTTCGTTAATCGGTACTGCAAAAACTCGAAGGGATTCGGCCCCGAAGCTATTAGCGTAACAAGTGAAGAGTGGAACTGGTTCCTTTCCCTGAATGCAGCCGGGAAGCCGGAGACATACAAAGCAGGTTCTTCGCGCTTCAGTCCGCTACTTTTTGAATCAATCTACTGTGCCGCGTTGAGCATGCGCGAGGAAGGGGTCACGCTAAAGGAGATTCAGCCCAGTTGGGTTTCGACCATCGGAAAGCATCCAGAGTTCGTCAGGTGGCAGCAGGAGGGCTCCACTAAGACGGCGAACGTTAGGGGGCGCCTCAAGAGCACTCGAGAACTCCTAACGGAGCTTTCGAAAGTGGCATCATGACACCCATTGAAAGAATGTATGAAGACCAGAAAAGTGTGCTGGACTATCTGATCTCTTCCTCTCAGGTATCACATCACTCCACGCTTCAAAGAACCTTGCCAAAGGTGCTTCTTCTAGCTGCGTCCAGCGATTTTGAGGCTCGGGTGTGTGCATCCCTAATAGAGCATGTTCGAGTGAATACCTTGGACGTGAAGATTATCGAGTTGGTGGATCAGAAAGCAGTGAAACGCCAATATCACACTCTGTTTGAGTGGGATCGCCCCAACGCAAACAAATTCTGGGCACTATTCGGACCAGAATTTAAACAAGGGATGAAGGATCACTGTAAAAATAATCCTGAATTCGAGGATGGAATGGTCGGTTTCATGGAACTCGGATCACTCAGGAATCAGCTTGTGCACAACAACTATGCCACATTCCCCCTCGATAAAACATTAGAGGAAGTCTACGCCTTGTACCTAAGGGGTGACGGCTTCGTCAGATCCCTGCCGGAAGTCTTGAAAATGGACTTTGCGCAAAATGACCCGGATAAATCGACGGAATGACTTGGGGTTCGGCGTGGGGACTTACCGCGATTTCTGTCAATCCGACTTTCTTGGGGTCACCGGGTGGGCCTCCGTGCTGGCCGTCTGTTTAATTCTCCCTACGCAGTAGATGCAGTTCGCAGTGTCATGTTGGCCGATCAGATCGATTTCGATGACCTTGTACAGGCAGTGAACGCCTTCATGGACCCAAAGCAACTCGATGCGGCGATCGGATAATATTATCCCTTTGGGTGCTAGACGTCGTTATCTCGCATCCCGAAACACCGGCAGTAAAGCAGAAAAATACAGCAACCGTGGCGAGACACCTCAACGACCTTCACGCTCCTGGTTTAGGGCGAAGGGAAACTGTCGGCTCTCTATGTCTCGGTGCTGATCTGCACTTCGTAGACGATTTCGGCGTGCGCGGCAGGGATGACGATGTCGGCCGTCTCCACGGGGCGGCCGTCGGTGGCGTGGTAGGTGCGGTGGATGCGGGTGATCAGGGCGGCGCGGGGGATGCCGAGGAGTTGGGCCTCGTCCGCTGTGGCGTGGGCGGGTTCGGGTTGTTCGATGGCGTGGGTGACGGTGATGTCGATGGCCGCCATGCGTTCGACGACGCCGCGCCCCGCATAGGGGCCGCCCTCGGGGAGGACGACGAGAGTGCCGCCCGTGATCGCGTAGGGCTCCCAACTGGTGGAGAGCTGGACGGGTTTGCCGTCGGCGAGGAATTCGTAGCGGGTGCGCACGCACAGGTCGCCCTCGGTGATGCCGAGGCGGGCGGCGATGTCTGGTGGGGCCGGGATCTTGGCCTCGGTCTGGTGCTCCCAGGTTCCCGCCTTGTTCATGAAGTTCATGTCGGCGCGGAAGGGTGAGCCGCCGCTCTGTTCGCGGCTGTGGGAGCGGACCATGCGCAGGCGCCGACGGGGTTCGGCGACGTAGGTGCCCGAGCCCGCGCGGCCTTCCAGGACGCCCTGGGAGATGAGGAGTTCCTGAGCGCGGCGGATGACGTTCTCGCCGACTCCGTACTCGGCGCCCAACTGGGCGCGGGAGGGCAGGCGGTCTCCGGGTGACCATGCGCCGTCGCTGACGCGCTGCCGGAGCTGGTCAGCGACACGGAGGTAGGGCGGCTGCTCAGGCATGTGGCAAATCTAGTCCACTAGCTCTAACCTAGTTAACTAGCTTTACTCCACGTGACCTTCTCCTGTCGGAGGACCGCTGTGCCCGGACCCGAAGCGCGCGCCCAGTCCATCGCGGCGGCGCTGACCGCTGCCGGGTTCACACCCCGCGTAAGACGCCGACCAGGTCATGTCCGCGTCGAGATCGACGCCCCCGCCGCGCCCTCCCGCGAGACCTGGCGCGCCGTCTTAGCCGCCCTCGACCGGGGCGACCGCTTCGGCCTCGACAGCGACGCCGACGGCTCCACCGCCTGGGCCCTCGTCTCCACCCGGCCGCCCGCCACAAGGGAGCTGAACCCGTGATCGACCACCTCACCCGGCCTCTCCGCCATGCCGCCGCCTGGTTACTCCCGCCCTCCGGACGCCACCGCCAGGCCCCGCCCAACTCCAGTCCGGCGGAGACTCCCCGGCCCGCCCGCACTGCCGACCTCGCCCCGCCGTCCGAGAGTGAGCCCTCTCTCCCCCTCGTCCGTCCCTACGTCCTCGCCCACGAAGCACGCCAACGCCAACGAGGCCAACGACGACCCCGCGCCTGTCCCCTCTCTCCGGACGAGGACCGCCATGTCCCGCACTGAGAAACAAGTCGTCGTCACCATCACCGCCGCCACCGTCCACCAGGGCGACGTCATCAACGTCGGCGGCGTCCCCATGACCGTCCTCAACCTGCTCGACATCGCGGGAGGCGCCAAACGCATCGAGTTCGGCGACGGTGAAGCCCTCGTCATCCGCGCCGGAACCACCCTCACCGCACTCCGCACCGCAAAGGGATGGTGACCATGTGGCCCGAGACAGCCCGCTGCATCATCTGCAACACCAACCGCATCGACCTCATGCTCGTCCAGATCATCGAAGTCGGCTCAGGACCCGGCCACGGCCAATACGCCTGCCCCACCCCCTGCGCCCAGCAGTACGCCACCCGCACCTACGCACCCGACTGGCTCCGCGACGACCTCCGCAAACGCGGACTCTGGCCCCCGTCCCCTGGCGACGGAGACTGAGTCGACGCCCCCGCGCTCGCGCCGGACCCCCGTCTCAGTTTCCGTCTCATTCGTCGGCGTACGAGATTGTTCAGGCCCGTTCACCAAGGGCCCGACGGCACCGCCACCGCCCCTCCTGAACACCGCCGAACGCCCCCGAACACCCCCCTCACCACCCCGAACAGACCTCGAAAGCGAGTGAGGGGGCAACTCCTCCGTGGGTTCAAATCCCACCGCTACCGCTCTTGAGCAGGACGTATGGAGGGCCGGACCCGGCGAGGGTCCGGCCCTTCGTCGTGCACGGGGTCGGCCGCCTACATGCCGCTGAGGGCGATCATCAGGGCGCCCACCGACAGCGCCGTGCCGGCGGCGTACGCGGCGGCGCCGGCCGCCACCGCCTGGATGCCCGTCAGGTGTCGGCGCGCGACCAGGTAGACGATCAGCCCGGCCGCGCAGCCGACCAGCACATGGAAAAGCGTCAGCACCCAGCCGATGCCCGCGGCCACGGCAATGCACCCGGTGGCCACCAGCGTCGCTCTCGGGCTGAGGTCACGTCGGACGAGTGGATACGTCACCGCGCCGACGACTACCGATATGACCACGGCAATGACGGAAAACATGATGAAGACGAATTCCCCGTTCCTCGAAGGCGATTGGCTTACCGACAAGCGCGGCAGCATGTCTACACCACGTCGCGCGACGGCCTCCGCGCCCGCCGGATGCCGCGTCGGGCCGTGAAGTCGCAGGTCCGGGGCGCGTGCGGAGAACCGTGCCGGGCCGCTCCGCGTCTCCACCTGGAACGGAACCGGAACATACAGAAGGCTCACCCCCCATGACGCGCACCGCACAGCCCGACCCTTCGGCGCCATCGACGGGCGCGAGCCCGCGACGCGGCGTCACCGCCACGACGTTCGCCGTCCTGCGGCGCCACCTGGGGGTGCTGGCGGGGGCGACGGTGCGCGTCGTCGGGCTGGCGGGACTGGCCGGGCTGCTGCTGACGGCCGCGATATTCGCGCTCTCCTGGCCCCTCTTCACCCATATGCGGAACCAGCTCAACTGGTACCGCTACGTCGAGGACCCCTACCTGCACGACAGCTCCGACCTCGGACTCGTCGCCCTCTGCACACTGCCCCTCTTCCTGCTCCTCCTCGGCATCGGCAGCGCGGCCCTCCAGGGCGCGTGCTCCCGGGCCGTCGCGGCGGGGACGCGGACGCCTCCGGAGCCCCCAGAGGGGGACCCGCCCCGTGCCGAGGTCTCCGTCTCCGCGCGGCGGCCGTGGCCGATGATCGCCGTGTACACGCTGCGCGGCCTGATCGTCTGGTCCCTGCCGGTGCTCGTCATCTACGTGTCGGAAAGCCTCACCGGCTACCACATCGACACCGAGGACCAGATCCTGGAACGCGGCTCGCTGCCCTACAACCTCATCCAGGACTCCCCGATGGTGGCCATCTTCATCGCCGTGCTGCTGCGCCTCGCGCTCGCCCTCGCCCCGGCTGCCGCAGCCGACGGCCTCGGCCCCGTCGCGGCCCTGCGCCGTTCCTGGAAGCTGATGTGGACGCGCACCGGATGGCTCCGCGTGCTCGCCCTCGCGCTGCCGCTGGCCGCGCTCACGGCCGGAGTGCTCCGGCTCGTGACGCAGCTCGCCCTGCCGCTGCGCCCCCTCGTGCGCTCGCTCCTCGAAGCGGCCACGGGCAACTTCTTCGCCGCGTACTACGCGGGCATCCTCGCGCCCGTCATCGTCGGCATCCTCGTCGCGGCGGCCCTGACGCTCCCCCTCACGTTCACCGCCTTCGCGGCCCTCCACGACCGCCTGCGCCCGCGCGGGGCCGGGTCGGGGGCCGGGGAGCGGGACGCGGATGTCAGTGCCGCGGGGTAGTTTCCGGAGCACCGTTCGCACTTGGTCGGCTCAAGGAGGCTCGTGTGTACGCTGCGGCGCTGTCCAGCCCGGAACGGCTCTGGCCGGCCGACGACGTCCTGTCGCGTCCGGGCCCGGTTCCGAACACGCCGGGTGTGTACGGCTGGCACTTCGACGAGTCCCCGCACCCGGAACTCCCGGCGGGCCGACTGCTGTACGTGGGGATCGCGCCACGACGCATGTCGAACAGGACCAGCACACAGAACCTGCGCAAGCGCGTCAGGTACCACTTCCGGGGCAACGCCTACGGCTCCACACTGCGGCTCACGCTGGGCTGCCTGCTGGGGCTGGAGCTGCGCCGTGTCGGCAGCAGCGGGAAGCGTCTGACGTTCGCGAGGGACGGCGAGGCGGAGCTGAGCCGGTGGATGGCCGAGCACGCGCGGGTGTGCTGGCTGGAGCACGTTGAGCCGTGGACCGTGGAAGCGGATCTGATCGCCCGCCTGGACCTCCCCCTGAACCTCGACCAGAACCGGCACAACGCCTTCCACCCCCACCTCACCGAGCTGCGCGCGCGGGCACGCCAGAGGGCGCGGGACCTCCCCGTCACCACGTGACCGGCCCGCTTGAGGCGACGGCACGCGTCAGCCTTGCACGGGACGAGCGCAGGGCCGGGCCCCTGGTGAGGGTCCGGCCCTGCGTCATGCGTACGGGGGCTCAGTTCGCGGCTCGGGCGGGCGACGGTCGGTCGGCGAGGGCGCCTCACGCTGGCCGATCACGTCCAGCCGTTGCCGGGGCCAAGGCCCCGTACCGGAGGCTGTCCCCTACTTCAGGCCGTGCCCGGAGGGCCTGGAGTGCCTGGAGTGCCTGGAGTACTCGGGGGGCCTGGAGGCGCTGGAGCGCACGGAGACGCTGGGAGCCGGCCCGAAAGACGCTTCGGACGGCGCTGCCGGGGATCCGGGCCTCACATTTGCAGCCCAGTCCGCGATGGATGAGCGGCCCAGTTCCGACGAGCCGCCTGGGGCGCCTCGGTCGCGGGGGTCGCGGACTTCGCTCCGGCTGGGCGGCGCGGGGCGGTATTCGGGGATCGGCTCCATGCGGCTGCTTCGGCGCGAGCCCTCGTAACGGGACGGCGGGGCGGGCAGCAGGTGGCCGGCAGTGATCGTCGAATCGCTCCGATGTGAGGGGGGCGGCCCGAGCAGGCGGGGCCCGTCCCTGCGGCTGTCCCGGCTGCTGCGGTGCGATTCCGAGGGCGCCTCGGAGATCGAGGTGGGCCTGATGGCGCGGGGCGTGACCGTCGAGTCGCTCATGCGGGAGCGGTCGCGCTCGCTCCTGCGCTCGCGGTCGCGGTCGCGGTCGCTCCTGCGCTCGCGGTCGTCACGGACCAGCGGCGGGGGGCCGTAGCTGGGTGCGTCCCTGCGACGGCTACGGCTCTCGACGGAGTTCGTAATGGTGACCGTGGTGTTGCCTCGGCGCACCCTCAAGAATTCTTCACTTGAGTAGTACGTGTTGCCTCGGCTTCCTTCTGGTGGCATTCCGACCTCTCTTTCGGAAGTGCTCCCGCTTCACGACGCGGGTTGAGGAACACCACGCACTCACGTCCGCGGTGGTTCAGTGGCGGGAGCGAGCGGTCGGCCAAGTACCACTGGAAACGGGCGGCTTGGAGGCCGCCACGGGCCGGATGCGGCGGAGAGGAAGGAGGCAACCCGGTGAGGCGATTCGCACGGACGTAGGGCCGAGCCGGGCTGAGGGCCCGGCCCTACGGTTGTACGGGCCCGGGTCGCGTAGCGATACGGGAGAAGTCGGCCGGGCGACAGTCGGTCAGCGAAGGCGCTCAAACTGACCGGCCGCGTCCAGCAGTTGCCGGGGCGAAGCCCCGCGTCACCGTCCGCCGCGCGGAGACGGAACCCGTCTAGCGACGACGGCGCCCGGAGCCCTGGGCGGGCTCGCCGCGCAGGATGGCCTTGGAGGCTTCGGAGTTCCCCTTTTTCCTCTCGACGCCCACCTCCCCGTACTTGTTGCGCTCGTACCGATACGGGCCGTGGTCCTGAAACGGCAGCAAGCTCCTGCCCGACTTGTTGACCATCGCCAACTTGCCGGTTGAGGTGGTCGTGACCGGGAGGCCGTGACGCGCTGCCTTGCTGTCGACCTTTTCCCGACGCTCGGAGAGTGCGGCCTTTCGCAGTTCTTTCCCCCTGTCATGCGACCGTTGCGCATCCACGCGGGCATCCCGGTCTTCGGGCCGAACCCCGTTGTTCCACTCGTCGACTCGCTCCAGCGTGGATTCGTACGACACCGACCGCCCATCGTCGTAGCTGCCCGCGGGCCCGTACTGGTAGCTGGAAGGAGCTGCCGGTCCCCGGGTGCTCTCGGAGCCGTATGTGTAGTCGGAAGGCGCTGTCGGCGCCTGGCTGACGGGTCCGTACTGCTGCGAGCGGTCGTCCCTGGAGTGGTGCGTGGAGGGGGTGTGCCTGGAGGAGTGGTGCGTGCGGGGGCTCGGGTTGTAGTCGCCGACCCGGCTGGGGGTGACCGTCGTACCGCTCCATTGCGAGCGGTCATCCCGTGGTGCGCCGCTGCGACTGCTCCGGCTCTGGTACGTGGACGCCTCAGAGATTGAGTCCGGCTGGATGAGCGGGACCTGACTCCCGTAGGAGCTCCGGGAGTGCGCGCTGTAGTAACTGGGGGCGGCCGAGGGTGCGTAGCTGGCCTCGGACCGCGCGGAGTCGAACGCGGGGGAGGGCGTGACGGTGACGATGTTCGGAGTCGGGTAGTCGCGCGCGTCTACGTACTCGACATCCGGGCGGCTCGATTCCGAGTGCCTGCTGCTCTGGTGCGAGCGGGACGACGGTGCGACGCTGCGGGGAGGACCCGACTGGGCGACTGGGCCGATTCGGCTCAGCTCCACCTGAAGGTCCCGCGTGTCCCAGGCGCTCGACTGCCTGCTGCTTCGGCTGCTCGGTGGCATTCCGACCTCTCTTTCGGAAGCGATCCCGCTTCACAACGCGGGATAAGTCCCACAACGTGTCCACGTCCGCGCCGGTTCAGCGGCGGTTCGGGACCACGTTCCACCAGGTGACGCAGCGCAGGCACCACTCCAGCGGCCCGTAGCGGAAGTGGCCCAGCCACCAGTGGCTGAGGACGGCCTGCACCGCCAGGACACCGGCGGCCAGCGCCATCGCGGTGACCCAGCGCGCCGAGTCCGCGAGGCCGAGCAGGTGGTCGGCCGCGACGACGGCGAGCGTCGCGGTGAGGTAGTTGGTCAGGGCCATCCGGCCGAGGGGCTCCAGGACGGCCGACAGGGGGCGGCCGAGTCGGGTGCGCAGCAGGAGCAGCAGAGCGGTGCTGTAGACGAGGGCGCCGGCGAGTCCGGCCGCGGCGGCGATACGGGTCGCGTACGGGCCGTCCATCGGATACGTGTGCTGCGCCCAGACGCCGAGCGCCGCGACGGGGAGGGCGAGAGCGAGCAGGACGGCCAACTGGCGGGTACGGCGCTCCAGCGTGCGGTGGATGCCGAGCCGCGCGACGGCCAGGCCCAGCAGAAACAGTCCGGGAATGCTGGCGATGCCGCCGCCCGCGAGCGTGACCGAGGCGACGGTGCCCAGCAGGCCGCCGGTCAGGACGAGCCACGTCGGCAGCCAGGTGGCGGGCAGCAGGATGACGAGGCCGACGATCGCGTACGGCGTCAGCGCCTCACCCGGGTGGAGCTGCTGGTGTGCGAGACCGAGCACGCCGAGGGCGATCAGCCGGCGGAGGAGGAGCTGCCGGGGCCGCACGGAGCGTCGCGCGGCCCCGTCCAGGAAGACGGCGAAGCTGAGGCCGAAGAGGAAGCAGAAGACGGGGAAGAAGCGGTGCTGGACGAACAGGTCCAGGAACCCGGGGATCGGGTACCAGTGGAACGGCTCGGAGACCACCTTCATGTGCGCGATCTGGTTGATGTTCACCAGGAGGATGCCGCAGAGGGCGAAGCCGCGCAGGGCGTCGAGCGCGGTGACCCGGCGGGTGGGGGCGGCGGGACGGCCGGGGGCGGCGGCGTGCTCGGGCGCGGTGAGGACCAGGGTCGGGGTCGGGGTCGTGGACGTCATGGGTCGACGATCTCCGCGCCGGGCCGGAGCCCGCATCGGCTCCTTGGCCGATCGGCATCGGCCGATCGGCCGATATGGCCCAACCGCGCACCTCCGCGTCCGCACCTCCGCGTCCGCACCTCCGCGTCCGCGCCTCCGCGTCCGCGCCTCCGCGTCTGCGCCGAACGGGCCTCCCCCGTCCGCTCCCCCGTGCGCCTCCCCGCGCCACCCCGCACCCCTGCGGCACGCTGAGCCGCCCGGCAGCGCGAGGGGAAAGGGAAGGGTGAGGAAGAGGGTGACCATGTGGCCCGGCGCCGTGCGGTGCGTCGTCTGTGAGCGCGGCAGTGCCGACATGATGCTCGTCCAGGTCATCGAGACGGGATCGGGGCCCGGTCGCGGCCAGTACGCCTGTCCCTCGCCGTGCGCCCAGCAGTACGCGAAGCGGCTCTACGCGCCGGACTGGCTCCGCGAGGACCTGTACGCGCGCGGGCTCTGGCCGTAGCGCCGCGCGAGCGCCGTCCCGTCCCGCTCACCCCCGCTTACGGGCCTCGATCAGGAAGCGGGTCGTGCGGGCCTGGAAGGGGCCCTCGCGCTCGATGAGGTCGTGGAGATCGCGGAGGCGGTCGCGGAACGCGGCGACGGTGAAGCCCGGGACCATCCAGATCACCTTGCGCAGGAAGTAGATCACCGCGCCGATGTCGCGGAACTCCGTGCGCAGGCTCTCGGAGCGCAGCTCGACGACCTCAAGGCCCGCCGCCTCCGCCGCACGGCGCGCGTCGTCGGGGTGCCGTGCGCGGCGGGTCGCCTCGGGCTGGGGGCCGAGGAAGAACTCGACCAGCTCGAAGACGCTCGCGGGCCCGACCTGCTGGGAGAAGTACGTGCCGCCCGGACGCAGCACCCGCGCGATCTCCTCCCACCAGGTGGTCACGGGATGGCGGCTGACGACGAGGTCGAAGGCGTCGTCGGCGAACGGCAGTGGCGGCTCGTCCGCGTCCGCGACGACGACCGCGCCGAGGGGGTGCAGCAGCCGGGTCGCCTTGGCGACGTTCGGCGGCCAGGACTCCGTCGCGACGGTCAGCGCCGGAAGCTCGGGCACCCCCGCGAGGACTTCCCCGCCGCCCGTCTGGATGTCCAGCGCGGCGGACGCGCGGGCCATGCGGGCGCCCATCGCCCGCTGGTAGCCCCAGGAGGGGCGCTCCTCGGTGGCCCGGCCCGCCAGCCAGGAGAAGTCCCAGCCGTCCACCGGGACGGACTCGGCCTCTGCCACCAGATCGTCGAAGGTTCGCCGCGTACGCATGGCTCCCATGCTCCGTCCCAGGCCGGAGGCCATGCCACCGGATTACGCGGCGCTGGGCAGCGCCCCCGCCCGCCCCTGACCCGCGCCACTGCCCCGGCAGGGCCCGGCGGGGCCCGGCGGGCCGGGCAAAGGGCCCTGATTGCGGGGGCTTTGGTGCCGAACGCCGGGATCATGCTCTGGACAGCACTCGATACACTCACACGACTTCAACAGGGGACTACGGCAGGCGTGGGAGGCAGGGGCGATGGTGCAGGCGAAGAAGGCCGCGCTCTATCTGGTGATCGTCTTCGTGCTCTACACGATCATCACCTCACCGGCCAGAGCCGCCGACCTCGTCCAGATAGGTTTCGAGGGCATCTCGGGCGCGGCCCAGGGGGTCGGCGAGTTCATGACGCAGCTCATCAGCTAGCGCCCCCTCCCCCTCCCGGCAGCTCACACCGCCACAGCCCCTCGTCCCGCCCCGGGACGGGGGGCTTCGCGTCGCCCGCCCCCTTCCCGCTGCTCCCCGCCCCTCCCCCTCTCTTACGCCACCCTGACTCCGGATTGATGTTCGGTTACGGGCTATGGGCGCCGTATACCCCAACTCGTCACCAACACGGAGTTATACGGTGCTTGCACCTAGTGCACATGTCTTGTGATGCTATGACCGCTTTGGGTGGATTACTGGCCCGACGAACCGGCGGACCGACGAACCGAGACCGATCTGCACCGTGAACACCGTAAAGGGGTGGTGGCTGAGTGGGTGGGACCCAGACCCTCCCCCAGACTCCTTCCGGGGGGACTCCCCGGAACCGGAGCGCGGAGGCCAGGGCACTGACCGCGGTGCTCTTCGAGCAGCTCTCCGGGCTGGAGGCCGGGACCCCCGAGCACAACCGGGTGCGCGACGCGCTCATCGAGGCCAACCTGCCCCTCGTGCGCTACGTCGCCGCGCGCTTCCGGAGCCGCAACGAGCCGATGGAGGACGTCGTCCAGGTCGGCACGATCGGGCTCATCAACGCCATCGACCGCTTCGACGCGGACCGGGGCGTCCAGTTCCCCACCTTCGCGATGCCGACGATCGTCGGCGAGATCCGCAGGTACTTCCGCGACAACGTCAGAACCGTCCACGTGCCCCGGCGGCTGCACGAGATGTGGGTGCAGGTCAGCAGCGCGACCGAGGACCTGACGACGCTCATGGGCCGCTCGCCGACCACCGCCGAGATCGCGGACCGGCTGAAGCTGGCCGAGGAGGACGTCCTGGCCTGCATCGAGGCCGGACGGGCCTACCGCGCCACGTCGTTGGAGGCGGCGCAGGAGCGCGAGGACGGGATGCCGGGCCTGCTGGACCGGCTCGGCTACGAGGATCCGGAACTGGACGGAGTCGAGCACCGGGATCTGGTGCGTCATCTGCTCGTCCAGTTGCCGGAGCGCGAGCAGCGCATCCTGCTGCTGCGCTACTACAGAAACCTGACGCAATCGCAGATCAGCGCCGAGTTGGGCGTCTCGCAGATGCACGTCTCGCGGCTGCTCTCGCGCAGCTTCGCGCGGCTGCGCGCCGCAAACCGGATCGACGCGTAACCGGAACGAGGGACACCCGCACGGGGGTCACCGGTCTCAACTGTGCAGTTTTATCGACATGAAGCTACGTCGCGTTGCTGACTTGTGACATTCTGCAAGAGCTGCGTTTGCCGTGGCGGCGCTCCCGGTATTCAGGGGGAGGTGCTCCCCTCACGCGAGGGTGCCGCCGCGACCCGTCCGCGACCTCTAGGGGGTGGCATGTCCGTAGAACTGGGCAGCTCGAAGGTGCTCACCGAGAACACGAAAGCCGATGCTCCGCAAGATGCGCTGGAAGCTCCCGCGGTCACCGCGGTCACCGTGGATTCCGCGCCCGCAGACTGCGATGCCCTCGACACCCGCACCCTCTCCCGCTCCCTCTTCCTGCGGCTCGCCGGTCTCGACAAGGACAGCGTGGAGCGTACGTACGTCCGCGACACGCTCATCGAGCTGAACCTCCCGCTCGTGCGGTACGCGGCGGCCCGCTTCCGGAGCCGGAACGAGCCGATGGAGGACATCGTCCAGGTCGGCACGATCGGCCTGATCAAGGCGATCGACCGCTTCGACTGCGAACGGGGCGTGGAATTCCCCACGTTCGCGATGCCGACGGTCGTCGGGGAGATCAAGCGGTTCTTCCGCGACACGTCCTGGTCCGTGCGCGTGCCCCGGCGGCTCCAGGAGCTGCGGCTCGCCCTGACGAAGGCGAGCGACGAGCTGTCCCAGACGCTCGACCGCTCCCCGACGGTGCCCGAACTCGCCACCTGCCTCGGAGTGTCGGAGGAGGACGTGGTCGACGGCCTGGCCGTCGGCAACGCCTACACCGCCTCCTCGCTCGACTCCCCCTCCATGGAGGACGACGGCGGCGAGGGCTCCCTCGCGGACCGGCTGGGCTACGAGGACTCCGCGCTGGAGGGCGTCGAGTACAGGGAGTCGCTGAAGCCGCTGCTGGCCAAACTCCCGCCCAGGGAACGCCAGATCATCATGCTGCGCTTCTTCGCGAACATGACCCAGTCGCAGATCGGCGAGGAGGTCGGCATCTCGCAGATGCACGTCTCCCGGCTGCTGACGCGCACGCTGTCCCAGTTGCGCGAGGGACTGATCGCGGAGGACTGACCACTCACCGCAGAGGATGGTGCTTTGCCTTCTCGGGGGATACGGAAGCACGGAGAACGCGCCCAGGGCGCGGGGTTCACAGGGTTCACATCTGACGTAGTGTCAGCAACACTGGCCCGATGCGACGGCAATGGCAATCGCGACGGACCGCGACCGCGACGACGTTACGGCCATACGCGACGGGCCGCCGGGGCGGCGGTGCACTGACCGCCTCGGCGGCTCTTCTCTGTCTCGGCGCGGTGACTCCGCTGCTCGCGGGATGCGGGGGTGGGGGCGGCGACGAGGGGTACGTGGCGGTGGGCGCGGCGGAACCCTCCGCGCCGGGGTCGTCCGCCGAGCGGGTTCCTCCGGAGGGCGGCGTCGAGCTGGTGCCGCTGGATGAAGGGGGTGAGGCTGCGGGCGAGGGTTCGTCCTGGTCCCCCTCACTCGAGGACACCCCGTCCGGCGCGGGCACGGCACCCTCCGACGCGGGCGGGGAGGCGGACGACGCGGGGGGCGGCTCCCAGAGCCCCGGACCCGAGCCCGGGGGCAGCGCGGACCCGGACCCGGACCCGAGCCCGGACCCCAGCCCGAGCGGCGACGACGCCGGTGCCGGGGACGGCGGCTCGGACAGCGGGACGGCACGGCCCGGCGGGCCCGCGGCGCTCAAGGTGGGGGAGCCCGAGCGCAAGAAGACGGACGACAGGTGGTGCGAGAAGGTGACCGTCGCCTTCCGCAACACGGGCGGTGAGCCCGTACGGACCGGCACCGTCACCTTCGGTACGCACATCATCGGCGGACTGGGCGTGGACTGGGCGACGATCGAGAGCGAGCGGAAGCTGCCCGTGCCGATCGGTGCGGGGGAGAAGAAGGAGAAGACCTGGACCGTGTGCGTGGACCAGTGGCGAGTGCCGCTGGGTATGCACATCGAGACCCAGGACGTGAAGGTCACCGGCTGGAAGCGTTAGCCCTTCGCGGGGTGCGGGGCGCTGCGCTGGGCGGTGCGTTGTGTTCCGGGTGCGGCTGTGTGGCTTCGGCGCGGCGTGTGGTTGCGGCGCGATGCGGCTTGCGCCGCGTGATTCTTGGCTTGCGCCGGTGGCCGTGTGGGATTGCTGTGCGGTGGGGGTCGGCGCCGCGCCGGGGTGTCTCCTCGGCGTGAAGGTCTCGTTTACGGCTCTCGGCCGGTGACTTTCTCGACCTGCGGGGACACCCCACCGCACCACCTCCCACCCGGTGGCCAACCATCGGTCGGTGACCCCTCCGCCTGTTCCCATGCTGTGTGCCCGCACCTGGCGGTACGGGCCGCACGCGAACGAACCCCCACCCGGGCAGGCGCCCCTGTGAGGCAAGGGGCACCCCGTGAGGGCTTCACCTCGTGCCCCGTGAGGGGGTGCGGCCCGGTGGAGGGGGGACCCTGCGTTTCATGGCGCCCCCGCGAAGGGGGTGTCAGGCCAGCGCCAGCCAGACCGCTCCGGCGATGACGAGGAGGGCGACGATCACGCCGACGATCAGACCGACCCGCGGCCCCGCCTGAGCCTGCGGCGGCGCGGCCCGCTGCCGCGGCGCCTCCTCGTCGACGAACGCGCGGAACATCTGCGTGCTGCCCGCGGGGTCCTGGTGCCCTTCGGGGCCCTGCGGTGACTGGGGGTTGTGAGCCATACGGCGAGACCTTAGCGAACCGCGGCAGCGGGATACAGCCCAGCTCCGGAGCCCGGCCGACTTGAGCCGCAACACACCGAGACTTTGTTGATTGTTTGCCTCGCATGCCCGGAATCAACTTGCGTGCAGCAACTAACCGCTTCTATGGTTGCCCTAAGCAACAAAATCCTGGGGGTGGCGGATGGCCGCACGCAGTCAGTACGAGGAACTGGCCCGGCACCTGAGCGCCATCGGCGCCGTCAAACGGGAGATGGCGCGGGGTCTGCCCCATGACTGCCCGCCCGCCTCGGCCGCCGTGCTGATGCTCCTGAGCAAGTTCGGCGAGATGCGCACGGGCAGGCTGGCCGAGCTGATGGCCGTGGACATGTCGGTCACCAGCCGCCACGTGACCCACGTCGCAGAGCGCGGCTGGATCGAACGCCACCCCGATCCGCAGGACGGGCGCTCCCGGCTGCTGCGGATCAGCGAGAACGGCCAGAAACAACTGGACCAGCTCTCCGAACACACGACGGAGATGCTCCAGCAGAACCTGCACGACTGGACCGACGACGACGTCGCCCTGCTCAACGCGCTGCTGGAGCGGCTCCGGACGAGCTTCGGAGACTGCCGCACGCGCGGCACCCACAACGACACACAGAGCAAGATCCCCACCGCACGACGCTGAGCACGCACGCACGCACGAAGGAAGAAGAAGGAAGCGAATGGCCACGACCACACCACATTCCGGTGTGCAAGGAGCCGGGGCTGAAAGCGGGGCCAAGCACGCATCGCACGCGCAGGCCAACTCCGCCGAAGCCGCGCCCATGACGCACCGGCAGATCATGGAGGCGCTGTCCGGGCTGCTGCTCGGCATGTTCGTCGCCATTCTGTCCTCGACGATCGTCTCGAACGCACTGCCCCGAATCGTCTCCGACCTCGGCGGCGGCCAGAGCTCGTACACCTGGGTGGTGACGGCCTCGCTCCTGACGATGACCGCCTCGACCCCGCTGTGGGGCAAGATGGCGGACCTGGTCAGCAAGAAGGTGCTGGTCCAGACGGCCATCGTCATCTTCGTGCTGGCCTCCGCGAGCGCGGGCCTGGCACACAATCCGGCGATGCTGATCACCTCGCGCGCCGTGCAGGGCATAGGCATGGGCGGTATATCCGCCCTGGCCCAGATCGTGATCGCCGCGATGATCTCCCCCCGGGAGCGCGGTCGCTACACCGGTTACATCGGCGCGGTCTTCGCCGTCGCCACCGTCGGCGGTCCGCTGCTCGGCGGCGTGATCACCGACACCGACGCGCTCGGCTGGCGCTGGTGCTTCTACGTCGGCATCCCCTTCGCCGTCATCGCGCTGATCCTGCTCCAGAAGACCCTGCACCTGCCCGTCGTGAAGCGGAACGTGAAGGTCGACTGGGCCGGCGCCTTCTTCGTCGCCGCCGCGGCCTCGCTGATCCTCATCTGGGTCACCTTCGCGGGTGACAAGTACGACTGGATGTCCTGGCAGACCTACACGATGGTCGGCGGCACGATCGTGCTCGCGCTGATCTTCGTGCTGATCGAGTCGAAGGTCGCCGAGCCGATCATCCCGCTGCGGCTGTTCCGCAACCGCACCATCACCCTCGCCGCGCTCGCCTCGCTCTTCGTGGGCATCGCGATGTTCGGCGCGACGGTCTACCTGAGCCAGTACTTCCAGCTCGCCCGGGGCAAGTCCCCGACCATGGCCGGTGTGATGACGATCCCGATGATCGCGGGTCTGTTCCTCTCCACCACCATCTCGGGCCAGATCATCACCCGTACCGGCAAGTGGAAGATCTGGCTGTGCTCCGGCGGGGTGCTGATGACCGCGGGTCTCGGCCTGCTGGGCACGCTGCGCTACGACACCGAGTACTGGCACATGGCGATCTTCATGGCGCTGCTCGGCCTGGGCGTCGGCATGATGATGCAGAACCTGGTGCTGGCCACCCAGAACCAGGTCGCCCCCTCCGACCTGGGCGCGGCCAGCTCCACGATCAACTTCTTCCGCTCCCTCGGCGGCGCGGTGGGCGTCTCGGTGCTCGGCGCGGTCCTGTCCAACCGGATCTCGGACTACGTCGAGGACGGCCTGCACAAGATCGGCATGGACCACGGCGGCCCGACGGGCGGCGGTGGCAGCGCCATCCCCGACCTGGAGAAGCTGCCCGGGCCCATCCGGACGGTGATCGAGAGCGCCTACGGCCACGGCATCGGCGACATCTACCTGTACGCCGCTCCCGTAGCGCTGCTGGCACTGATCTTCGTCCTGTTCATCAAGGAAGTTCCGCTGAAGACCAAGTCGGGCCTGGAGCAGGGCGACGCGGCTCCCGAGACCGCTCCGGCCACGGCCACGGCCGCCGCCGTCCCGGCGCCCGAGCCCGAGCCCGCGCTCGTCGGCGCCGGTGCGCCAGCCGGGCGGCACGCCCGCCACGCGGGGCAGCCCGACCTCACCCCCACCGCCTCGCACTCGCAGGAGCAGTACGGACAGCCCATGTCACAGACACAACCTCTCGGAGCGATGGCCTCCGCCGGTGCCGGAGCCGGACAGTCCGGTTACGGGGTCCGCGGGACCGTCCGTAACGCCGACGGTGTCGGTGTGGCCCGTGCCGCGGTCACGCTGATCTCGCTCAGCGGCCGTCAGCTCGGCCGCTCCGTCGCCCACGCGGACGGCTCCTACGGGCTCGACGCGCCCAGCGCGGGCAGCTACGTGCTGATCGCCGCCGCCGACGGCCACCAGCCCCAGGCCTC
>NZ_JBSHAO010000014.1:177510-184267 GCF_053611545.1 Streptomyces sp. NPDC054796 | reverse complement strand
GGCGACAAGTGCGGGTTTCGTTGCTTGCTTTCTCCCGGCACTCGTCGCCACCACTTGCGGGGACACCCCACCACGTCCCCTCCCACCCGGTGGCCGACTCCCGGCCGGTGACCCCACCGCTTGTCCCCATGCTGCGGGCTCGCCCCGTGCCGAGCCGGAGGGGGCCCGGCCACCCCTGTTGTGGGCAGGCGTTCCGCATGGCGAGGGGCACCTCCCAGCGGTAGCTGGGGGAGGGTGGGCACAACCCACCCACCGGCCCGCAGCACGCGAACGAGCCCCCGAGGGGCAACCGAGTAGGCGCACCCCTGCACCGGGGGTGTTGCGCGGGACGGTTGGCCCGTGGAGTGGGGACCGTAGGTCCCGCGCTGGTTGTTGTGCCGCCCCATGGCAAGGAGGCGCACCCCGCGAAGGGAGGTGGGCCACCGGCGGGACGGGGACGGGGCGGGGTGTCCCCGCAGGACGAGCAAGTCACCGGCCGAAAGCCGTAAACGAGACCTTCACGCCGAGGAGACACCCCGGCCCGGCACCGGACACCCCGCACCCACGCGCCCACATCCACAACAGGAACCCGGAATCACGCGGCGCCAGCCGCGTCGTACCGGTCCACACGCCGCGCCGAAGCCACACAGCCGCACCCGACCACGACGCCCGCCGGGCGACGGCGCCAAAAGTTGTGGGCAATCGTCCCGCAAGGCGGGACGGGTGGGCACAACCCGTGCCACCGGCCTGAGCATCGCTGACGAAACCCCAAGGGGCACCCGGAGTGCGCACCCCTGTGAGGGGAGGCGCACCCCGTGTGGGCTTCACCCCGCACCCCGTGAGGGGGCACACCAGCGTGAAGGGGGAACCCTGCGTTTCCTTCCGCGCCCCGCGAAGGGGTTAGTGCCAGGCGCTGAACTCCGCTTGGCCGCGGGCCGCGGAGCCACCGTTCGTGGCGGTCATGAAGAGGCCCGCGTCCATCGCGTCGCTCACCTGGGGCACCTTCACCGTCGCGACCTCGCGCCACGTCTTCCCGTCGTCCGTGGACAGCTCCCCCTTGAACGCGTTGCCCTTGCGCGACAGCCGCAGGGTGACGGGCGCCTTGACGCCGGTGACCCGTTTGTACGTGTCGAGCGTGCCGTCACCGTCGGAGTCGTAGGAGAGGGCGACGCCGTTGGCGGGGGTGACCGCCAGGTTGACGAAGCCGGGGGAGGTGTCGGCGGCGCGCTGCCCCCCGGGCGCGGCCAGCGTGTTGCGGGCGACGAGCCCGGCCCGCGCCCAGGGCCCGGTCGCCTCCTGCGAGGTCACCTTCGCGGTGACCGAGTCCCCGTCGCGCAGCGCCCCCTCGCGGTAGACCGTGCCGAACTCCTCCGTGCCCTTCCACAGGTCCTTGCCCGCGCCGTTGATGGCGAAGCGGTCCTTGAGCTGGCCGAAGACGGCGTCGTTGCTGGTCGCCGTGCGCAGGTTCCGGTCCAGTGGGCCGCCGACGTAGAGGGTCCCGTCGTGCCGCGTACGGACGCGGCTCTCGCCTTCGGGCCCGTATTCGACCGTCAGCTTGTAGGGCAATGGTTCCAGCGGGCGCTTGAGCGGCCGGTCGGGTGCGGGGACGCGCCAGCGGACCGTGGCGCGGGCGCCGGGGCCCACGCGTTTGACGGAGGTGGGGTCCTGGGGCTTGGCGCCGGCGAGTCCGGTGAGGGCGAGGTCGACGGCGCCGGTGGCGCGCAGGCCGTTCTCGTTGCGGAAGACGGCCTTCAGCTCGCCCTCGCCGCCCGCGGGCAGCGCGGGCGGGTCGGCCGTCACGGTGAGGCTGCCCTGGTACGGGGCCTTCGCGAGCGCGTCGTGTACGCGCTGCGCGGTGCGGTGCGTGTCGCCGACGGGGCGCAGCGCGTGGGTGTCCGTCTTCTTCGTCCAGGGCTCTTCCAGCGCGTACCAGTCGAAGCTCTTGGGTGCCCTGTCCTGTTTCAGTGCCTCCTCCAGCTCTTCGAGGTAGGCCCGCCACTGGGGGAGGTGGAAGTCGCCGATAAGGCCGTGCCAGTCGCGGTTGGCGTAGTTCGCGAGGCGCCCGGGGTCGGCGGCCGGGCGGTCGGCCCAGGTGGTGATGAGCACGCGCGCGGTGCGCTCCAGCGCGGCGCGCTCGGACGCGGCGGCCCGTTCGGCCGCGGCGAAGCGTTCCTGCGCGGCGGCCATATCGTCCGCCGTGGCCTGCCCGCCCCCGTCGGTCCAGGCGCCCGCCCAGGCGTCCATCGCGGCGGACATGGGCTCCTCGCGCGCCCGGCCTGGCGCGGCGGAGCCCGCCATGTTGCGTGCCGCCTCCAGCCAGGGGCCGAGCAGGAAGGAGCGGTGCGTGCCGGTGATGTCCTCGCTGAGCTGCATCAGCTTCAGCCAGAGCGTGGCGAGCTTGCGGAACGCGGCCGTGTCCTTGGCGCGGTAGGCGGACTGGAGCTGTCCGATCAGCAGCCAGGAGCGGTTGGCGAGGGACTGGCGGGCGGCGTCGGCGAGGTCGTAGCGGTAGGCGTCGCTGCCGCGCAGCGGCTGCTTGACGGCCAGCAGCCCGGCCAGCGCCCCGTCGAAGTCCGGCAGGTCGAAGGCCGGGGTGTGGGTGGCGAAGTGCGTGCCGGAGCGTGCCTCCAGGCTGGGGCGCGCGGCGAAGATGGAGTCGTGCGGGCGGCCGTCGGTGCTGCTGATCTCGTACGCCGTGTCGCGCAGCGCCGTCAGGGCCCGGCGTGCCGCGCTGTCGTCGCCGCCGTAGCGCAGCCGCGCGTAGTCGTCGAACCACGCCTTGCGGTCGACGGCCTCGCGCCGCCACGCCAGCTCGCTGAACAGCTCGAAGGCGGCGGGGTCGCGGTGGGTGGCCTCGGGCATGTAGGCGGTCCCCGCCAGCGCGCTGCCCTGCCGGTCGCGCCACTGGGTGAAGCGCTCGGTCCACATGTGGGTCTTGGCGCCGAGGGTGGTGCGTCCGCCGAAGTTGGGGATGGTGCCGAACGCGTACGGGACCCCGCCCCAGTCCTTCTCGCGGTCCGTGACGCGCTCCAGGTCGGACAGCCCGTCGACGATGAGCATGCGCTCCTTGCGGGAGACGCCCTCCAGGACCTCGCGGCGGGGGTTCTCCTGCCAGCCGAGGATGACCCAGGTGGCGTCGCGCACGGAGCGGTGCAGCGCGTCCTCCACGGCCCGCGCCGCCTCGGGTACGGGGACGTCGCCCGGGTCGCCGCCCTCGTGGAGCAGGTCCATCTTGACGTGGCCGATCTCGCCGAAGAGCGTGCGCTGGTGGCGGTAGAAGGTGTCGGCGACCTTCCGGAAGACCTTCGTGCGCGGGTCGAGCCAGGCGGGTCTGGGCAGCCCGTTCCAGGTGCCCTGGGGGATGGTGCGCCCGCCGGGGTTGCGCTTGGCGAAGTCGCCGGGGACGGTGCCGAAGTAGCCGGGCAGCACCGGGCTCATGCCCAGTTCGCGCATGCGCTCGACGATCCGCTGCGCCAGTTCGGTGCGCCGCTTCAGCAGCCCGGCGCTGATGGGGCCGCCGTACTCGGCCATGTTCTGGAGCAGCCACCAGGGCTGGTGGCTGGGTGCGGGGATCCAGGCGCGGGCCTCGGCGTCGCTGTAGCCGAAGTCCTTGAGGAGCCGGTGGTACACGGCCTCGGAGCCGACGGTCACGAGCACGCGGTTGCAGCCGTGCACGGCCAGCACGTCGATGAAGCGCTCCCAGTGCGGCCAGTCGGCGTAGGGCGCCGTGTAGCCGTCGTGGGTGTCGTTGAGCGCGAAACGGTGCGGGACGGTGGCCTCGCGCTCGTACGTATCCGCCGGGGCCGGGAGCGTCTTGGGGAGGTCGAGCTGGGTGCCCGCCCAGGAGATGTGGGCCGCGCACGTGTACTTGAGGTACCAGTGCAGGCCCGTCAGTACGGCGACGGGTCCGGTGCCCGCGATCTCGATCGCGCCCGCCGTGCCGGTGACGCGGAAGCGCTCGCGCGGGCCCTGCGCCTTGCGGCCCCGGTCGCTGCCGCCGCCGCCCTTCTCGTCGCTCGTGTCGTCGAACCAGTCGCCGGAGCCGCCGCCGACCCAGCCGTCCGCGTCGCCGCCACCGGTGTCCGTGCCGGAGTCGCCGGTGTCGCCACCCGTGTCCGCGCTGCCGGGGTCGCCGCCGGTGTCCGCGCCGCCCGTGTCGCCGCCCGTGTCGCCGCCCGTGCTCCCCCCGGTGTCGCCGCCCGTGCTTCCGCCCGTGTTCCCGCCGGTGCTCGCGCCTCCGGCGTCCGTCAGCTCGCTGATACGGATCTGTCCGCTGTGGTCGGGCAGCAGCCGCGCCACCGCCTGACGCGCCGGTCCGAGAGTGTCCGCAGCGGGGGCGGCGGCGTGCACCGCCCGTCCGGCACCGATCGCCCTACCTCCCGTCGCCGCCACCGAGGCCGCAACCGCTCCGACTCCCAGGACGTGCCGTCTGCTGAGCTCCACAGTCCTCACCTCTCTCGTCCGGTCGAGGGGTGGGGAAGCGTAATCATGTGATCAACGGCGGTCGAGACCACGCGCGGAAGGTCGGCGGTGGTCTCCCGCGATGGTCTAACCAGGTCATCCGACAGCGCCGGATCCTTCGGCTAACCGGGCCCAGACCCGCCCTTGTCCAGATAGGCCAGTACGGCCAGTACACGCCGGTTGTCGTCGTCGGACGGCGGCATGCCGAGCTTGCCGAAGATGTTGGACGTGTGCTTGGCGACGGCACGCTCGGTGACGAAGAGCTGGTTCGCGATGGCCGCGTTGGACCGGCCCTGCGCCATCAGCTCCATCACCTCGCGCTCACGGGCCGTCAGATTGCCCATCGGCTCGTCCTTCGCGCGGCGCGACAGAAGCTGCTGGATCACCTGCGGGTCCATCGCCGTGCCGCCCTCGGCGACGCGCCGCACACCGTCGGCGAACTGCTCCGCGTCGAAGACCCGGTCCTTGAGGAGATAGCCCACCCCGCCGTTGCCGTCGGCGAGCAGTTCCCGCGCGTAGAGCTGCTCCACGTGCTGCGAGAGCACGAGCACCGGCAGCCCGGGGCGCCGCTGCCGCGCCTCCAGCGCGCACTGGAGCCCCTCGTCGCTGAACGAGGGCGGCAGCCGGACGTCGACCACGGCCACGTCGGGGTCCAGCTCGGCCAGCGCGCGGGTCAGCTCGGGGCCGTTGTCCACGGCGGCGGCGATCTCGAAGTCGTACGCCTCCAGCAGCCGGACCAGCCCGTCCCTCAGCAGGAACAGGTCCTCGGCGATGACAACGCGCACGCGATCTCCAGGGTGGCCGGACTCGGCCCGCCGGCACCGGGACGGACGCCGACGGCGGGACACCGCCGAATCTACCGGGACCGGGGCGAAGCGGTGGCGGCGTGACGGGGCTCATGGAGCGGCCGTACCCCGTCCGAACAGGCGTTTACATCTGGTTCACACAAGAGCAACGGATGAGAAACGGCTGGTTGTGAAGGTGCTTCACGCAGGGCTCGGAGAGTGCCCGCGAGCCCGGAGCCGCCGCACGGCGATCAGTCGGGCAGCGCTCCGGGGCCCGCCCGCACAGCCCCGCACCCGTGAGGACGACACCGTGACCTTCAAGGCCGAGTACATCTGGATCGACGGCACCAAGCCGTCCGCCAAGCTCCGCTCCAAGACCAGGATCCTGGCGGACAGCGAAGAGCTGCCCACCTGGGGCTTCGACGGTTCCAGCACCAACCAGGCCGAGGGCCACGACTCCGACCGCGTGCTGAAGCCGGTCTTCTCCTGCCCCGACCCGATCCGCGGCGGCGACAACCTCCTCGTCCTGTGCGAGGTCTTCAACGTCGACGGCACCCCGCACGCCTCCAACACCCGCGCCGCGCTCCGCCCGGTCGCCGAGCAGTTCGCGGCGCAGGAGCCGATCTTCGGCATCGAGCAGGAGTACACGTTCTTCGAGGGCGACCGCCCGCTCGGCTTCCCCGAGGGCGGCTTCCCGGCCCCGCAGGGCGGCTACTACTGCGGCGTCGGCGCCGACGAGGTCTTCGGCCGCGAGATCGTCGAGAAGCACCTCGATCACTGCCTGGCCGCCGGTCTCTGCCTCTCCGGCATCAACGCCGAGGTCATGCCGGGCCAGTGGGAGTTCCAGGTGGGCCCGCTGTCCCCGCTGGAGGTCTCGGACCACATGTGGATCGCGCGCTGGCTGCTCTTCCGCACGGCCGAGGACTACGGCGTCTCCGCGACGCTGGCGGCCAAGCCCGCCAAGGGCGACTGGAACGGCGCGGGCGCGCACACCAACTTCTCCACCAAGGCGATGCGCGAGGGCTACGACGCGATCATCACCGCGTGCGAGTCGCTCGGCGAGGGCGACAAGCCCATGGAGCACGTCTCGAACTACGGCACCGGCAGCCAGGAGCGCCTGACCGGAGCGCACGAGACCGCGCCCTGGAACGAGTACAGCTACGGCGTCTCGAACCGCGGTGCCTCCGTGCGCATCCCCTGGCAGGTCGAGCAGGAGAAGAAGGGCTACATCGAGGACCGTCGCCCGAACGCCGACGTCGACCCGTACGTCGTCACCCGGCTCATGGTCGACACCTGCTGCACCGCGCTGGACAAGGCGGGCCAGGTCTGACGGTCTGACGGCTCCCGCCGCGCGGCCCGGTCCCTGAGCGGGCGGGGCCGTAGGGGCGGGCGGCCGGGACGTGCGGAGTCCCGGTGCGAACGACGTGGGGGGGGGCGGGGCCGCCCCCCCCAACCCCCCAACCCCCCCCCCCCGGGGGGGCGCGCCCCACCGAAGCCCGCGCCAAATAAAAAAAAAAAAAAACACCACAACA
>NZ_JBSHAO010000014.1:71847-177500 GCF_053611545.1 Streptomyces sp. NPDC054796 | reverse complement strand
GTGGGGGGGGTCTGGTTTTTTTGTTTTTCCCACCGGGGGGGGGGGGGGGGGGGCGGGGGGGTGCCCGGGTGCTACCGCGGGGGGGTCCCCGGCCCCCCCCACCCGGCCGGCCCCACGCCACGTGGTCGTGGTGCCGGGCCCACTGCGAGGGGCCCGGCCAGGGGTCAGCGCAGGGCCGCCTCGGCGCGCGCGAGGATCTCGGTCACGCGCTGCGCGAGGCGTACGTCGCACGGCGGACCCGTCTCGGCTGCCGCGTCCGCACCCGTTCCGCTCGCCGCAGAGATCAGCGCGTCGATCGCACGGGCGAACGCCTCGACGGGGCCCTCGTCGCGCTCGGGCAGGGTCGCGACCCCGGCCGCGCCCCGCACCTCGGCCGTGACCCCTGACGCCTCGGGCGGTACGGAGTGACTGAGCGTGGCCGTGCTCGAAGCGCCGCTGGTGTGACGCAGCGTCAGGTGGACGGTGTCACCGTGTCCGCCCGCCGCGTGGACGTCGTCCAGCGAGCGGACGTCGCCGAGCAGCGGCAGCAGCACCGAGAGCGCGTGCGGCCCGATGTCCCAGAGCGCGCCGCGCTCGCGCCGCCACGGCGACGCGGCGTACGGCGAGTCGCCGCCACCGAAGACGGGCGAGAGCCAGTCGGCCCGGCCCAGCAGCCAGCCCTCCTCGGCCTGCCGTGCGCGCAGCCAGCTCGCCGACGGTTCGCTGAAGTGAAGCGTGAAGAAGACGACGGACGCTACTCCGGTACGGTCGACGGCCGCCGTGACGCCGCGCGCGCCCCCGACCGTCGTCGCCACCGGCTTGTCGAGCAGCAGATGACAGCCCGCCTCGGCGGCCCGCACCGCGAGCGGGGCCTGCACGTCAGGGGGCAGCGCGACGGCGACCGCGTCGCAGTCGGCGAACAGCGCGTCGACGTCGTCGTAGGGCCGCGTCCCCAGCTCCGAGGCCAGCTCCAGCGCGGCCTCCGGGCGCCGCCCCCACACGCCGACCAGCTCGACGCCCTCGTGCGCGGCGAGCGCGGGCCCGTGGGCCCGCCGCGCCCAGGGGCCCGTGCCCAGCAGCCCGAACCTCACGCGCCCGCGCTCCACACCGAGGCCCCCTGGTCGTGGTGGCTGATGTGGCTGACGTACGAGCCGCGCGCGAGGTCGCTCACGTCGACGGAGGTGTGCAGGGCGAACCCGGGCGTGGGCTTGATGTGGTCGCGGGCCAGCCCCAGGACGGCGCGGGACAACTCGGCCTTCACCTCGGGCGTGCGCCCCGACAGCAGGGCCACCTCGATGTGGACCATGGCGATGTCGTCGGCGCCGTCCGCGAGCACGCACTCGTCGATCCGCCGGAAACGGGTTTTGCAGCCCGCCACGGTGCCCTCGATCGTCCGGGCGACCAGCGGGTGGAGGGCGAGCCCGAACCCCCTGCGGTCGAAGGTGTCGGCGAGGGTGTCGGAGTAGTCGACGGTGATATGCGGCATGGGGGCAGGGTAAAGGAGGTGACTGTGTGGAAGGCGTGGCCCCGCGCGGGTCGGCGCGGTCCCGCCTCGCGGCGCCCCTCGCCCGGCGCAACCGGGCCGCCGGGGCGGTCCGTGAGCCCCCTCAGCGGGCCCCGGAACCGGACCGGTGACCGGTCCCGGGGCGGGTGCGGAGGGGCTCAGTCCGTACGGGCCGTACGGGCCGTGCGCGCGCGGCGGCGCGCCCGTACCCCCAGCGCCGCGTCCACCGTGAGGAACGCCACCAGGCCGATACCGAACAGCGGCAGGAACCAGCCGACGACGGCGGCCACCGCCGCCAGCGGCAGCAGCGTCGGCAGCGGGACCCGGCGCCAGGCGCCGCGCTGAGGGGGTACGCGGTGGCGCCACCACATGCGGTAGCCGAGCAGGATCAGCGTGATCAGCGCGCCCGCGAGCGCCATCAGCAGCACCTGGTTCGCGAGCCCGAACAGCAGGCCCTGGTGGCCGTCGATGCCCCAGCGGGTCAGCTTCGCGAGGAGCGGATAGTCCTTGAAGTCCAGCCGGTCGACGACCTTCCCGTCGGACGGGTCGACGGCGATCTGGTCCAGGTGGTGCGGCCACTGCTTGTCGGTCTGCGCGACGACGTAGGCGGAGCCGGGGCCCGAGGAGGGGGTGATCTCGATCGGGCCGTTCAGCCCCTGGCCCTCGCGGGCCACGGTGAGGACGCGGTCGAGGCCGACGTCCTCGGGCTCGGCGGGGTGCCCGGCGTGTGCGTCGCCGTGGCCTTCGTGCGTTCCGTGGCCGCTGTGATCGCTGCCACCGCCACCGCCACCGCTCCCGCTCCCGTGCCCTTCGTGACCGGTGCCGGTGCTCGTATCCGTGTCGGTGCCGGTGTCGGCCGAGACCGTCGGTGTGGCGCTGCCCACGCTCGTCCGCAGCGCCTCGATGTTGGCGCCCGCGTACGCGGACCAGGACAGCCCCGTCGCGGACAGCACGAGGAGCCCGAGGGCCGCCCAGAGGCCGACGGTGCCGTGCAGGGCGAGGGTGCGGCGGGCGCCCGTCGCCCCGCGCAGCTTGCGCTGCCTGCGGGCCCTGCCCAGCCACAGCGCGACTCCGCCCAGGGCCACGACCCACAGCCAGCTCGCGGCGAACTCGCTGTAGAGGCGCCCGGGTTCGCCCAGATGCAGATCACGGTGGAGGTGGTCGATCCACGCCCGCACGGGCAGCGCCCCCGAGCTGCCGTAGCTCTCCAGCGCGCCCTGGACCCTGGCGGTGTAGGGGTCGACGAAGACGGCGAGGGAGTTGTCGGGGTCGGCCACGCTCGGGTCGTCGAGCAGCACGCGGGTGGCCGCCTCCGGCTCCGACGAGGGGCGTACGGCGGTGAGTTCGCCGTCCGGGTGCGCGTCGAGCGCGGCCCCGACCTGGCGTGAGAGCGGCAGCCGCGCGGGGGCGCCCTTGGGGACGTCGACGGTCAGCTCCTCCGCGTACACCGCCTTCTCGATCTGGAACGAGGCCGCGTACAGCAGCCCCGTCGCCGCCGCGACGAGCAGGAACGGGGCTATCAGGAGCCCCGCGCAGAAGTGCAGCCGCAGCACCAGCGGGCGCAGCGCCTGCCAGCCTCCGGCGCGGGCGGAGGGGGTGGGCGCGGGCGTCCCTTCGGGGCGGCGCTGGCCCGAACCGGGCCGGTCGTGCGGTGGGGTCTCCGGGGTGTCTGGGGTCTCTACGGACATGCGAGGTCCTCCGGTCTGCCGCCGCGCGGACGCGCGCGTCCGTGACCTGCGGGCCGACGGAGGTGGTCGTCCGCGCGGAGTCGGGTGTGGTGTGCCACGCCCCCGGCCACCGGCGGACCTCTCAGGTCTCAGGTCAGGTCTCAGACGGGCGCCGGGGCGACGGGCGTGGTGGAGCGGGGTGCGGGGCCCGTCGGCGGACCCCGTCGGGAGACCGTGTGGAGGAGCAGCGCGTACGGCGGACGTGGGGCCCTCGCGGGCGAGCGGCGCCGTACGGGGCGCGGCGCGGGAGCCGTCGCACAGGCGCCGCGTACCGCCGCGCACAGCGCGAGCGGCGGCAGCGCGAGCGCGGCAAGGGCGCGCAGCAGCCCGAACAGGGCCCGTTCGCCGTGCCACAGCCACAGCGCGCAGAGCAGCGCGGCGAGCAGATGCGCCGCGAGCATGGTGGCCGAGCCGTGCCCGGTCGGCCCGAGCAGTTCCGCCCACGGTGAGGGGCCCGGCCCTCCGGCACCGGCACCGGCGTCCATGGAACCGGGGGAGCCCGTGGCGCCCATGGAGGAGTGCGCCATGTGCGCACCGTGCCCGCCATGGCCACCGGGGGAGGTGTGACCGCCGTGCGCCTGGTACCCCGTACCCGCGAGGCGGCCGAACAGCAGGTGGAGCGCGGCCTGCACGCCGAGCAGCCCGCCCCCGATGGCGAGCGGTCCGCGCTGACGTCGCGCGCCGAGCCAGCCGAGCACGGCCACCCCGGCGAAGGCGGCACCGAGCACCCGTGGCGGGATGCCGTGGCCCGCCGCCGTCGCGTGTCCGGCCCCGGCGAGCAGCACACACACCGCGGCGAAGAGGAACGCGCGCGCGGTGCGTAGCGGAGGCGTGACGGTGCCGCTCATCGGGCGGCATCCTGCCACGCCCCCGCTCAAGAGGGGCCCTGTGCGGTGAGACGTTGTCGGCGTACGTCGGTGAACTGGACGCCGCGGTCCCGCTTGTCTCAGCTCTGTCACCAGATCAGAGGTGCGTGTACTCACCACTCGCGCGTCAGGATAACGTCCCGCCACGAACAGGAGTTCGTTCATCGACAAGAAAGACGTGAGATGAGACTTCGCAAGACCCGCATGGCCCTCGGCACGCTCATGTTCGCCGGCGCGGCCGTCACCCTCAGCGCCGGAAGCGCCTCCGCCATCAACTGGGACCACACCAGGACGTACGACGGCGCGCGTGTCTACTTCGAGGAGCACGGCGACATCGTCAAGGTGTGCGACACGTCGAAGAACGGGCATGCGGCAGAGGCCAATGTCTACGAGAACAGCCCCGGCGACGTCGGCTACACGATAACCGTCGACACGGGCACCGGTACCTGCAAGTCGCGCCGGGCCAGCCAGGGCCCCATGTACAACCTGATGGAGGGCAACAACACCTACATCAATCTCGACGGCAACGGCGGCACGTCCTACACCTACAGGTGGCTCAACGACCACTGAGGGACCGCCGTCGCGAAGCTGCCGGTAAAGGTGAAGAGACTGGAGTGATCCCGGTGGAGCGTGCTCAGGCTGGTCGCGGAGGACAGCCCTGAGCAGCCACTGACGGCTCCTCCTCTCCATCTCCCGGTCGCGAGCTGGCCGCACGCGCCGGCCGGCACCGCGATGAGACGACACATCTCGAACGCCGAAGGGCCGCCCCTCTTGGAGGGGCGGCCCTTCTGAGGTGTGTCCCGCGTCCCGCCACCGGCGCGGGCCGGGGTGGCGCTAGGTACACCCCGGTCCGGGTGCCGGTCCCCGTGCCAGTGGCGTGCCGCGCACCGCAGACTGGACGCGGAAGCGCGAGGCGCGGGACGGGGACGGGGCCCGGACCGTGCAGGGGAGAGGAAGCAGCGACGTGACGAGCCAGCCGCACGGGAACGGGCGCGAGGAACAGGGCCGGGAGGGCGCGGGCGCGAGCACGGCCACCGACCACGGCACCGGCACCGGCGCTGATCGCGGCACCGGCAGCGGCCCCGACCGCAGCACCGGCACCAGCACCAGCACCGGACCCGATCGCGGCACCGGACCCGCCGACGCCACGCCGCACGCGCGCCGTCGCCCGAGCCTGGCCGAACGCGCCAGGGACGCCGCGATCGCGGCCGTCCAGGGCCTCACGCTGATGGGCCTGTCCATCGGCGCCTCGCTCGCCCTGTTCATCCTGAGCGTCGTGTCGATCGCGCTGATCCTCGTCGGGGTCGGCGTCTTCACCACGCCCCTGGTGACGAGCCTGGTGCGGATGCACGCCAACCAGCGGCGCGCGTTCGCGCTGGAGTGGGCGGGCCTCCCCGTACCCGCGCCGTACCGCCCCTTCCCGCGCGACCTGCGCACCGGGGTGACCGGCGTCGTCGAGCGCTGCACGTATCTGCTCAAGGACCCGGCCACCTGGCGCGATCTGGCCTGGCTGCTCACCGACGCGGTCGCGGGCTTCGTCTGCGCCGTCTTCCCGCCCGCGCTGGTCGCCTACGGCGTGTGGGGCTACGTCCTGCTCGCGGGCGTCTGGCAGGCGGTACAGGACAGCTACTGGTACGCCTTCATCCCCGTCACCGGCTTCTTCAGCGCCGTGCTGTGCGCCTGCCTGGGCACCGCCCTGCTCGCCGTGGCGCTGCGGGTGAACGTGCCCCTCATCAAGACGCACTTCCTGCTCGTCAAGCTGATGATCTCGCCGAGCCGGGGCGCCGAGCTGGCGCAGCGCGTGGAGCGGCTGTACGAGACACGGCACGACGCGGTCGACTCGTCGGCCGCCGAACTGCGCCGCATCGAGCGCGACCTGCACGACGGGGCCCAGGCGCGGCTGGTGTCCATGGGCATGAGCCTGGGCACCGTCGAGGCGCTGATCGAGAAGGACCCGGCGCAGGCGAAGCGGCTGCTCGCGCAGGCCAGGGCGAGTTCGGCGGCGGCGCTGACCGAGCTGCGCGACCTCGTCCGCGGCATCCACCCGCCGGTACTGGCCGAGCGAGGTCTCGGCGACGCGGCCGAAGCGCTCGCGCTGCGCACGCAGATCCCCGTGGAGACGGACATCGAACTGCGGGGGCGCTTCGAGGAACCCGTCGAGTCGGCGGCGTACTTCGCCATCAGCGAGGTGCTGACCAACGCGGCCAAGCACTCGGGCGCCGAGCGGGTCTGGCTGGACGTCCACTACAGCGAGTCGGCGGGCGGCATGCTGCGCATCGCGGTCACGGACAACGGCTGCGGCGGCGCCGACCTCGCCAAGGGCTCGGGGATGGCGGGCATCGAGCGGCGGCTCGGCCAGTTCGACGGCATCCTCGCGGTGAGCAGCCCGCCCGGCGGGCCGACGATGGTCACGATGGAGATCCCCTGCGTGCTGCGGCCCAGACGCTGACGGGGCGAACGCTGACGGGCCGACGGGAGCGGGCCGACGTGACGGGGCCCGCGTGACCGGTCACGCGGACCCCGCCCCTCTGCGCCTGTGTCTCAGCGCGAGAGCGCGTCCCGTACGGCCTCGTCGGAGCGCGCGACGAGCGCCGTGCCGTCGTCCGCCGTGATGATCGGGCGCTGGATCAGCTTGGGGTGCTCGGCCAGCGCCTGGATCCAGCGCTCCCGCGCGTCCGCGTCGCGCGGCCAGTCCTTGAGCCCCAGCTCCTTGGCCTCGGCCTCCTGCGTCCGCACGATGTCCCACGGTTCGAGCCCGAGCCGTTCCAGGACGGCACGCAGCTCGTCGGGCCGGGGCGGGTCCTCCAGATAGCGCCGCACCGTGTACGAGGCGCCCTCCTCGTCGAGCAGCTTCAGCGCGCCGCGGCACTTCGAGCAGGCGGGGTTGATCCAGATCTCCATGCACTCACGGTAACGACCCGCGACCGCCCGCCCCACCCCCGGCAGGGGAGGGGCCCAGGGCACCCTGCCCCCCGCCCCGCCAGGGCGCCGGACCGGATCAGCCCAGCGCGGCGACCCGTTCGCGATAGCCCCGCACGGGCGCCGCGTCGCGGTAGGGCTCGAGGCGGCGCTCGAAGTCCCGTACGTACTCGTGCGCCCGCACGCTCCGCATCTCGGCCGCCTGCTGCGCCGCCTCGGCGCCCAGCGTGCACGCCTGCTCGATCTCGCCGAGCCCGAGCCTGGCCGTGGCCAGCACCACGCGGCAGAAGAGGCGGCTGCGCGCGTACCCCGTCCCGCGCAACTGGAGCGAGCGCTCCGCGTGCTGGGCTGCCGCGCGGTACTGCTGGAGGTCGCGGTGGCAGTGCCCGAACTCGTCGGCGAGCTGCGCCTCGTCGAAGAAGCGCGCCCACTGCGGCACCTCCTCGCCCGCGCCGGGCCGCGACGTCTCCAGCGCGCGCTCGGCTCGCGCCAGCGATGCCGTGCACGCCCTGACCTCGCCGAGCACCCCGTGCCCGCGCGCCTCCGCCGCGTGCAGCAGCGCCTGGACGACGGGCGGCGCCGCCGTCCCCACGCCCTGCTGCGCGACCCGCGCGAGCTGCACCGCCTCCCTGCCGTGGCCGAGATACACGGCCTGGCGGCTCATGGTCACCAGGACGTAGCTGCCGTAGGCGCGGTCGCCCGCGGCCTGGGCCAGCCGCAGGGCCTGCACGAAATAGCGCTGGGCGAGGCCGTGCGCCGCGATGTCGTACGACGTCCAGCCCGCGAGCCGGGTCAGATCGGCTGCGGCTCCGAAGAGCCTGCGTCCGACCTGCTCGCCGTAGACCCCGCGCAGCATCGGCTCGGTCTCGTGCTCCAGATACCGCACCAGGGCCTGGCGCGCGTGGCCGCCGCCGTAGGCGTGGTCGAGGGCGCGGAACAGCTCGCAGACCGAGCGCAGCGCGTTGACGTCCCCGGCGCTCACCCGCTGTCCTGGACCGCGCTCGACCCGGTCCATCCGGGAGGCCGCCGTCGCCGCCGAGGCGGCCGAGGCGGCCGTGACCCCCGGTGCTGTGGCGGGGGAGGCGGTCAGCGCGTGCGCGCCGCCGGGCGCGGGGCGCCGCCCGGGGTAGCCCGCGTGCCCGGGGCCGTGGCCGGAGCCGTGCGCGGCGGAGCCGTGCACGCCAGCGCCCGCCGGAACGGGCGAGGCGGACGGCTGCCCCGGACCCGGACCCGGCCCTGGTCCTGGACCTGGGCCCGGACCGCCCTGGCCCCGCATCTGCGCGGGGACCCGCGCCCTGTTCCCCGGGGACCCCGGGGTTCCGGGCGCCCCTCCCGGCGGACCGCCGGGTCCGCCGCCGGGGCCACCCGAGTCCGGGTCGCCGCGCGCGACGCGTTCGTCGGCCCGGCCGATCAGCCAGTCGCGGCTGGGCACCACGAGCCCGGCCGGGGTGAACGCGATCTTGCGCAGCTCGGCATGGCTGCCGGAGTCCTTGCGCCACAGGCCGCTGACGATGTCCACCGCTTCGGTGGGCGTCGCGGCGAATTCCAGGCCCGCGTAGACGGGCGCGCACGCGTCGAGCCCCAGATCCTGCGCGGTCAGCCGGCGTCCCAGCCTGCGGGTGAAGACCTCGGCGATCAGTGCGGGCGTCGTGCCCCGCGGCTGCTGGCCGCGCAGCCAGCGCGTCACCGAGGTCTTGTCGTAGCGGAGATCGAGACCGTGTTCCAGGCCGAGTTGATCCACGCGCCGGGCGAGCCCGGCGTTGGAGAACCCGGCCTCGGCGATCAGTGCGGCGAGCTGGCGGTTGGGGATGCGCTGTGGGGAGGACTGGGAGGAAGCGCTCCCAGCTCGTTCCATCGTCATCAGCTTTACGGTCTCCTGCCCTACGGCTTGCGGCAGACGCCGGGGCGCCCTGCGGAACGGCGCGAATGTAACGGCCCCTCGTACATCCCTCGGCCTCTTCGTCGCGTATTCATCCGTACGTGTGAGCCGACGGGCGCCTGCCAGGACCGCCGGGGACGGCCGTACAGTGGCTTCCAGGGCGCGATCCCGGGCCTCCGCGATCCGGAGCCCGGCACACCGTAGGAGGAGCTGTCGTGAGCGAGCTGCGCTTTGTCCACCTGGGGTTCGGCGGAGACGCCGTCGACTACCAGGAGGCGTGGCAGGAGCAGCGCAGGGTGCACGCCGCGCGCTTCGCGGACGAGGTCCCCGACACCTGTCTGCTGCTGGAGCACGCCCCGGTCTATACGGCCGGACGGCGCACCGCCGACAACGAGCGCCCGCTCGACGGCACCCCCGTGGTGGACGTCGACCGCGGCGGCAAGATCACCTGGCACGGTCCAGGCCAGCTCGTCTGCTACCCGATCCTGAAGCTCCCCCGCCCCGTGGACGTGATCGCGCACGTGCGGCGGATGGAGGAGGCCATGATCCGCGCCTGCGCCGACTTCGGCCTGGAGGTCACCCGCGTCGAGGGGCGCAGCGGGGTGTGGGTGCTGGGCGACCCGGTGGAGTCGCGCCCGTCGCCCGGCGGCCTCTCGCTGGACCTGGCCCCAGGCCTCGGCGGGGGGCGGGACGACGAGGACGACGAGTTCGACGCGCGTCTCAAGGGCCCCGAGTACGCGCCGTCGAACGCGGGCCAGCGCGGCGAGGACCGCAAGCTGGGCGCGATCGGCGTCCGCGTGGCCAAGGGCGTCACGATGCACGGCTTCGCGCTGAACTGTGACCCCGACAACACCTCGTTCGACAAGATCGTCCCCTGTGGCATCCGCGACGCGGGCGTCAGCTCGCTCTCGAACGAGCTGGGCAGGAATGTCCCGGTGACCGAAGTGCTTCCTGTAGTGGAGAAACACCTGCGCGAGGTCCTGGAGTCCACGGAACCGCTGCCGCGCGCGGTGTGAGATCCGTGTAGACCAGCACTGAACCAGCACTGAGAACCGACGGGGGGCGACCCCCGGAGCCCGGAGAAGCACAGGCGTACCCTTATGGGCGCCGAGGAATCGAAAGTACGTAAGTACGTAGGGAGCCGGACGTGTCCGCTGTCGCACCCGACGGTCGCAAGATGCTCCGCCTGGAGGTCCGGAACAGCCAGACCCCCATCGAGCGCAAGCCCGAGTGGATCAAGACCCGGGCGAAAATGGGCCCCGAGTACAACGCCCTCCAGAGCCTCGTGAAGAAGGAGGGGCTCCACACCGTCTGCCAGGAGGCGGGCTGCCCCAACATCTTCGAGTGCTGGGAGGACCGCGAGGCCACCTTCCTCATCGGCGGCGAGCAGTGCACCCGGCGCTGCGACTTCTGCCAGATCGACACCGGCAAGCCCGCCGAGCTGGACCGCGACGAGCCGCGCCGCGTGGCCGAGTCCGTCCAGCAGATGGAGCTGCGCTACGCGACCATCACCGGCGTCGCGCGCGACGATCTGGACGACGGCGGCGCCTGGCTCTACGCCGAGACCGTCCGGCAGATCCACGCCATGATGCCCGGCACCGGCGTCGAGCTGCTGATCCCGGACTTCAATGCGGTGCCCGAGCAGCTCGCCGAGGTCTTCTCCTCGCGGCCCGAGGTGCTGGCGCACAACGTCGAGACGGTTCCCCGGATCTTCAAGCGCATCCGCCCCGGCTTCCGCTACGAGCGCTCGCTGGAGGTGATCACCCGCGCCCGTGAGGACGGCCTGGTCACCAAGTCCAACCTCATCCTCGGCATGGGGGAGACCCGCGAAGAGGTCAGCGAGGCCCTGCGCGATCTCCACGAGGCGGGCTGCGAGCTGATCACGATCACCCAGTACCTGCGCCCCACGCCCCGCCACCACCCGGTGGAGCGCTGGGTGAAGCCGCACGAGTTCGTGGAGCTCCAGCAGGAGGCCGAGGAGATCGGCTACGCGGGCGTCATGTCGGGGCCGCTGGTCCGCTCCTCGTACCGCGCGGGGCGGCTCTACAAGCAGGCGGTCGAGGCACGCGGCGCGAAGGTGGCGTAGCCGCCGCCTTCCGCCGTCCGGGCCGCGTGTCAGCGCGGCGTCAGCATGGCGCGAATACGGCGTGAGGTTCGACGCGCATCCTTTCGAAGTCTTTGACCCCCCGGTCATGCGCTGGTAACACCGGAACGTGACGCTGGACTGACGCGGAGTACGGGGGATGTACGGGGGACACGGGGGCGGGAGCGGGGCCGGGCGCACGCCCGGCACGGACCCGAGCACCACAGCACCGCAGAGCACGACCGGCACGGCACGGCACCACCGCAGCACACGCACGACCGCAGTACCCGCACAGCTCATTCCGTACCCACACGCCACTCCACGGAGGGGATCCGCCTTGCAGACCACGCTGCGCGCGTTGGAAAGCTTGGAGAGCCTGCTGTTGCGCCGGGGCAACCTGACGGCGCGCCGAAACGCCTGGACAGCGGTCCTGGAGGACCGCCAGCGGGCGAAGGCGCGTACGGAGGCACAGCGCATTCTGGAGGCCGCGAAGACCCGGACTCCGGCCGCCACGTAAACTTCCCCGCATGGCGAGGAAGGACAACGCAGAGAACACTGCGAATCCAGGGCGGCTCAAGCAGATCGCCCTGACGTACAAGATGACCCGGCGTGCGGACCGGATGATCGGCTGGATCCTGGCCGGCGTGGGGCTTGTCACCTTCGGTGTCCTCCTCGCGATCGGCTTCCTGATCGGCCACCCGGTCTACGCGGGCATCCTGGGAGTCCTGCTGGGCTTCCTGGCGGCGGCGATCGTCTTCGGGCGGCGCGCCGAGAAGGCGGCCTTCGGGCAGATGGAGGGCCAGCCGGGCGCGGCAGCCGCGGTGCTGGAGAACATCGGCCGCGGCTGGAACGTCACCCCGGCCGTCGCGATGAACCGCAACCAGGACGTCGTCCACCGTGCCGTCGGCAAGGCGGGCATCGTGCTGGTGGGCGAGGGCAACCCGAACCGGGTGCGCTCGCTGCTCGGCGCCGAGAAGCGCAGGATGGCGCGGATCGTGGCCGACGTACCGGTGCACGACATCGTCGTGGGCGACGACGAGGACAAGGGCCAGGTGCCCCTGAAGAAGCTCCGCACCAAGATGCTGAAGCTGCCGCGCACCCTGGCGGGCGGCCAGGTCACCGAGGTCAACGACCGCTTGCGCGCGCTCGGCGACCTCATGAGCAACATGCCGATCCCGAAGGGGCCGATGCCCAAGGGGATGCGGATGCCGAAGGGCGGCCAGGGCGGCGGCCGCTGACCGGTCGCCGACAGGTCACCCGCTCTCGTATACGGTGCCGGGGCGGGCAGTACCGGCGCCGCTCCGTCGGACAGGGGCCGTACGAAGGCCACATAAGAGTGAGGGCGGCACGGGGCGGCAACGCTCCCGTGCCGCCCTCACCCGTAGCGGAAGCGGTCGCCGCGTCCACGGCCGGGCCTGGTCGACTCCGGACCCGAACCGATCGGATCAGGTCCCGAACCAGTCAGATCCGGACCTGGACCGCGCCGGAGAGGCGGTCGTGGAGGCCGCGGCTGTCGCGGTCCCAGATGAGCGCGGGGATGGCGAGACCGAGCAGCACCGTCCGTACGGCCGTACGCCACAGGGGCAGCTTGCCGTGCCCGTCGACCGCGATGACGCGCAGCCCCAGGAGGCGCTTGCCGGGAGTGCAGCCGATGGTGCCGACGGTCAGCAGGCTCATGACGAGGAAGACGGCGAGGGCCCAGTTGTTGGCGGACTGGAGATCGCGGCCCGCGAGGAGTCCGTAGCCGATCAGCACGCAGAGCGCCCAGTCGATGAAGATGGCCCCGAAGCGGCGGCCGACCGGCGCGATGGAGTTCGGGCCCTCTTGGGGGAGGCCGAGCCGCTCACCGCGGTAGCCGAAGTCCGCGCCCATGTCCTCTGCGGTGGCGCGGGGTCCTGAGAGCCACGAGCCGATTGCTTCCCTGTTGTCCACCCGTCAACGGTAACGCGCGGAAAAATGACCTTGCCCGCAGGTCACCAGGGGCCGACGCTCGTATCCTGGTTAACATCGGCGAAACAAACGGGTCATGCTTGAGAAATGGCCTCTGCTTATGGTCGGGCATCAGCGCGCCACCGCACTGGCCTGCGCCCCGCAGCAATTCCCGTCCCCTCGCGGCGGGACTAGGAGGAGTTGGATGTTCCAGAACGCCGACGAGGCCAAGAAGTACATCGCGGACAACGATGTGAAGTACATCGATGTCCGCTTCTGCGACCTGCCCGGCATCATGCAGCACTTCACGGTCCCGGTCGAGACCTTCGACCCGGCCGAGAGCCTGATGTTCGACGGCTCGTCGATCCGCGGCTTCCAGGCCATCCACGAGTCCGACATGGCGCTCGTGCCTGACCTGTCCACGGCTCGCCTGGACCCCTTCCGTGCGGAGAAGCACCTCAACATCAACTTCTTCATCCACGACCCGATCACCGGCGAGCAGTACAGCCGTGACCCGCGGAACGTGGCGAAGAAGGCCGAGGCGTACCTCACCTCCTCCGGCATCGCCGACACCGCGTTCTTCGGCCCCGAGGCCGAGTTCTACGTCTTCGACAGCGCCCGCTTCGAGACCAAGGCGAACGGCGCGTTCTACGAGATCGACTCCGAGGCCGGCGCCTGGAACACCGGCGCCCTGGAGGACGGCGGCAACCGCGGCTACAAGGTCCGCTACAAGGGCGGCTACTTCCCGGCCCCGCCCGTCGACCACTTCGCCGACCTCCGCGCGGAGATCAGCACCGAGCTGATCAAGGCCGGTCTCCAGGTCGAGCGCCAGCACCACGAGGTCGGCACCGCGGGCCAGGCGGAGATCAACTACAAGTTCAACACGCTGCTCGCCGCCGCCGACGACCTGATGCTCTTCAAGTACATCGTGAAGAACACGGCCTGGCGCAACGGCAAGACCGCGACCTTCATGCCGAAGCCGATCTTCGGCGACAACGGCTCGGGCATGCACGTCCACCAGTCCCTGTGGAGCGAGGGCTCCCCGCTCTTCTACGACGAGCAGGGCTACGCGGGCCTCTCGGACACCGCCCGCTACTACATCGGCGGCATCCTCAAGCACGCCCCGTCGCTGCTGGCCTTCACCAACCCGACGGTGAACTCGTACCACCGCCTGGTGCCCGGCTTCGAGGCCCCGGTCAACCTGGTCTACTCGCAGCGCAACCGCTCCGCGGCGATGCGCATCCCGATCACGGGCTCGAACCCGAAGGCCAAGCGCGTCGAGTTCCGCGCCCCGGACCCGTCCTCGAACCCGTACCTCGCCTTCTCGGCGCTGCTGATGGCGGGCCTGGACGGCGTCAAGAACAAGATCGAGCCGGCCGAGCCGATCGACAAGGACCTCTACGAACTGGCCCCCGAGGAGCACGCGGGCGTCGCCCAGGTCCCGACCTCCCTCCCGGCCGTCCTCGAGGCCCTGGAGTCGGACAACGAGTACCTCCAGGCGGGCGGCGTCTTCACCTCCGACCTGATCGAGACGTGGGTCGACTACAAGCGCACAAACGAAATCGCCCCCATGCAGCTCCGCCCGCACCCGCACGAGTTCGAGCTGTACTTCGACATTTAAGAACGTCGCAGGCCAGAGCAAGAGCCTGCTCGCCTGGGCCTTCTGTGGACCGTCGGCCGTGTCTTCCGCTCTCGGGAGACGCGGCCGACGGCTTTTTCCACGGGGCATGACCAGAGCCCCGCTCCCGCCCCTGCCCGGGGAACCCTCGAACGCGCGCCGACAAGAGGCGAATGCTGGCCAATAGGGGAGAGGAGGGTGTTTCCGCTCGCACCTCGGCGTCTGGGAAATGGACGCAAAGCCTCCTCAGCCCTTTCCAGTCAGAACGGCCTCACCCGCTCCATCCGGCCGTGAAGGCGGCCAGAATGCCCACAGAGCCGTATGTCGTCGGGCCGCGTTGGCGGGAGGGGGTACGGCAGGGTGACTGGGGGCGGCGGGTTTCGTCGGGATCCGATTGGGTTCGTTGAGAGGGCTGCTCAGGCCCAGGGGACTCCGTTCCGTATGCCGGACGGGGCGTTGTGCGTCGCCGATCCAGAGAGCGCCGTGCGGGTGCTTCGTGACGGTGGGCGGTGCTACGAGGAGGTCACCGGCTTTCTGCGCCCCCGTGGCGGCCGGCTCGCCGACCCCGCGACACAGATGGCCGTGGGCCGGGCGGCCCGACGGGTTCTGCGGGCACACCTGACCAGCCGTCAGGACGTGCTCTCGCGCGCCGTCGCCGGACTGGGCGAGGACTCGGTGTGGCCGCAAGCGGGCCGGGTGCTGGTGCACAAGCTCCTCGCCGGTGTGCTGCTGCACCCGGACAGCGGCCCACGGTTGCGTCACCTCATGGCACGGTGTGTCCACCGGCACGACGTGCTGATCCGCGCGCCCCACCCCCTGGCCCGGCTGCCACAGCACCTGCTGCGCGCGAGGCTGCACCACGCGGTGGCCGAGGAGGTCCGGGCACGGCGCGCCACCGGCGTCCGCCTCGCGCCCCCAGACCTGCTGGACGCGGTCCGTACGGCGACGCCCCCGGACACCGACGTGCTGGAGATCGCGAGCGCGTACCTCCAGTTGTTCCGCACCAGCGTGGCGCCCGTCGCGCACGTGGTGGCGTGGGCGATGCTGCTCGCCGCCCGAAGCGGAATCGAGCTGGCCACGGTGCCCCCGGACCGTGCCGTGCGCGAGGCCCTCCGCTTGTGGCCCGTCGCCTGGCTCTACACCCGCACTGTACGGCTGCCCCACGAGCTGGCAGGCGTTCCGCTGGAGCCCGGCGAGACCGTCGCGGTCTGCGCGTACCTCCTCCACCGGAACCCTGACGTCTGGCCCGAGGCGAACCGCTTCCGGCCCGACCGATGGGCTCACGACACCACCCGTGGCGCGTTCTTGCCCTTCGGCGCAGGCCCGCGCGCGTGCGCGGGGGCCTCGGTCGCCTTCGACATGGCGACGGCCCTGGTGGCCGCCCTCTCCCAGGGCGTCCGGCTGTCCGTGCACGGCGGCTCTGCACGCCCCCGGGTGCAGGGGATCATCACCCCTCCCGACTTCCGGCTGCACCGCCTGGCGACCACCGTGTCCTCCGCTCAGGCGGCCGTTTCGAGCGAGGACGGGAGGTGAAGAGCATGCGCAAGTTCATCCGGCGTCTTGGGCACATGACGAACAAGCAGGCGTGGCGCATCTGGTGACATGAGGAACCTGGCCGCGCTCCGGTGAGAGATGAGAGGAGCGCGGTCAGCCCGTTACGGGGGCAGCGCATGGACAGGGAAGCGGTACGTGTACGTCTCGCGGGAGCCGACGACCAGCCCGTCATGGAGCGGCTGTGGCTGATGTGCTGCCACGACATGTCCGAGTCCGGTGGCTGGTTGCCCGACGCCGACGGATCCTTCCAGCGCGAGCGGCTCCGGACGGCGTTCACCGACGACGGGTGCTCGCCCTGTCACCTCTACCTTCTGACGGTGCGTGAGCGTCCTGCCGGGCTCGCGCTCGTGGAGGTCATGTCCGGCCCGACGTACGAGCTGAGCGCGTTCTTCGTGGTGCGCGGGATACGGAGAGCGGGGGTCGGGCTGAGCGCCGTGCGGCAGATCGTGGCCGGGCGACCGGGCCCGTGGGAGATCGCCTTTCAGGACGACAACCCGGCCGCGGGCGCTTTCTGGCGCCGCGTCGCCACGGAGATCGCCGGCGATGCGTGGGTGGAGGCCCGCGGGCCCGTACCGGGTCGGCCCGATGCGCCGCCCGACACCCGGATCTCGTTCAGCACCCCTCCGGCGTGAACCTCCGGCCCCACCTCGCGCCCTCGGCCCTGCCCCCACTCCGCGCCCCCCGCCTCACCGCCGCAGTGCCAGAACCGTCCCCCTCGTGACCGCCTCCTTGAAGCGGGCCGAGGCGCGGCCCGTGAGGATGGTGTTGACGGGGGTGTCGTCGGGGCGGGTGAATTGGGTGAGGGCTTCGTGACGGCCGAGGCTGATGTTCTGCCAGACGTAGCGCAGCCGTAGCGGCCTCGCGACACGCCCCGTCAACGCGGCGGCGACGCTGCCCGCCACGTACGCGCCCATCGGCAGCCCGGTCTGGCACGACATGCGGGACGCGCCGCCGCCGGGCCCGTACGCGCCCGCCGCGTCGCCTGCCGCGAAGACCTCCGGGTGGGAGGTCGAGCGCAGCGTCGGGCCGACCGTCAGCAGCCCGCGCGCGTCCACCGCGAACCCGGCCTCGCGCGCCAGCTCCGGCACGCGGAACCCGGCCGTCCAGACGACGGCGTCGGCGGGAATCTCGCCGCCGTCGGCGAGGACCAGGCCGTGCGCCGCGACCTCGCTGACGCGGGTGTGCTCGTGCAGCGTCACCCCGTGCCGCTCCAGGGCGCCGCGCAGATGGCGCCGCGCACGCGCGGAGAGCCCGGCGCCGAGCTCGCCCGCCGTGACCAGCCGTACCGTGAGCGCCGGGTGGGCCGCGGCCAGTTCGGTGGCCGTCTCCAGCCCGGTCAGGCCCGCTCCGGCCACGGCCAGCGAGCCCCGCGCCGCGGCCGTACGCGCGCGCAGCCGCACCGCGTCCTCGTACGTGGCCACCGCCGACGCGTGCGTGGCAGCGCCGGGGACGGCGGCGGTGTCGGCAGCGCTGCCCAGCGCGTAGACGAGGGTGTCGTAGCCGAGCGCGTGCGGCGCGGAATCGAGCCGGACCGTACGCGAAGCGGCGTCGATCGCGGTCACCCGGCCGACGACCAGCTCGACGCCCGTACCGGCGAGGAGACCGCTCAGGGGCAGGTCCCGCAGGCGCTGGCCCGCGGCGAGCTGGTGCAGCCGCACCCGCTCGACGAAGTGGCCGACGGCGTTGACCAGCGTGACGCGTACGTCGAGCCGGCGCAGCTTACGGGCCACGCCCTTCGCGGCGGCCAGCCCCGCGTATCCGGCCCCCAGGACCACGATGTGATGTGTCATGCCTCCTGAACCGGCGAGCGGGCGGATACGTGACAGCTCAGGGACAGCCCCCGGCGTGAAGTGGATCACGCGAGCTGGGCCGCGGCGAACGCGAGCTTGCCGGGGTTGACGACGGTGCGGACCGCCGTGACCCGCCCCTCCTCGATCTCCGGTACGAAGACGGCGAGCAGGACGTGACCCGCGCGGACGAGGGCCGCCGGTGCGCCGTTCACCTCGGCGAACTCGGCCCGGACCCGCGCCGCCTCGGGCCGGGCGCCCAGGCCCAGCAGATAGCGGAGCACCTTGTCCCGCCCCGTGATCGGCCGACGGGCCGCGGACACCTCGCCGCCTCCGTCGGTCCAGGCGACCACGTCCTCGGCGAGCAGCTCCTCAAGACCGGCCACATCGCCTTCGAGCGCTGCGGAGAAGAAGCGCTCGACGATCTTCCCGCGCCGTTCCTCGTCGACGTCGAAGCCTCTCCGCGACCCGCGCGACCCGCCGAGCCGGGCGCGGGCCCGGCCGTGCAGCTGCCGTGAGTGGGCCTCCTCGATGCCGACGGCCTCCGCGACCTCGCGGTGACTGTGCCCGAACGCCTCGCGCAGCACGAACACCGCGCGTTCGGCCGGAGTGAGGCGTTCCATCAGGGTGAGCAGCGCGAGCGAGACGGACTCCCGCTGCTCGACGGTCTCCAGCGGGCCGAGGGGGCTGGGCGGGGCGCCGGGGGCGGCGCGCGTGAGGACCGGCTCCGGGAGCCAGGTGCCGGTATACAGCTCGCGCCGGGCACGCGCCGAGGTGAGGTGGTTGAGGCAGAGATTCGTCATGACCTTGGTCAGCCAGGCGGCCGGTGTGCGGACGGCGGAGGTGTCGGCCGCGCTCCAGCGCAGATACGTGTCCTGCACGATGTCCTCGGCCTCCGCGGCCGAGCCCAGCATCCTGTACGCGAGCGAGAAGAGCCGCGAGCGGTGCGCCTCGAACTCCGCGGCGGCTTCCCTGGTGGCTCCCTCGGCAGTTCCCTCAGCGGTTCCCTCGGTCATGTCCGCAGCATGCCACCAGGGGCCGGACTTGCGCGGCGTGAACCGCTGCTAGTCGTAGAAGGCGACTCCGTCGCCGCCCTCGGGGTTGTTCGTCGAGAGCATCAGCTCTGCCTTGTTGTTGCCGCCGTCGACGTAATCGTCAATTCCGTTGAAGACGAGGCAGCCGCCCTTGCTGGACTTCGACGCGATCTTCCGGGAATTGCTGCTGTCGTGCTCCCACAGGGTGTACGTGTACGTTTCCGACTTGTTCGCGAGGCACGTGCGGAAACTGCCGCCGCTGGATTGGACGTAGTCGGTGAACCACAGGCCGTTGTCCACATCGCGGTTACTGAAATCCCCGGCGCCGACATAGTCCCAGCCGGCCGAGGCGTTTGCGACACCCGACCCGCTGACAACCGCCGCTGCGGCGAAGAGCGCTACACCGACAGTCCTGTACTTCCTCATACCGGTCCTTAGAACGTCCCCGATATCCTGCCGATATCCTGTCAGCAACTCACCCTAACATCGCGGGCAGTTGGACAGGTCGGAGATTTCGGGCACCGGAAATTCGCCGGAATTTCGCCCGGGATTTCGCCAGGAAATCGCCGGGAACACGGCAAGAGCCGCCACCCCGTGCCGGGGCGGCGGCTCTCACCTCGGACCAGACGCGTCGGTCAGACGAGGTCGAAGCGGTCGAGGTTCATCACCTTGTCCCAGGCGGCGACGAAGTCCCTGACGAACTTCTTCTCGCAGCCCTCGCTCGCGTACACCTCCGCGACGGCGCGCAGCTCGGCGTTCGCGCCGAAGACCAGGTCCGCACGCGTCCCCGTCCACCGCACGGTGCCGTTGGCGTCGCGGCCCTCGAACTCGTCCTGCGCCTCGGACGTGGACTTCCAGGTGGTGTCCATGTCGAGCAGGTTGACGAAGAAGTCGTTCGTGAGCTGCCCCGGGCGCTCGGTGAGGAGCCCGTGCTTCGACCCGCCCTGGTTGGCGCCCAGGACGCGCAGGCCGCCGACGAGGACGGTCAGCTCGGGCGCGCTCAGGGTGAGCAGGTTGCCCTTGTCGATGAGCAGGTACTCGGCGGGCAGCCGGTTGCCCTTGCCCTGGTAGTTGCGGAAGCCGTCGACGGTGGGCTCCAGCGCGGCGAAGGACTCGGCGTCCGTCTGCTCCTCGGAGGCGTCCACGCGGCCCGGCGTGAAGGGCACCTCGACGGGCTGCCCCGCGTCCCTGGCCGCCTTCTCGACGGCCGCGCAGCCGCCGAGCACGATCAGGTCGGCCAGCGAGACGTGCTTGCCGCCGCTCGCCGAGGAGTTGAAGGACGCCTGGACGCTCGTAAGGGTCCGCAGCACCTGCGCCAGCGACTCCGGGTCGTTGACCTCCCAGCTCCGCTGCGGCTCCAGGCGGACGCGGGCGCCGTTGGCGCCGCCGCGCTTGTCGCTGCCGCGGAAGGTGGACGCCGAGGCCCAGGCGGCGGAGACGAGCTGGGCGACGGTGAGGTCCGTGCCGAGGATGGCCTCCTTCAGGGTGGCGATGTCCGCGGCGTCGATCAGCTCGCCGGTGCGCTCGGGCAGCGGGTCCTGCCACAGCAGCGTCTCGGACGGGACCTCCGGGCCGAGGTAGCGCTGGACCGGGCCCATGTCACGGTGCGTCAGCTTGAACCAGGCGCGCGCGAAGGCGTCCGCGAACTCCTCGGGGTTCTCGTAGAAGCGCCGGGAGATCGGCTCGTAGATCGGGTCGAAGCGCAGCGACAGGTCCGTGGTGAGCATCTGGGGACGGTGCTTCTTCGACGGGTCGTGCGCGTCCGGGACGATCTCCGGGGCGTCCTTGGCGATCCACTGGTTGGCCCCGGCGGGGCTCTGCGTCAGCTCGTACTCGTACTCGAAGAGGTTCTTGAAGAACCCGTTGCTCCACTGGGTCGGGGTGGTCGTCCACGTCACCTCGAGGCCCGAGGTGATGGCGTCCGGGCCGACGCCGGTGTTGAACGTGCTCTTCCAGCCGAGGCCCATCTGTTCCATCGGCGCGGCCTCCGGGTCGGCGCCGACGTTGCTGTCGGGCCCCGCGCCGTGCGTCTTGCCGAAGGTGTGGCCGCCCGCGATGAGGGCGACGGTCTCCTCGTCGTTCATCGCCATGCGGCGGAACGTCTCGCGGATGTCGCGGGCCGCGGCGATCGGGTCCGGGTTGCCGTTGGGGCCCTCGGGGTTGACGTAGATGAGGCCCATCTGGACGGCGCCGAGCGGGTTCTCCAGCTCGCGGTCGCCGCTGTAGCGCGCGTCGCCGAGCCACTCGGTCTCGGGGCCCCAGTACACGTCCTCCTCGGGCTCCCAGGCGTCCACGCGGCCACCGGCGAAGCCGAAGGTCTTCAGGCCCATCGTCTCCAGCGCGACGTTGCCGGTGAGGACGAGGAGGTCGGCCCAGGAGATGCGCTCGCCGTACTTCTTCTTGACGGGCCACAGCAGCCGGCGGGCCTTGTCGAGGCTGGCGTTGTCCGGCCAGCTGTTGAGCGGCGCGAAGCGCTGCTGGCCCGAACCGGCGCCGCCGCGGCCGTCGCTGATGCGGTACGTACCGGCGCTGTGCCAGGCCATACGGATCATGAGCGGGCCGTAGTGGCCGAAGTCGGCGGGCCACCAGTCCTTGGAGTCGGTGAGCACCTCCGCGATGTCCCGCTTCACGGCGGGCAGGTCGAGCGTCTTGAACGCCTCGGCGTAGTCGAAGTCGTCACCCATCGGGTTGGCTTCGGCGGGGTTCTTGGCGAGGATCTTCAGGTTCAGCCGCTCGGGCCACCACTGGCGGTTGCCGCCGCCCTGGGTCGGGTGCGGGGCACGCCCGTGCGCCACAGGGCAGCCGCCTTCTTCCTCCGTCTTCGCGTCTCCGACGATCGCTTCGTGGTTCTCAGACATGGGAATCCTTCCGGACTCGGCTGACCACGGCTCAGGAACCACCCACGTGGTCTCAGCTCCCGCTGTGTCCTGCCCGCGTCGTGCCCCTTGGCTATAGCTGGAGCCGATCCTACGATGGACGAAATCCAAGTCAATACGACAACCAACACCGGTCACGCGTTCTTAGCTGGTTGTCGGTCGACGGTTAGGCTGGTGGCCATGAGTGACCTGCTGGAACGGCTTCGCGGGCGTGGCTGGCGGCTGACCGCCCAGCGCCGGGTGGTCGCCGAGGTACTCGACGGCGAGCACGTCCACCTCACCGCGGACGATGTGCTCGCGCGGGCGGAGGCCCGGCTTCCGGAGATATCCCGCGCGACGGTGTACAACACCCTCGGCGAACTGGTCCTGCTCGGTGAGGTCATCGAGGTGGCCACCGACGGACGCGCCAAACGCTACGACCCGAACGCACACCGGCCCCACCAGCACCTGGTGTGCTCCGGCTGCGGCCTCATCCGCGACGTCCACCCGGACGGCGATCCGCTGGCCGACCTCCCGGACTCCGAGCGGTTCGGATTCACCGTCTCCGCCGTCGAGATGACGTACCGGGGCCTGTGCCCCGACTGCGCCCGCGCCTGAGGAGCCTGACGGAAAGCCCGACGGAAAGCCTGACGGAGGGTGCAGCCGGGGCAGGGGATCACGTGGCGGTCTCGCCCGTGCGGACAGGCAGGCGGTCACGCTGCCGCTGGAGGGCGCGGAAGTCCTCGTACCACGCCTTGTTGAGCCCGGGGCTCCCGTCCTCCCCTTCCTCGACGGTCCTGCTGGCGTACACGCTGTTGAGCATCCATGGCGTCTTGTCGGGGCCGATGTTCCGCACCATGGCGTCGGCCTGCACGACGCCGTAGGTGGCGACCGCGAGCTTCCCCGTGTCGCGGAACTTCCGCATCTGGTCCCGCAGATAGCGCCGGTTCCGGTGGAACCAGGGGCTCGCGGCCAGGAAGGCGTCCCACTTCTCCTGGGGGAAGGGGTTCTCGGCGGCCTCCTTGAGCAGTTGCCACACGCGCGTGTCCGGGGCCACGTCGTACTTCGAGGCGAACGCCGCGGGGATCTTGTCCCGCATGTGCCGGCCCCAGTTGAGGACGAGGGAGAACTCGGTGGCGAGGAACTTCTGGTCGTCGCGGAGGTGGGGGAGCACGTAGTCCAGGTACTTCTGGCCGGCGTCGAGGGACGTCACGTGGGGGTGGATGTCGACGCCCTCGATCTCCCGGGTCTCGCCGACGAACTCCATCCACCGCCGGGTGGGGCCCGTCCGCCGGGACGGATCGTCCAGGCGGTTGAGCGCGCCCATGTACAGGCGGGTCCTGCACCGTGCTCCGAAGTGCTTCTTGCGGTACGCGATGACGTGCTCGGCGAGGTGCTCGTAGAACGCGTTGATGGCGGGGCCGCGGCGCTCGGCCTGGCGGGTTTCGAGGAAGGGCTCGTTGCCGATCACCAGGATGTCCATCTTGCCCAGCGCGGCGGCCAGCACCTTGTCGACGCGCGCGAGTTCGGCGTCCATGGCGGAACTGCCCGCTTCGGGGAGCGCCTTGTGCTGGTACGGGAACTTCAGCGACAGGATGGTGCCGTAGCCCTCTTCGCGCGCCTTGAGCAGGGTGGCGACGCATTTCTGACGGGCCGGGTCGGACGTTTCGGTCTCCCGCATGGGGATGAAGCCGCGCAGCCACCCGGCGGAGATCCCCCGCAACTGCGCGAAGGTCATGTCGCTGGGGTCCTCGTTGAAGTTGGCGCCGAGCGCGCCGCTCGGCGGCGCGGGGGGATGCGCCGACTCGTCGTCGCCCGATCCGCCCCCGGAGCCGCCGCCGTTCCCGCTGCCGTTCTCGCCGCCGGACCCTTCGTCGTCCCCTCCCAGGCCGCACCCGGCGAGCAGGAGAGCCGCGGCCCCGGAAGCGGACGCGCCGAGCAGCGATCGCCGCGATATTCCCGCCCCGTCGCCGTGCTCGTTGTCGGATCCGGGCAGTCGCAGGCGCCTCATCCAGCCTCCTCCTCGGTCCATGACCGGTTACACCGCTGCCGGGGCCCTTCCCCGCCTTGCCGCGGCTCGCCCCACGGGGCTGTGCGCGGGGGGCCGTTGACGGCGTACCGCTCAGATGACCGTGCCCACGTCCTGGGCCACGAGGGTATCCATGGCGCGCTCGGCCACGGCGGCGATGGTCATCGACGGGTCGCACGCGCCCGTCGTGCCCGGGATCAGGGCGCCGTCCAGCACGTAGAGGCCGCGCTGGCCGCGCACCCGGCCCCTGGTACACGAGCGAGCCGCCGCCGACCCCGGCGGCGCAGACGGCCAGGATGTTCTCGCCGAGTACGGGTTCCAGCAGCCCGACGTGGGGACGGCGGTGGCCGGGCCGGACCGGGCGGCCAACCTGGGCCGTTCGACGGGGCGCGGACAGTGCGACCGTTCTGGTCCTGGGAGCGGGCGTACTCACCACGGCGCAGTGGGTGTCCCGGTGTCCCGGTGTCCCGGTGTCCCGGTGCGGAGGGGGGCGTCGGGAGGGGCAGCGGATCAGTGGGGTTAACATATGAGCACCGCCTAGCTCGAAAGATAGATCTGTGACTGTCAATGAGGACGTGTTCACCAACTGGAAGCACCGCGAGGAGATCGCGGAGTCGATGATCCCGGTCATCGGGAAGCTGCATCGTGAGCGGGACGTGACGGTCCTGCTGCACAGCCGCTCCCTGGTGAACAAGTCGGTCGTCAGCATCCTCAAGGCGCACCGGTTCGCCCGGCAGATCGCCGGGGAGGAGCTGTCGGTCACCGAGACCCTGCCGTTCCTGCGCGCCCTCGCCACGCTCGATCTCGGTCCCTCGCAGATCGACATCGGGATGCTGGCCGCGACGTACAAGGACGACGACCGCGGGCTCTCGGTGGAGGAGTTCACCGCCGGGGCCGTCGCCGGTGCCACGGGCGACAACAAGATCGACCCCAGTCGCCCGCGCGACGTCGTCCTCTACGGGTTCGGCCGCATCGGCCGCCTCCTCGCCCGGCTGCTCATCGAGAAGGCGGGCTCGGGCAACGGCCTGCGGCTGCGCGCCATCGTCGTCCGCAAGGGCGGCGAGCAGGACCTCGTCAAGCGTGCCTCGCTGCTGCGCCGCGACTCCATTCACGGCCAGTTCCAGGGCACCATCACCGTCGACGAGGAGAACGGCCGGATCGTCGCCAACGGCAGCGAGATCCAGATGATCTACTCCGACGACCCGACGACGGTGGACTACACGGAGTACGGCATCCAGGACGCCGTCCTCATCGACAACACCGGCAGGTGGCGCGACCGCGAGGGGCTGTCGAAGCACCTGCGTCCCGGCATCGACAAGGTCGTACTGACAGCGCCAGGCAAGGGCGACGTCCCCAACGTCGTCCACGGCGTCAACCACGACATGATCAAGCCGGACGAGCGGATCATCTCCTGCGCGTCCTGCACCACCAACGCGATCGTGCCGCCGCTGAAGGCGATGGCCGACGAGTACGGGGTGGTGCGCGGCCACCTGGAGACCGTCCACTCGTTCACCAACGACCAGAACCTGCTGGACAACTTCCACAAGTCCGACAGGCGCGGCCGTTCGGCGCCGCTCAACATGGTCATCACCGAGACCGGTGCCGCCTCCGCCGTGGCCAAGGCGCTGCCCGACCTCAACGCGAGGATCACCGGCAGCTCGATCCGCGTCCCGGTGCCGGACGTCTCGATCGCCATCCTCAACCTTCAACTCGAGCGCGAGACCAGCCGCGAGGAGGTCCTCGACCACCTCCGCGACATCTCGCTGACCTCGCCGCTCAAGCGTCAGATCGACTTCACCAGCGCCCCCGACGCGGTCTCCAGCGACTTCATCGGCTCGCGCCACGCCTCGATCGTCGACGCCGGTGCGACAAAGGTGGAGGGCGACAACGCGATCCTCTACCTCTGGTACGACAACGAGTTCGGCTACTCGTGCCAGGTCATCCGCGTCGTCCAGTACGTCTCAGGGGCCGAGTACCCGACGTACCCGGTTCCGGCGGCTCCGGTGGCCCCGGTGGCTCCGGTGGGCTGATCCCGTACGGGTCCGAGGAGTTCGAGGGGGTTCGACAGAGAGGCCGGACCGGCACAGTTCAGTGCCGGTCCGGCCTTTCTCGTACCGGGTCCGTATGCGGCGATCCGTTTCCGGAAAACCGGCCCGTGTATTACGCATCCGATGATAATTCCGTGCCGAATTCTCGTGGGTGGATGACAAGGGAAACGCGGTGCGGCGGCGCGTGCGAGGATTTCAGGGCGCCTTCGGTGAATTTTTCTTGAGTTCTCACGCAAGTGCCCGTACTTTTCGTCGGCGTCATCTCGGCCTCGTCTCCTGGCCGGTCTTTCACCTCGCAGGCGTACGACCACACGAGAGGTGTTTCCATGAACGGCAAGTCGGCTTCAAAGAAGGTACGGGCCACGAAGGTACGGGCCACTCTCGCCGCCGCGACGCTCGCGGCGGGCGGGCTGGCCGGGCTCGGTACCGCTGGTACAGCGCACGCCATCCAGCCCACGCTCAGCCTCACCTACACCTGCACCATGCCCCTGATCGGCGCCCAGCAGATGACCGTGGCGATCACCGCGGACGCGCCCGCCTCGGTCGCGCGGAACACCCCCAGTCCCACGTTCCCCGTCTCCACCGTGGCCACGGTGAACGCGACGACGACATCCGCTCTCAGACTCATCGGTGCCAGGACGCTGACGGGCACGGCTTCGGCGTCGGCCACCGTCCAGGCGCCGCAGGGGAACATTCCGCTCACCGTTCCCAACACCTTGCAGAACACGGCCATCCCCGAATCCGGCGCGTTCCCCGTCACGGCGAACGGCACGGCGCCTTCCATGACCTTCAGCCAGGCGGGAACCGGCACGATCCGGGTCGGCAACCTTTCCCTGACCCTCACCCCGAAGACCGCGTCCGGCGGAAACACAGGGCTCGGTACGTTTACCGTTCCGTGTACGCAGAATTCCGGTCAGAACAACGTGCTGGACACGTTCACCATCACCTGACGGCCGGAGAGTGCACGAATGCTCGCGGGAAACGCGGGCCCCGTCGACGGCGGGGCCCGCGTTTCTCATCGGGCGGGCGTCAGAAGAGCGCGTCGGCGGCGGGGACGGGTGCCGGTGCGGGTGCCGGTGCGGGGGCGGGGGCGGGTGCGGGCGGGGAGAAGTCGCGCAGCACCGGGAGGGCGAGCGCGGCGTGCGCGGCGCGGTCGGCCGCCTCGTTGAGCGGGTGCCCGCTGTGCCCGCGCACCCACTCCAGACGCACGTCGCGGCCCTCCATGCGCTCGGCGGCCTGCTCGATGAGACAGCGGTTGGCGACGGGCTTCCTGCTGGAGTTCAGCCACCCGTTGCGGCGCCAGTTCGGCAGCCAGACCGTCAGGCACTTGATGGCGTAGACGGAGTCGGCGTAGACGGTGAGCGGGCCGCTGGTGTCCTCCAGCACCGCCAGTACCGCGGCCAGCTCCGCCACCTGGTTGGTGCCGCGGCCCAGCGCACCGGAGACGGTACGCGCTGCCCGGCCCTCGGCGTCGGCGATGACGTACGCCCAGGCGCACGGCCCCGGGTTGGGATCGCAGGAGCCGTCCGTCGCGGCGATGATCCGTTCGGGGGTGTGGGAGGTGGCGCTGAGCGAGCTGGGCATGTGGGGAGTCCTGGGGGAGGGCGGGCGCGTCGGTGGTGAGGCGTCGCCCCATTGTGGCGCACGGTTCGTGGGGCCGGGCCTCCGAGCCCGCGCGGTCCGGACTCCGACCCCCGTACGGAGGCCGGACCACGCGGAGTCCGTCGAGTATCAGCGGGGGAGGGCGCCGCGCTCAGGTGTTCTCGTACCGGGCGACGTTGGCGAGGTAGCGGTCGCGGGCCTCGCGGACGTCGACGAGGTCGTCGGCGTGCGCGCGCAGCCGCCGCTTCTGGCACGCGGCCTCGGTCCGCCACCACACCCCGACCAGCGACGTCGCACGCTTGCAGGCGACATCGGCCCGCGCGGTGGCGATCTCGGCCCGCGAGGGCTTCTTCGCCGTACGCCGCCATCGCGCGTCGTCGTTCGCGGCCGTCGGATCGGCGTAGTCGAAGCCCCTGTCCCGCATGCAGGCGCTCCAGCTGGCGAACGCCTTCTTCACGGCGGGGGCGCGCTGGGAACGGTCGTAGGTGTCGGCGGAGATCTCGTCGACCAGCTCGAAGTCGGCCTTGGGCACGCCGCGCAGCAGAGCGCGCTCCGCCTCCCGTTCGCACCCCGCGCTGCTGCCTTCTCCGTCCTTGCCCGCCTTGTCCTTGCCCGCCTTGTCCTTCTCCGCCGCCGTGCCGTACGCGGCGGTCCGCTGCTCGGGGGACAGCTTCGCCTCGCGCCGCGCGAGCCATGCCTCCGTCGCCTCGGAGTGCGGGTCGGGCAGCGGGTGGTAGCCGTAGCGCGCGGCGGGCCCGGACTCGATCAGCCCGTACCGGCCGCGGTGCGGCCAGACGCGGTCGTCGCGCGCGGGCAGCCGGGGCCAGCCGAGGCCCGCGCGCGCCATGCAGGCGCCGATCAGCCGGTCCTGCGCGACGGTGACGCGTGCCATCTCGGGGGCGCCGAGCGTGTACGCGTCGAGGGGGAGCGTCAGCTCCTTCACCTCCTGGGTCGGGGCCGGCGGCGGCGCCGACGAGGCCGGGCCCCCGCCCTTGCCGGTACCGGGGGCGGGGGCGGTGCCCGCGCAGCCCGTCACCGTCGCCGTCAGCGCGGCGCAGCAGGCGGCGGCCACGGTCACGGCCGCCAGTCGTGCACGCATGACACATCAGCTCCTGGGCGCCGGGGCCCCGCGCGGCGTGGGACGCGGGCACGGGGCCCCGGCGGAATCACACGATCGGGTCAGGTTCGGTCACGCCGGATCAGGTGCCTGCCAGGCGGTCAGCCGCAGTACTTGTAGACCGAGCTGGTCTTGTACCCGACGTTGTTGTTGGAGAGGTTGGCGTCCCAGCTCCACGGCTTGAAGGACGTCTGGCGGCCCCGCTGGTAGTAGTTCTGCGAGAGGAGCCAGTAGCAGCCGCGGGACAGGTTCTTCGCCGAGCGGATGTGGTCGTTGACCTTGCCGCCGTTGCTGAACTTGTTGTTGGCCAGGTAGTTGTCCGACGAGCAGAACTTCTTCCAGCCGCCCGTGTAGCTCTTGTACTGGTACGTGTGCAGCGGGTTGGCACACGCCGCCGCGCTCACGCCGCTGTCCGCGGCGGCGGGCGCCGCCTGCGCGGCCGGGCTCGCACTCGCCGCGGGTGCGACGCTGAGCGCACCCGCGACGGTCATCACCGCCGCGCCCACTCCGAGCGCCATCTTCTGCTTCATGGTGTTCCCCTTCGTTCCCCCGTCGGCCCTGGTGGCCGATGGCCGGGCCCTGCGGCCCGTTGTCCGACAGCGAAGTTACGGGCGGCGGGGTAAAGCGGGCATCCAGCAGGGGATTGACATACGGGGCAGAACGACGGCGGTACCGCCGGGCACGCCTGCAACGACCGCCGCACCGGCCTACGGCGCGGGTACGAGGGCCGTCCCGTACCGGACCCGTAGCGGGCGGACGCGGGCCTGGTACCGAGGTGCGGTTCGTGTGACGGCATGGCGATGTGGCGATGTGACGGTGCCGATCGGCTTGGGGGCGGAGGCTGTTGCCCCGGATGTAAACTCCGTCGTATGGGATACACATGTGCGATGAGGGAGTGCCTGATCCAGGCCCCTCATGGCGTGTTCCCGGTCATGGTCACCACTCGTCCGGTGATCGTCAGCGATCTGGCCGCGAAGGCCGCCGACACCGAGGCGTCGAAGCCCGGTTGCCGGGCCCTGCACGGGCACGGCTAGCGCGCTCGCCTCGCCCCATGACGGGGCACGGGCAGGCCCGCTGATCCACTTCCGGCGCGGCGCCGCCCGCCCCTCGCGGAGCACCGCGGGCCGTGCCCCGGGCATTCGTGTCCCGGGGCGCCCGTAACGCGGGGCAGGCCCCGGTCTCCCGTCTCCGGCACCGCACCCGCACTCGCGTCCGCGAACGTGCCCGTCGTGCCGCTTCTCCCCTCCACCCCTCCCGAAGCACCCCCTCCCGAACCACCGCGTCCCGGCTCCGTCCGGGACCGCGCACCGCACCAGTACGCCGCGTCCATCGCGTCCATCGCGTCCATCGCGTACGCCGAGTACGCCGCGTACGTCGAGTAAGAGCTGTCACTCCGAAGGGATCCCTGTGAAGTTGAGCGAACTGCTGACCGGGCACGACCACCACGTTCTCCTGGGCGACCCGGGGACGGCCGTCACCGGGGGAACGTACGTCGACGCGCACCGGGTGGTGCCCGGTTCGCTGTTCCTCGCCGTACCAGGTCATGAGGAGGGCGGCCCTGGGCTCGTGGGGGTCGCGCTGGAGCGGGGAGCCGCGGCCGTGCTCGTCGAGGGCCCGGCGGATCCGGTGGACGTGCCGGTCCCGGCCGAGTGGGCGGCCGGGACCGGTGCCTGCGTCGTACGGGTGCCGGACGCGCGGCGGGCCGCGCCCCTCGTCGCCTCCCGCTACCACGGTGAGCCGGGCCGTGCGCTGAACATGGTCGCGGTCACCGGGACCAACGGGAAGACCTCGGTCTCCTCCATGGCCGAGTCGCTGCTGCGGGCCGCCACGGGCACGCGGACGGGCGTCATCGGCACGGGCGGCAGCCGGATCGGCGACGAGCGCGTCCCGATGCCCGCGTCCGTACTGACGACACCGGAGGCGACCGACTTCCAGTATCTGCTGGGCCGGATGCGCGAACTGGGCGCGCGGAACGTGGTGCTGGAGGCCACGTCGATGGGGCTGCTGCACCACCGGGTGGACCACGCCCTCCTCGACGTCGGCGTCTTCACCAACCTGACCCAGGACCACCTGGACGACCACGGCACGATGGAGAACTACCGGGACGCCAAGCTGCGCCTGTTCCAGGGCCTCTGCCGCCACGCGGTGGTCAACGCCGACGACCCCGTGGGCGCCTCGATCCCCGCGCTGATGCCGGGCGCCGTGACGACGTACGCGCTGGAGGCCGACGCCGACTACCGTGCGACGGACCTCGCGATGGACGCCTTCGGCACCCGGTTCACGCTGCACCACGGGGGCCACAAGTACCCGGCCGCCGTCCCCGTTCCCGGCCGGTTCTCGGTGTCCAACGCGCTGGCCGCCGTCGCCGCCTGCCACGCGCTGGGGCACGATCTGGCGGATCTGGTCGCCGCGCTGGACCGGATCCCGCCGGTGCCGGGGCGCCTTCAGCGCTTCGAGACCCCGGACGGCACCGCCGTGATCGTGGACTACGCGCACTCGCCGGACTCCCTCGACAAGGTGCTCACCGCCGTACGGGGCTTCGCGACGGGCCGGGTCGTCACGGTCTTCGGCTGCGGCGGGGACCGCGACGTGACCAAGCGGGCCCCGATGGGCGAGATCGCCGGTACCCACTCCGACCTGTGCGTCCTCACCTCGGACAACCCGCGCACCGAGGACCCCGAGGCGATCATGGACATGGTCGCCCCCGGACTGGCCGCGACGGGTACCCCCTTCGAGCGGTACGCGGACCGGCGCGCGGCGATCGCACGGGCGCTGGCCCTCGCGGAGAGCGAGGACGTCGTCCTGATCGCGGGGAAGGGCAGCGAGCCGTACCAGATCGTCGGCGACGAGATGCTGCCCTTCGACGACATGGCGACGGTGCGGGAACTCACGGGCGGCGCGTAGTCGCGGGGCGGGTAGCCGCACGGCTTGCCCGTGGCCGGGTGCGCGGGGGCCGCCAGTAGAGTCGTTCACCGTCGTCCCCGTGTCCGGCGTCGTCCGCCGTGCCCGCCCGCCGCACCACCGAGGTAGCCCACCGTGAGCCCCGTACCCCCCGCACCGCAGCCCGCCTCACCCGCGGAGGGAGCCGGTCCGGAACCCGTCGTCGTGGTCGGGCTCGGCGCCGACGGCTGGGAGGGGCTGCCGCCCGCCGCGCGGGACGCGCTGCGGCGGGCGCAGGTGCTGATCGGCGGCGAGCGGCAGCTCGCGCTGCTGCCAGGGGAGTGCGCGGGGGAGCGGGTCACCTGGCCCTCGCCCCTGCGCCCGGCCGTCCCGGGCCTGCTGGCCGCGCACGAGGGGCGGCGGGTGTGCGTACTGGCCAGCGGGGACCCGATGTTCTACGGGATCGGCCGCGCGCTCGCCGAGGTCGCGGGGGCCGGGCGGCTGCGCGTACTGCCGCACCCGTCGTCCGTCTCGTACGCCTGCGCGCGGCTCGGCTGGCCGCTGGAGGACACCGGGATCGTCACGCTGGTGGGGCGGCCCCTGGCGAACCTGACCGCCGCGCTCCACGACCGGCGCAGGCTGCTGGTGCTCAGCGCGGGCGCGGCGACACCGGCCGAGGTCGCCGCGCTGCTGCGCGCCCGCGGCTACGGCCCCACCCGGATGCGGGTGCTGGAACAGCTCGGTGGCCCGGACGAGCGCCAGGCCGAGGGCACCGCCGAGTCGTGGGACAGGGCGCCCGGCGACCCGCTCAACGTGATCGCGCTGGAGTGCCGCCGTACGGAAGAGACGCCCCGGCTGTCCTCGGTACCGGGGCTGCCCGACGAGGTGTACGAGCACGACGGGCAGCTCACCAAGCGCCATGTCAGGGCCGCGACGCTGGCCGCGCTGGCGCCCGCGCCCGGCGAACTGCTGTGGGACATCGGCGGCGGCTCGGGCTCGGTGGCCGTCGAGTGGATGCGGGCGCACCCCGGTTGCCGCGCGGTGAGTGTGGAGCGGGAAGCGGAGCGGGCCGCGCGCATCGAGCGGAACGCGGAGGCGCTCGGCGTGCCCACGCTCCGCGTCGTCACCGGCTCTGCGCCCGAGGTCTTGGCGGAGCTGGCCGACGCGGCAGACGTGGCCGGGCCGACTGGTCTGGCCGAGTCGACCGGGGCGGCCGGACCGGCGGCGCCCGACGCCGTGTTCGTGGGCGGCGGGCTGACCGTGCCGGGGCTGCTGGAGGCGTGCTGGGCGGCGCTGCGGCCCGGCGGCCGACTGGTCGCCAACACCGTCACGCTGGAGTCCGAGGCCCTGCTCGCCGACTGGCGCCGCACCCACGGCGGCGACCTCGTACGCCTCGCCGTCTCCCACGCCGTCCCCGTCGGCGGCTTCACGGGCTGGCGCCAGGCCATGCCGGTCACGCAGTGGGCGGTGACGAAGGGGGCGGTGACGGAGGGGGCGTGACGGAGGGGACGGGTGCCGGTTTCTGAGCCGTAGCGTCCGTCCGCCCGCTCAGGCGCGCCCCGTGCCGGGTCCGGCCACCGCGCAGCGGCCCACGACCGTGCCCGCGCGGTCGACGCAGAGCACGTCGACCGCGACGGGCGCGCCCCGCAGCACGCCGAGCGCCTGGTCACGGGCCGCCGTGGCGACGAGGTCGCCCAGCGGCACACCCCGGGCCGCGCACAACTGGAGCGCGGCCAGGCCCGTGTTCGCCTCCGCGACCGAGGACACGAGCGCGTCGTCGGCGCCGCCGTCGCGGGCGAGGGACGCGAGGAAGCCCTTGTCCACCTGCGAGCGCCCCGAGTGCAGATCGAGATGGCCGGCGGCGAGCTTGGAGAGCTTCGCGAAGCCGCCGCACACGGTGAGCCGCGGCACGGGGTGACGGCGCACGTACTTGAGCACCGCGCCCGCGAAGTCCCCCATGTCCAGCAGCGCGTCCTCGGGCAGCCCGTACTCCGCGACCACCGTGCGCTCCGACGTCGAGCCCGTGCACCCCGCGAGATGCGTGCGCCCTGCGGCGCGGGCCACGTCCACCCCGCGCCGGATCGAGTCGATCCAGGCCGAGCAGGAGTAGGGGACGACGATGCCCGTGGTACCGAGGATGGACAGGCCGCCCAGAATGCCAAGGCGTGGGTTCCAGGTGGAGCGGGCGATCTCCTCGCCGTGGTCGGCCGAGACAGTGATCTCCACGTCCCCCGGGCCGCCGTGCCGCGCGGCCACCTCGGCGATGTGCTCGCGCATCATGCGGCGCGGCACGGGGTTGATCGCGGGCTCTCCGACGTCGAGGGGCAGCCCCGGTCTGGTGACGGTGCCGACGCCGGGACCGGCGCGGAAGACCACCCCGGAGCCCGGCGGCAGCGCCCGCACCGTGGCGCGGATCAGTGCTCCGTGGGTGACGTCGGGGTCGTCGCCCGCGTCCTTGACAATCCCCGCCATCGCCCACCCCGTGCCCGTGCCCGCGTCCGCGCCCAGCTCCTCGGCGGCCAGCGCGAAGGACGGGGTCTGGCCCTTGGGGAGGGTGATCGTGACGGGGTCGGGGAAGTCGCCGGTCAGCAGGGCGCTGTAGGCGGCCGTGGCCGCGGCCGTCGCGCAGGCGCCGGTGGTCCAGCCGGGGCGCAGCCCCGTGTGCTTGAGTTGAGCGCCGCGCCCGCCGCCCTCGGCGTCCCGCGCCGCACCGGACTCAGCCACGGAAGGACCCCATGGACACCCCGCGCCACGCGTCGGCTCCCGCGTCGCCGCAGCCGCCCCACGTGCTGATCCTCGGCGGCACGGCGGAGGCCAGGGAACTGGCCGGGCTGCTCGCGCGGCAGCGGCCGGAGGCGGCAGCGGAGGGGACCGGGCCGCGGGTGACGATCTCGCTGGCCGGACGGGTGGCCCGCCCGAAGGAGCTGCCCGGAGAGGTGCGCGTCGGCGGGTTCGGGGGCACCGAGGGCCTGGCGCGCTGGCTGCGCGAGCACGAGGTGGACGCGCTCATCGACGCCACCCATCCTTTCGCCGACACCATCAGTTTCCACGCGGCACGCGCCGCCGCCCTCGCCCATGTTCCCCTGCTCGCCCTGCGCCGCCCCGGCTGGGTCCCCGGCGAGGGCGACGACTGGCACCCGGTCGGCTCGCTGGCCGAGGCGGCCGGCGCCCTGCCCGCGCTGGGGCGGCGCGTCTTCCTGACCACGGGACGCCTGGGGCTGGCCGCCTTCGCGGGGCTGGACGGGCTGTGGTTCCTCGTACGGACGGTGGAGGCGCCGGAGCCGCCCCTGCCGGCGCGTACGGAGCTGCTGCTCGACCGGGGCCCCTTCACCCTCGACGGGGAACGGGAACTGCTGCGGCGCCACCGCGTCGACGTCGTCGTCACCAAGGACAGCGGGGGAGCGGCGACCGCGCCGAAGCTCATCGCCGCGCGCGAGGCCGGGCTGCCCGTGGTGATCGTCCGCAGGCCGCCCGTACCCGAAGGGGTGACGGTGGCCGACGCTCCGGAACACGCCCTCGCCTGGCTGGGCACCCACCTGGGCACCCACCTGGGCACCCGCCTGGGCGCCCGCCCGGCCTGAACCGTCAGGCGGCCCTCGCCCGACCTTTACTCGACCTCGCTCGCCAGCGCGTTGACCGCCGCCGCGGCGATGGCGCTGCCGCCGCGCCGCCCCCGTACGACGAGGTGGTCGAGCCCCGAGGAGTGCGCCGCCAGCGCGTCCTTGGACTCGGCGGCGCCGACGAACCCGACCGGCACCCCGATCACGGCCGCCGGGCGCGGGGCGCCCTCCTCCACCATCTCCAGCAGCCGGAAGAGCGCTGTGGGCGCGTTGCCGACGGCCACGACCGCACCGTCGAGGCGCTCGCGCCACAGCTCCAGCGCCGCCGCGCTGCGCGTGGTGCCCGCACGTGCCGCCAGCCCAGGTACCGAGGGATCGGACAGCGTGCAGATCACCTTGTTGTCCGCTGGCAGCCGCTTGCGGGTCACACCGCTCGCCACCATCGCGACGTCGCACAGCACGGGCGCCCCCGCGCGCAGCGCCGCACGGGCGCGGGACACGACCTGGGGGGTGTAGGCGAGATCGCGGACGAGGTCCACCATTCCGCAGGCGTGGATCATCCGGACGGCGACCTGGGCCACATCCTCGGGAAGGCCCGAGAGATCGGACTCGGCCCGGATGGTGGCAAAGGAGCGGCGATAGATCTCCGCGCCGTCCTTCTCGTACTCGAACACTGCGCTCTCGCTCATCTCGTCACTCTCGTCGCCCCTGCCCACACATACGCGCACGCGTACCCGTACGGGCGGGACCGGCCGCGGCATCGCGGCGAGCATACCCACGGCCCCGCCCGGTGCGGACGGGGCCGTGGACAGCCGTGGCCAGGGACGGAGGGACGGAGGTCCCGCTCCCGTTACGGAAGCAGGGAACGCACCAGATGGCAGGTCGTGTTGGACGGCGGGTGCACGCCAATCCGGGCCGCCGTCGCGCGGATCGTGCGGTTCCGCGCCTGCTTCGCCGTATAGACGCCGGTGTCGAGAAGGGCGATGGCGATGCGCATCGCCTTCAACTGTCGGTTGTGGGTTTCATACCACTCGCGGGGCCGTCCGGCCGGGAGCGGCCTCTTCCTGGGAACGGGCAGATCGAACAGGGCCGTCGGGGTGCTGGTTGCTGCCGTCATCGGCGACCTCCACGTCTTCGGCGAGCCTGCGCGGGCCCTCACCCACGCTTTCCACTCTCCTTGAAGGATACCGCCCGGCACTGACAATAACCCCTGGTCATCCCGCGATTCGGGATGAATGTTCGATTCCGGAGGACGTGTGTGACTGCTGTTAGGCGGCGGTCGGGAGGGCCGTCGTCGCCATCTCCGACGGCAGCCCGAAATCGCGCAGCACCTCATGCGCGACGCGCCTCGCCGACACCAGCGCGCCCTGTGCGCTGCTCGTGTCACGGTGGTCACCGCATACATAGAGACCCGACAAGACGCGTACCGGACGGCGCAGATCGTGCGGCGCGGGCATGGCCGGGACGGCGTGGGGGTCGTGGTAGGCGGCGAGGAGGCTCCAGTGCTCGGCCTGCCCGCCGTAGAGGGAGGTCAACTGGGCCCGCGACGCCTTGTCCAGCACGGACACCGGATCGCACGCGGCCTGGCCGAGGACGACCGAGGTGACCAGCGTCTCGCCCGGCGCCGCCCGCGAGGGGTCCACGGCCGAGGCGGCCCACGTGTGCGAGAGGGGGCCCTCGCGCTCGGCTTCGGCGTCGACGAGCAGCGAAGGTGAGCGCGTCGCCTCCGTCTCCCGCGCCGCGTGGTGCAGGACGGTCACCGGGTGGAAGCCGGGTGCCCTGAGCCCGGGGAGCAGACCGGCGGCCTCCGCAGCGCCCGTCGCGACGATCACGGCCCGGCAGCCGAGGGTCCCGTGGTCCTCGGTGGTCACGGCGTTGGTGGCGACGGACACGGCCCGTATCCCGGTCCGCACCGTGCCGTGCGGCAGCCCGGCCGCGAGCAGTTCGGGCAGCGTCGAGAGGCCACCGGCCGGGAGGCAGAGCCCGGCGCGGGCGAAGCCGCGCAGCGTCAGGTCGGCCACGCGGCTGGAGGTGGTCAGCTCCGGGTCGGAGAGGAGCGCGGCGAGCAGGGGCCGCACCAGCGTGTCGACGCTGCGCGAGGGGAGACCGCGCGCGGACAGCGCCTGCGAGGCCGACAGTTCGGTACGGGCCAGCAGCCGCTCGGGCGGCACCGTGACGAAGCGGGCCAGCGCGTTGCGCAGCCGTACGAGATCGACGGCGCCCGCCATCGCACCCGTCATCGCGCCGGTCATGGCCGCGCGGCTCCGGGCATTGGTGAGGGCGCGCGCCGTGTTGAGTGCGCCCCGTGTGCGCCGGTCGGGTCGGCGCCCCGCGCGCTGGTCGCCGTAGTCCTCGGGACGCCGGTCCGAGCGCCCCTCGGGGCCGCGGCCGGGGCGGCCCGTCAGCGCGGCCCGCCCGGTGCCTCTCACGGAGCGGCGCAGATCGCCGATCCGGTGCGTACGGCCTTCGGTGCGCAGCAGGGCGCCGGGGGCGAAGGGCCGCGTCGCCAGCGCGGAGAAGGCGGGCAGCCGGGTCAGCTCGGGCCAGTCGGGGCACAGGAGCTGGGCGCTCCGGTCCAGGCGGAAGCCGTCCAGCCGGTCCGTCGACATCCGGCCGCCCACCCGCTCGGCGGCTTCCAGAACGGTGACCCGCAGCCCCGCCTCGGTCAGATGGCGGGCGGTCGTGAGACCGGCCAGCCCGCCGCCGACAATGACGACATCGGCCTCCGGTTCGGGCTGTCGGCCGGTGTGTGCGGCGCTGCTGATGAGCACGGTGCCTCCCCGTGGTCGGCGCGCGATGGGTTCCGGGTTCCGTTCACGACTGACGTGCTGCCGTGCTGATGCCCCAACGGGCGCGAGTAATGCCGGAGTTCGCGACGACTCTACGGAGCGGCCCCGTCGCGGTCAGTCGCGCGAAGGCAGAGCACGGTCGCACGGCGGTCGCACGGCGGAGGCGCGGTGCGGGGACATGGCGGCCCTCGCGTCGGAGCCGTGCGCTCCCGCGCGGGGGCGCGCCCGTGCGCGCCCCCGAGGCGGACCTCCGGGGATCCCCGAGGGGCCGGGAGCTCCGGTAGGAGAGCGTCAGCGCAGTGCCGCGCGCACCGCGTCGTCGATGCCGGGGAAGGCGAACGAGAAGCCCGACTCCAGCAGTTGCCTCGGCAGCACGCGCTGGCTGCCCAGCACGTCCTCGGCGAACTCGCCCAGCGCCAGCCGCAGCAGGGGAGCCGGGGCCGTGAAGAGGGTGGGACGGTGGAGTACGCGGCCCATGGCGGCGGTGACCTCGCGGTTGGTGACCGGCTCCGGGGCCGTGAGGTTCACGGGGCCCGACAGCTCCTCGGTGTCGAGGATGTGGCGCAGCGCCGCGATGTGGTCGTGCAGCGCGATGTGGCTCCAGAACTGGCTGCCGTCGCCCATGCGCCCGCCGAGCCCCGCCTTGAAGAGCGGGAACAGCCGCCCCCAGGCGCCACCCTGGCGTGCGACGACCAGCCCCGTGCGGCCGTACACCGTGCGGATGCCCGCCTCCTCGGCCGCCTCCGCCGCCGCCTCCCACTCCTGGCACAGATCGGCCAGGAACCCGCTGCCGGGCGGCGCGCTCTCGTCCACGGCACGGTCACCCGTGTCGCCGTAGTAGCCGACCGCCGTGCCCACGAGCAGGACACGGGGCGGGGTGTCGAGCGAGGCCACGGCGTCGGCGATGGCGGCGGTCCCCAGGACGCGGCTGTCGCGCAGCTCCTTCTTGTACGCGGCTGTCCAGCGCCGGTCCCCGACGCCCGCGCCCGCGAGATGGACGACGGCCTCGCAGCCCGCGAGACCGGCGGTGTCCACGTACTGGCGCTTGGGGTCCCACTCCACCTCGTCAGGGCGCCCCGCGCCTCCCGCGCCCGCGCCGGTCGACGAAGGGGGCGCGGCGTGCCGCTGGGCCCCCGCCGAGCGCGTGCGCACGAGCCGCACGACGTCGTGTCCGTCCGCCCGGAGAGAGGTGGTGAGGGCGGAGCCGATGAGACCGGAGGAGCCGGTGACCGCGATACGCATGGGGCCATCCTGCCCGCACGGGGAGCGCGCGCCCAGCCCGACGCGGAACGGCGTCCCCCGGAGCCTCCCCGAGGCCCCGGAACGCCCTCGCCGAAGGGGCGCCCGCGACTGAAGGCGCTGGACGTGCGCCCGTCGACAAGGCACCGTGACGCGCATGTCAGAGCGCTCCCCTGTGACGATCCGCGCGGCCGTACGCGAAGACGAGGCGGCACTCGCCGAGCTGGACCGGAGCACGTGGTCCACGATGCACAGCGTCCAGCCGCGCCCGCGGCCCCCGTACGACCCCTTCTTCGACGCCACGCACCCGCCCGCGCAGTTCCTCGTGGCGGAGGTCGAGGGCGAGGGGATCGCCGGGTACATCCGGCTCGTGCAGCCCACCGCGCTCGCCAGCAACGCACACGTACGCCAGATACAGGGCCTCGCCGTCGCGGAGTGGGCGCGCGGGCGCGGCGTCGCGCGGCTTCTGGTGGAGGGGGCGTGCGAACAGGCGCGCCAGCAGGGGGCCGTACGCCTCACCCTGCGCGTCCTCGGCCACAATGTCCCCGCACGCGGGCTCTACGCGGCCATGGGCTTCGAGGTGGAGGGCGTGGTTCCGGGGGAGTTCGTGCTGGAGGGTGAGTACGTGGACGACATCCTCATGGGCCAGTGGCTCACCCCCGTGGAGCGTCCCTAGGCACAACACGCGCGGACACGTGGCTGAGCGGGGGCGCGGACACGCGGGCGTGCGTCAGTCCCGGAAGCGCGCCCACAGCTTGGGCAGCCGCTCCGCGAGCGCGTTGTCGTCCTCCAGGTCCAGCGGTGCGCCGACCGGGTCCTCCGGCGGCTCCGGCAGGCCGAGGTCCGGCAGTTCGGTGCCGGTGAGCTGCTCGTACGCCTCGTCCGCCGCGTAGCCCAGGTCCTCGGCCTCGCCGTCCAGCTCGTCGTCGAACTCGCCGAGCTGCTCCGCGAGGGAGTCGGCGTCGTGCGCCGCGCCCTCGAAGACCTCCCGGCCCTGGCCGATCAGCCAGCACCGGAAGGCATCGAAGACGTCGTCGCTCGCGCCGTCCAGCAGGATCCAGGCGGCGGCCCACAGGTCCCACTGGTAGGCGCGGTGGTAACGGGACTCGAAGTGCCGGGCGAAGAAGGTCACGCCGTCGGGGTCGAGCTGTGTCAGCCGCTCGATGAGCAGGTCGGCCTGTTCCTCGGGGTCGCCTTCGGCGGCCTCGCGGGTGGAATCGATCAGCTCCCAGAACTCCGTCTCGTCCATCACGCACTCAGCATCGTGCCTGCGCGCCCGCGCCGCACGCGGAGTGGGCCAGATGCCGCTGTGTCGTTACCGCAGATGCCGGACGGGGCGCCGCCGTCGCGGAAAACCGGCCGCCCGGCGTGCGGGACGGCGGATCGTGTGCATGCCGAGTGGCAGGCGCGGGATTCACCCGTTCGACGGCGACGGCGACGGCGACGGCGACGAGGGCGAGGGCGAGGGTGCGTACAGCGCGGCCATCCGCGCGGACGCCGACCCGAAGCGTGCCCGCAGCCGCTCCGGCTCCAGCACCTCGCACTCGGGCCCCAGCGACAGGAGCTGGGAGAAGGCGACGTCCAGGGACTCGACGGGAAGGGTGACCGTGACGGAGTCCCCGGCGTCCTCGGGGCCCGCTGGCCGCCCCGGGCCGTGGCCCGCCTTCGCCAGCGCCTCGTCCGCCGCCACGCGGTCCGTGACGTGCCGCAGCATGCGCGCGCCCGCCTCCGTGAGCCGGAGGGTCACCTCGTCGCGCAGGATCGAGCGGGCGAACGACGCGGCCCGGTCCGCCCAGAACTCCGGAAGGTCGAACTCCCGGTCCCGCGCGAAGCGTTCGCCGGAGAGTGCGACGGCGCGGAAGCGGTCCACGCGGTAGACGCGCCACCCGGCACCGTCCGCCTTCTGGCGCGCTTCCCGGTCCGCGCCGTGCCCCGGACCGGCGCCGCGTGCCCGGTCCACGACGCGCGCCGCCACGTACCAGACGCCCGCCTTCAGCACGAGCCCGTACGGCTCCAGCTCGCGTTCCACCTCGCCGCCGTCGCGGCGGTAGCGCGCCGTGACCACGCGGTCGTCCCAGACCGCCTCTGCGAGCGTCGGCAGCAGCGCGGGCCGCTCCGGCTCGTTCCACCAGCCCGGTGCGTCGAGGTGGAAGCGCTGGGCCGCCGTGTCCTGGGCGTCGCTGAGTTCGGGGAGCAGCGCGGCCGAGACCTTGAGCCGCGCCGCTGACGCCGCGTCGGCCAGGCCCATGTCGCGCAGCGCGGAGGGCACCCCGGAGAGGAACAGGGCCTCGGCCTCGCCACGGCCGATGCCGGTGAGGCGGGTGCGGTAGCCGCCGACGAGCCGGTAGCCGCCCGCCCTGCCCCGGTCCGCGTAGACGGGGACACCCGCCTCGGACAGCGCGAGCACGTCCCTGGCCACCGTGCGCTCGGAGACCTCCAGCTCCTCCGCCAGCTCGGCGGCCGTCATCTCCCGCCGGGTCTGGAGCAGCAGGACCATCTTGATCAGCCGAGAGGCGCGCATGAGCAGCATTGTGCCGCCCGCCAGGGGGTGCCTGGTGGGCGGCACGGGGGCTTGGTGCGGTGACGGCTGACAGGATCTGAAATCTGTCAGTTGATATCTGATACTTGTCAGCCGTCAGCCGTCAGCCGTCAGCCGTCAGCCGTTACCGGCCACCTGTCACCCGTCGTCAGGCCAGCCCGTACCTCTCGGCCGCCTTCTTCACCGTCTCCTGCTTGACCTCGCCGCGCCGGGCGAGCTGGGCCAGGGCCGCGACGGTGACCGACTGCGGGTCGACGCCGAAGTGGCGGCGGGCTGCGTCGCGGGTGTCGGACAGGCCGAAGCCGTCCGTGCCCAGCGAGGACCAGTCCTGCTCGACCCACTGGCTGATCTGGTCGGGAACGGCGCGCATCCAGTCGCTGACCGCGAGCACCGGCCCTGCCGCGCCCTCCAGCGCGCGGGTCACGTACGGGACCCGCTCCTCGCCGCGCAGGGCCGCCGCGTCGCATTCCAGCGCGTCGCGCCGCAGCTCGCTCCAGGAGGGGGCCGACCACACGTCGGCGGTCACGCCCCACTCGTCCGCCAGCATCTCCTGGGCCTCCAGGATCCAGTGGATCGCGGTGCCGGAGGCGAGAAGCTGGATGCGGGGCGCCCCGGCCTCCGGGGCCGTGCCCTCCTTGTAGCGGTACAGGCCCTTGACGATGGCCTCGTCCGTGACGCCCTCCGGGAGCGCCGGCTGGACCTTGGGCTCGTTGTAGACCGTGAGGTAGTAGAAGATGTCCTCGTTCTGCTCCGGGTCCGGCCCGTACATCCGCCGCAGACCGTCCTTGACGATCGCGCCGACCTCGAAGGCGAAGGCCGGGTCGTAGATCATCGCGGCCGGGTTGGTGGAGGCGAGCAGCGGCGAGTGGCCGTCGGCGTGCTGGAGGCCCTCGCCCGTCATCGTCGTGCGGCCCGCGGTGGCGCCGATCACGAAGCCGCGGCCGAGCTGGTCGGCGAGCGCCCAGAACTGGTCGCCGGTGCGCTGGAAGCCGAACATCGAGTAGAAGATGTAGAACGGGATCATCGGCTCGCCGTGCGTCGCGTACGACGTGGCGGCGGCGGTGAAGTCGGCCAGCGAACCGGCCTCCGTGATGCCCTCGTTGAGGATCTGGCCGTCCGACGCCTCCTTGTAGTACAGGAGCTGGTCCCGGTCGACCGGGTCGTACGTCTGGCCCAGCGGCGAGTAGATGCCCGCCGACGGGAACAGCGACTCCATGCCGAAGGTGCGGGCCTCGTCGGGCACGATCGGAACCCAGCGCCTGCCGGTCTCCTTCTCCCGCATCAGGTCCTTGACCAGGCGGACGAACGCCATCGTGGTGGCGATCTCCTGCGAACCGGAGCCCTTCTTGAGCGCATCGAAGGGTTTCGCCGCCGGCTCGGGCAGGCCGACCGGGTGCACCTTGCGGGCCGGGGCCGGGCCGCCGAGGGCCGCGCGGCGCTCCTGGAGGTACCTGACCTCGGGGGAGTCGGCGCCCGGGTGCACGTAGGGGACGAGTTCCTCGTCGAGCTTGCTGTCCGGGATCGGCAGCTCCAGCAGGTCCCGCATGGCGCGGAACTCCTTGCCGGTCAGCTTCTTCATCTGGTGGTTCGCGTTCCGGGACTCGAAGCCCGGGCCCAGCGTCCAGCCCTTGACGGTCTGCGCCAGGATCACGGTCGGGGCGCCCTTGTGCGCGACGGCGGCGCGGTAGGCCGCGTACACCTTGCGGGGCTCGTGGCCCGCGCGGGAGGTGTGGAAACACTCGGCGATCTTTGCGTCGCTGATCAGCTTCGCCAGCTCGGCGAGCGCGGGCTCGGCGCCGAAGAAGTGCTCGCGGATGTAGGCGACGTCGCGGGTCGCGTACGTCTGGAACTGCGCGTCCGGCACCTCGCGCAGGCGGCGGACGAGGGCGCCCGTGGTGTCGAGCTGGAGCAGCTCGTCCCAGGCGGAGCCCCACAGCGACTTGACGACGTTCCAGCCCGCGGCGCGGAACTGGGCCTCCAGCTCCTGCACGATCTTGAAGTTCGCGCGGACGGGGCCGTCGAGGCGCTGGAGGTTGCAGTTGATGACGAAGGTCAGGTTGTCGAGCCGCTCGCGGCCCGCGAGGGCGAGTGCGGCGGTCGACTCGGGCTCGTCCATCTCGCCGTCGCCCAGGAAGGCCCAGACGTGCGAGTTGCTCGTGTCCTTGATGCCGCGGTCGGTCAGGTAGCGGTTGAACCGCGCCTGGTAGATCGCGGAGATCGGGCCCAGGCCCATGGAGACGGTCGGGAACTCCCACAGCCAGGGGAGCCGCCGCGGGTGCGGGTACGAGGGGAGGCCCTGGCCGCTCGCCTCCTGGCGGAACTGGTCGAGGTGGGCCTCGGTGAGGCGGCCGTCGAGGAAGGCGCGGGCGTAGACGCCGGGGGAGGCGTGGCCCTGCACGTAGAGCTGGTCGCCGGAGCCGTCGGCCTCCTTGCCGCGGAAGAAGTGCTGGAAGCCGGTCTCGTAGAGCCAGGCGGCGGAGGCGAAGGTGGCGATGTGGCCGCCGAGGCCGTAGCGGCTGCCGCGGGTGACCATCGCGGCGGCGTTCCACCGGTTCCACGCGGTGATCCGGGCCTCCATGGCCTCGTCACCGGGGAACTCCGGCTCGGCGGAGGTCGGGATGGTGTTGACGTAGTCCGTCTCCAGCAGCCGCGGGACGGTCAGCCCGCTGTCCTGGGCGTGATCCACGGTGCGGCGCACCAGGTACGAGGCGCGCTCGGGGCCCGCGTGCGCGGTCACGGCGTCCAGGGATTCCCGCCACTCGGCGGTTTCCTGGGGGTCGCGGTCCGGGAGCTGGTCGAGCTCGCTCGGCTGGGTGCGTACGGGGTCGGGCATGGTGGCCACCTTCCGGACGGGCGGACAGAGGGGGGTGCGGGGGTCGGGGTCCCTGAAGGGGCAGGACAGGGGAGCGCCCCAGCGACTGGACTGTACGCCTGCGATCGATGATCGATCAAAGGGTGGGGTGAAATTGGCATTCCGTGCCCCGGAAGTCGGCACTGCGTGCCCATTCGTGATGGAGGGGTTCCGTCACGAAAATGGGGGTTTTGTCCCCCTCGCTTCAGGGCGCTGTGCGGCTCTGTTCCGGTGCGCTGTGTGCGGTGCTCGGTGGTGGGGGTCGGTGGTGGGGGTTGGTGGCCAGCCTCCGGCCCGCTCCGACTGTTGTGCCCACCCACCGGCCGCAGCCGCGCAGCGGAACCCCGGGTGGCACCGGCAGGGCGCACCCCTGGCAGGGGTCAGAGCGGGGCTGGGGCGCAGCCCAGGACGTGGGACTTGACCAGGGGTGCGATGTCCGGATCGCGGCGCTCGAACGCGTCCATCACCGCCTCGTGCTCCTCCGCGTAGGACTGCTGCACCGTCCCCAGCCACCGGATGGACAGCGCGGTCCACACCTCGATCCCGAGCCCCTCCCAGGTGTGCAGCAGCACGCTGTTGCCCGAGGCGCGGACCATCTCGCGGTGGAAGGCGACGGTGTGCCGCACCTGGGCCTCGCCGTCGCCTTCGCGGTCGGCCTCGTACAGCGCGGCGACGTGCGGCCGGAGCGCCGAGACGTCCGCCGCGAGCCGGGGCGCGGCCAGCTCCGCCGCGATCTGCTCCAGACCGGCCCGTACGGGATAGATCTCCTCCAGGTCGGCGGCCGAGATCTGCCGCACCCGCACGCCCTTGTTCGGCGCCGACTCGATCAGCCGCAGCGCTTCCAGCTCGCGCAGCGCTTCCCGTACGGGGGTCTGGCTGACCTCCAGCTCCACCGCGATCCGCCGCTCGACGATCCGCTCTCCCGGCTTCCACCGGCCGCTGACGATCCCCTCCACGATGTGCTCGCGGATCTGCTCGCGCAGCGAGTGGACGACGGGCGGGGTCATGCGCGCTCCTCGGGGGCGGGAGGTGTGGTGCCCTAGACAATACGGCCGTGGACATGGCGACGCCCCCGCCCGGGGGTGGTGGGCGGGGGCGTCGCTGCGGGGGGTGGCGGTCTGTGGTGGCGGGCCCGCGACGCACGGCTGACGTGCGGGTCCGTGGCGGTCAGCCGAAGTCGGGGACGCCGTTGAAGCGGGACTTGTGCAGCCGGTCCGGTGTGAGCGGGCTCATGGACGTCACGTCGCGCGGGGCGATCTGAAAGCCCTGCCAGTGGACGGGCATCGGCGTCTGGTCCTCGTCGCGCGCGACGTGGTGGAAGCCGACGTTCACCCACGCGATGGGGTGCTTCAGCGTCTCGCCGTCCACGAACTTGCTGACGTCCGCCTTACGGCCGTTCCCGAAGCGGGCGTTGTCGCTCGCGTACTGCTCGCCCTTCTTGTAGCGCGTGAAGTACACGTCGTACTTGGTGAAGGGCCGCGCCGTGTACTTGTGGCTGTTCTGGTGCACCAGCTCCCAGGAGCGCGGGTGCCCGTCCGCGTTCTTGCCCTTGGCGCTGACGACGCGCCACCAACGGGCGCTGGCCGTCCCCGTGTTGCCTGCCAGCTCCTTGGTGACGGTCGTGCGGGTGGTCTTGTACGTGGGCGTGTTGTCGGGCCCTCCGCCGCTGCCCGTGCGCTTGGTGTCGTACTGCTCCACGCGCCCGGCCGGAGCGCCGTCGGGGTGGAAGTCCAGCCGCCAGAAGATGTTGTGGTGGTGGCTGGTGGCGTGTGCCTTGCTGCCCTTGCCGATGGGCCAGCCCTTGCCGTCGGCGGCGTCGAAGTCGGAGGGCGAGAGGTTGCCCGTCGCCCCGGCGCGCGGGGTGAGGGTGCCGTCGTCGGAGAAGTTCCACTGGTTGATGTAGTGGTAGTAACCGGCCGAGTTGACGGTGTAGACGACCAGGTCCTGGCCCTGTTCCGCGTCCTTCTTGTTGCGGGCCTCGCCGACGTCCTGGCTGTTGCCGTGGAAGGCGAAGCCGCGCTCCTGGGTCGTGACGCACAGACCGTCGACCATCTTGGTCTCGCCGTCCATCGGGTCGACCCGGGGGATCTTCTTGAGCACGCCGCCGGGGCAGTCCTTGGGGCGCAGCGGCTCGGGGGAGTCGCCGAGCCGGATGTCGGTGACGTCGTTGTACTCGGCCGCCGCGTTGTCGTATGGGACGTGGATCTGGGCCAGCCGCGCGCTGCGGAGTATCTGTATCGGCTCGGCCTCCCTCTTGGGCTGGAAGGAGACGTCCTCCAGCACCAGTCCTGAGGTGCCCGTGGTGTGCCAGCACATGCGCCAGGTGCCGCCGCCCCGCAGCTTCTTCTCGATCGCGGACCCGGAGCCGCAGTCGGGCTGGGCAGCGGCGGCGGCCGGTGCGGCGGGCGTGGCGGGGGAGGCGGGGGAGGCCGCCGAGGCGGACAGGGTGGGCAGTGCGGTCAGTACGAGGAGCGCCGGGGCCGTGGTGAGGGCCAGGCGCCGGATGGATCCGCGCATGGAGTGTTCTCCGGTTCTCTGGTCTGCCCGACGCGCGGTCGGGCTCGGGCTCGGGGTGCGGCGGTGCGCCGCGTGCGGACGTGTACGTACGCGTACGGCTGCCGCGCGCCGCTACGGGAGCCGGTCCACCGTGCGGGCGCTGAGATTGACGACGAGCCGCTGGGTGTCGATCCACGGCCCGTCGGCGACCCGCGTGAACAGCCGCACGCAGCGCTCGTCGCCGCACCGCGCGAGCGGGCCCTCCGGGGTGCCGCGCGGCACGTACGTCAGACCCTGCACGGAGAGCTGTCCGGCGCCGGTGAGCTTCTTGCCCACGGCCTTCTCGTAGTCCCGCTTCAGCCCGGACCCGAGCGGGTCGCCCAGCAGCACCGTCGCCGCCTCGCGCGCCTCGCGCCAGGCGGGCGGCGGCTGCGCGCCGCGCGACACCTCGGAGTCCTCCACCTTGCTCAGGGCGCTGTCCCCGTTCCCGCCTTCGCCGAGCAGGACGGTCTTGTGGACGAGGGTGTCGTCGCCGTAGTCGTAGAAGTAGACCTCGGCGCGGCGGCCAGGACCGTCGGCGGAGTCGGCCAGGTCGGTGCTCAGATGCTCGGGGCTGCCCTTGTCGCCCGACACGTCCTCGCCGGCCGTGCGCAGCCCCCGGTCGCCCGCGAGGGCCACCCGTTCCGCCTCGGCCGCCTCGGCGCGCGTCAGCGGCTCGCGTCCCTCGCCGCGCTCGCCCTGCTCGGGCGCCGCCTCGATCTTCGCGGGCGCTCCCGAGCCGGTGCCGGAACCGGTGCCGGACGGGGCTTCGGACGACGCGCCCGACCGGCTCGTCCGCTCCGCGCTGTCGTCGCCCACCGCGTTCAGCGGCAGCGTCACCGCGATCATCGCGGCGGTCGCCGCGACGCCCACCGCCGTTCCCCAGACCAGTCGGCGTACGGCCGAGCGGTGGTCGGCCGCCCTCTCCTCCGTACGCCCGGTGCCGTCCGAGTCCCCCACTTCGCGCATGCGCGCCCCCATGAAACCCCGCCGTGCGGGGCGGGAAGCCGATGTTCTGTCGAGCCCATTCCAGAGGGGTGTGCGGTTGTTCGGCACCCCCGTTCCACCAGGCCGAACAATCCCTTAGCGTGAAAGCGCCCGGAAACCGCACAGTTGACCCCTGGCGGGTGTACGGGCCGGAGAACGTACGCTACGGACCGGTATACGGACGAGGAAACAGGTCGAGGAAACCGGTCGGGGGACCCGGTTGGGAACGCCGGGCGGGGAAGCGGAACGCAGCGCGACGGGGCGAGGGGGAGGGAACGGGGAGTTGGGCCGCAGAGAGGTCCCGGTGGATCCGTCGGCGGGTCCCGTACAGCGCTTCGCGTACGAGCTGCGCAAGCTCCGTGAGGAGGCGGGCGGGCCGACCTACCGTCAACTGGCCGCCCGCGCCGACTACTCCGTCACGACCCTCTCCCAGGCCGCGGCGGGCGAACGCCTCCCCTCCCTTGCCGTCACCCTCGCCTACGCGCGGGCGTGCGGCGGCGAGCCGGAGACGTGGGAGCTGCGCTGGCGCGAGGCCGCGGCGGAGGCGGCCGAGGCGGCGGCAGCGGTGCCGGAGGACGGCGCGGGCGCGGAGCCGCCCTACCGCGGCCTCGCCCGCTTCGAGCCCGGCGACGAGAAGCGCTTCCACGGGCGCTCCCAGCTCACGGCCGACCTCCTCGACCTGGTCACGGAGCACCGCTTCGCCGCCGTCTTCGGGCCCTCGGGCAGCGGCAAGTCCTCCCTCCTGCGGGCCGGTCTGATACCGGCGCTGCGAGGCTCCGACGCGGCCGAAGGGGCTGACGGGGCCGATGGGGCCGATGGGCACGCCCTGGTGCCGCGCCCCGCCGCGCTGCGCATCCTCACCCCTGGCGAGCACCCGGCCCGCACCCACGCGGCGGCGCTCACCCCGGCCGGAGGTTCCGGTTCCGAAACCGGCGACCAGGACGGCGCGACGCGTGGCGAGACCTGGGTACTGGTCGACCAGTTCGAGGAGGTCTTCACCCTCTGCCGCGACCAGGCCGAACGCGCCCGCTTCCTGCGCATGCTCCTCGCGGCACGTGAACCGGCCAGCCGGCTGCGCGTCGTGATCGCCGTACGCGCCGACTTCTACGGCCGCTGCGCCGAACACCGCGCCCTCGCCGACGCGCTCAGCGAGGCCGGGCTGCTCGTCGGCCCGATGAGCGGACGCGAGCTGAGGGAGGCCGTGGTCAGACCGGCGGCGGCCGAGGGGCTGATCGTCGAACGGGCGCTCACCGCGCGCGTGTTGCGGGACGTCGAGGGGGAGCCGGGCGGGCTGCCGCTGATGTCGCACGTCCTGCTGGAGACCTGGCGCAGACGGCGGGGCCGCACGCTGACACTGGAGGCGTACGAGGCTGCGGGCGGGCTGCACGGCGCCATCGCCCAGACAGCGGAACGGATCTGGTCGACGCTGTCACCGGGGCAGGCCGACGCCGCCCGCCGCATCCTGCTGCGCCTGATCGCGCCCGGCGAGGGCTCCCCGGACACCCGCCGCCCCGTACCGCGCGCCGAACTCCGCACCGCCGACGCCGACGCCGGTGCCGTAGACGCCGACACCGCCACCGACACCGCCACCGACACCGCCACATCCGACGACACGGGCCCCGTGCTCGACCGGCTCGCCCAGGCCCGACTCCTCACCCTCGGCGACGAGACCGTCGAGCTGTCCCACGAGGCGCTGATCACGGCCTGGCCCCGGCTGCGCGGCTGGATCGAGGAGGACAGGGAGCGGCTGCGCGCGCACCGCCGCCTGACCGAGGCGGCGCAGAGCTGGGCGGAGCTGGACCGCGACGCGGGCGCCCTCTACCGGGGCACGCGCCTGGCCACGGCCGAGGAACTGTTCCCCGCCACGCCGTCAGGCCCGTCGAGCCCACCGGCTCCCTCGGCCCCGTCGAGCCCGCCGGTCCCGGCCGCCCCCGGCCACGCCGCCGACGCGAGGGGAACCGGCCGCGACCCCGGACTGACGCCGCTGGAGCGGGACTTCCTCGACGCCAGCCGCCGCACCCACGCCCGCGAGCGGCGTCGGCGGCGCGGCGCCTTCGCCGTACTGTCCACGCTGGTCGTGCTCGCGCTCGTCGCAGGGACTGTGGCCTGGCAGCAGAGCCGCACCAGCGACCGGCGGCACATCGAGGCCGAGGCGCGCAGGATCGCGGGCGTCGCGGACAGCATGCGCATGTCCGACCCCGTACAGGCCATGCGGCTCAGCGTCGCCGCCTGGCGCCTCGCCGATACGCCCGAGACCAGGTCGGCGCTGCTCGGCGCCCTGTCCCAGCCCGAGGAGGACGCGTTCACCCTGCCGTCGGGCAGCACAGCGGACGGCGGGGACGGCGCGGCCTCGCAGCGGCTGCTGAGCGCCGACGGCCGGACCCTGGTCAGCGCCGGCCCCCGCGAACTGACCCGCTGGGACGTGCCGGCGCACCGCGCACGGGCCTCCAGGAACGGCCTCGGGCCCGTCGGCGGAGCGCTCCAGGCCGCGCTCAGCCCGGACGGGCGGCGGATCGCGTGGGCGGACGACCGGGGACGCGTGTCGCTGCGCCGTACCGCACCGGGCGCGCGGACGGAGCACTTCCACGGCGCGGAGGGCAGGCCCGCCGGGTTCAGCCCCAGCGGACGGCTCCTGCGCGTCGACGACGGCCTCCTCGGGCCGCGCGAGGCCCACCACGTCCAACTGTGGGACGTACGGCACCGGAAACGGATCTTCGAGCGTCGGCTGCGGGGCGACCGCTCGGCGCTCGGTGCCGTCAGCCACGACGACCGGAAGCTGGCCCTGTGCCCCGAGGGCGGGCGCCTGGAGCTGTGGCGCGTGGGCGACGGCTCCAAGGGCCCCGCCCCAGGTGGCGGGAGCGCGCCGCCCGCCGACGACTGGCCGGGCGACGCGGCCCGCGCCGCCTGCGAAGCCGACGACCTGGCCTTCACCCCCGACGACCGCTCCCTCGTCTCGCTGGACGCCTCCGGCATCAGCGTCCGCGACGCCCGTACGGGCCGCGAAAGGCTCCGGATCGGCCACCGTGACCTCACCGGCATGTCCCTGAGCCGCGACGGGCGGCTGCTCGTGGCCACCGACTCGCAGGAGATCCTGGCCTGGCGCCTCGACGGCCCCGACGACCTGCACGGCGACCGGCGCCGGACCGGTCCCCAGGCCGGGCAGTCGCGCCCCGTGCTGCGCTATCCGCTGGTCAGCGAGCACGTCAGCGGCGTACGCGTGGACACCGGGCGCGGCGTCATCCGCTATCTGAGCGGGCTCTCGGGCCGCGTCGTGCGCACCCTGTCCCTCGGCGGCGTCCACCGCACACCCCGCCATGGCGCGGCACTGGAGTCCGCCGCTTTCAGCCCCGACGGGCGCACCCTCGCCACCGCGCGCATCGCCTCCGGAAAGGCGCGGTTCCAGTTGCGGGACGCACGGGGCGCGCCGCTCGCTCCGCAGCCGCCCCACAAGCCCTGCCGCTCCGGCGACGGTCCAGGGGACGAGACGGAAGTGGACGCGGAGGACACCGGGGGAGAGGACGCCCCCGTGAGCGAGACGGACGAGGGGGACGAGGGGGACGAGGCGGACGAGGCCGACGAGCCCGCCTGCACCCCCGTGCTGGCCTTCAGCCCCGACAGCCGCACCCTCGCCTACGGCACCAGCGCCTGGGCGGGCGACGGCGCGCTCAGGGACCGCGTCGCGCTGTGGGACACCGCGCGCGGACGCACCCGCGCCCGGCTCGACCTCTCACCGCGCGGCGGCCGGGCCGCTCTCGGCAACGACCTCAATGGGCTGGCCTTCGGCGGCCCCGGTGGCAAGTCCCTGCTGGCCTCGCGCATACCGGAGGGCGAGGAGATCGAGGTCTGGGACCCGCGGCGGCACAAGAGGACCAAGGTGCTGCGCGGCGCGGGCGGCGAGTCCCTGGCCGTGCACCCGCGCCGCGATCTCGTCGTCACCAACCACGGCCAGCTCGTCGAGCCGGGCAGCGGCAGGGTCGTGCGGCGCGCCCTCACCCAGGACGAGACCAACGCGGTCGTCTTCAGCGCGGACGGCAGCCGCCTGGCAGCGGGGGACGACTCGGGCCGGGTCACCCTCTGGGACGGCAGCGGACGGCGCGGCCTCGGCCTCCTCGCGGGGACGTCCAGGGAGCCGGGCGGCGGCTCGTCCGAGCCCGTCGCCGCGCTCGCCTTCTCGCCCGACGGGCGCACCCTGGCCGTGGCCGGCACGCGGGGCACGCTGCGGCTGTGGGACATGGCCTCCCACCAGCCACTGGGCACGGCCCTGCCCACGGGCCGCGACCCACTGCTCGCCGTGGCGTTCAGCGCCGACGGGAGCGCGGTGCGCGCGGTCGGCCGCCACACGCCTGTACGCCGCTACCCGGCCGACGCGGCGCACGCCGTCGCCCGCGTCTGCGCACGCGCCGACGGCGGCCTCTCCCGGGAGCGCTGGGAGGCGGCCCTGGCGGGCGTCCCGTACCGCCCCACCTGCTGACCCCGGGCCCCCGGGCCCGCCCGTACCCAGCACCCCCCCCGCACCCGCACGCACCCCGCACACGACGGCGCCCCCGCCCGGAGAACTCCGGACGGGGGCGCCGTCTCGCGTGGCGTGCTTGCTGCCGCGCTGGTACTTCTTCGGGCCCTTACAGACCCAGCTCGCCCTCGAACTCGCCGGCCTCAAGGCGGGCCTTGACGTCGGAGAGGTAGCGGGCCGCGTCCGCGCCGTCGACCAGCTGGTGGTCGTAGGAGAGGGTCAGGTAGACCATGTCGCGGATGGCGATGGTCTCGCCCAGCTCCGGGTGGTCGATGACCACGGGGCGGCGGACGGTGGCACCGATGCCCAGCTCGGCGACCTGCGGGTAGTTCACGATGATCGTGTCGAACAGCGCACCGCGCGAGCCGGTGTTGCTGATCGTGAACGTGCCGCCGGACATGTCGTCCGGGCCGAGCCCGCCCTCGCGGACCTTCTTGGCCAGCTCGGAGGTCTTGCGGGCGATGCCCGCCAGGTTGAGGTTCCCGGCCTCCTTGATGACCGGGACCATCAGGCCCTTCTCCGAGTCCACCGCGATGCCGATGTTCTCGACGTCGTGGTAGGTGATCGTGCCGTCGTCGTTCAGCCGGGCGTTGACGGCCGGGTGGGCCTTCAGCGCCTCGGCGGCTGCCTGCACGAAGAACGGCATCGGCGAGAGCTTGACGCCCTCACGTGCCTGGAAGGACTCCTTCGCGCGGGCGCGCAGCTTCATGATCCTGGTGACGTCCACCTCGACCACGGAGGAGAGCTGCGCCTGGTTGTGCAGCGCCTTCATCATGTTCTCCGCGATCACCTTGCGGATCCGCGGCATCTTGACGGTCTGGCCACGCAGCGGCGAGGGCTCCAGCTTCGGCGACTTCGGCGCCGACGAGGCGGCCGCCGGAGCGGCGGGGGCCTGCGCCTTGGCGGCCTCGGCGGCGGCGACGACGTCCTGCTTGCGGATGCGGCCACCGACGCCGGTGCCCTTGACCGAGGACAGGTCCACGCCGTGCTCGGCCGCCAGCTTGCGCACCAGCGGGGTCACGTACGCGCCGTCGGCCTCGCCGCCACCGGCCTGCGCCGGAGCGGCGGGCGCCTTCGGAGCCGGGGCCTGCTGCGCCGGAGCCGCCGGAGCCGCCGGAGCCGCCGGAGCGGCGGGGGCCTGGGCCTGCGGCTGCGCCTGGGCCGGAGCGGGCGCCTGCGCGGGCTCGGGCTGCTTCGGAGCGGGAGCCTGCGCCGGGGCCTGAGCCTGTGCGGGGGCCTCGGCCTGCGCCGGAGCGGCGGCCGGGGCGGCACCCGCGGCACCGATGACGGCCAGCTTGGCGCCGACCTCGGCGGTCTCGTCCTCGCCGACCAGGATCTCCAGCAGAGTGCCGGCGGCCGGGGCGGGGATCTCGGTGTCGACCTTGTCCGTCGAGACCTCCAGCAGCGGCTCGTCCTCGGCCACCTCCTCGCCGACCTGCTTCAGCCAGCGGGTGACGGTGCCCTCGGTGACGCTCTCGCCGAGCGCCGGGAGGACGACCTCGGTGCCCTCGGCCGAACCCGCGGCGGGCGCGGCGGCCTGTGCGGGCTCCGGCTGCGCGGGGGCCTGGGCCGGGGCCTCGGCCTGGGCCGGAGCGGGCTCCGGCTCGGACTGCGCGGGCTCGGCGGCCGGAGCGGAGGCGGCGGGGGCGCCCGAGCCGTCGTCGATGACGGCCAGCTCGGCGCCGACCTCGACCGTCTCGTCCTCGGCGACCTTGATGGAGGCCAGGGTGCCGGAAGCGGGGGCCGGGATCTCGGTGTCGACCTTGTCGGTCGAGACCTCCAGCAGCGGCTCGTCGGCCTCGACGTGCTCACCCTCGGCCTTCAGCCAGCGGGTGACGGTGCCCTCGGTGACGCTCTCGCCGAGCGCCGGAAGGGATACGGAAACCGCCATGGTTTCTGTTGCTCCTTACGATGGTTTCTCCCCGCCCGGCGGAGCCGGGGCCCGGGGAAAGTGCGAAAAGTGGTCGGTGCGCTCGCCCGGACGTGCGTCAGTCGTGCGAGTGCAGCGGCTTGCCTGCCAGGGCCAGGTGGGCCTCGCCAAGCGCCTCGTTCTGCGTCGGGTGGGCGTGGACGAGCTGCGCGACCTCGGCGGGCAGCGCCTCCCAGTTGTAGATGAGCTGGGCTTCGCCCACCTGCTCACCCATGCGGTCACCGACCATGTGGACGCCGACCACGGCACCATCGCGGACCTGGACGAGCTTGATCTCGCCCGTGGTCTTGAGGATCTTGCTCCTGCCGTTCCCGGCGAGGTTGTACTTGAGGGTGACGACCTTGTCGGCGCCGTAGACCTCCTTGGCCTTCTGCTCGGTGATGCCGACGGAGGCGACCTCCGGGTGGCAGTACGTCACCCGGGGCACACCGTCGTAGTCGACCGGGACCGGGTTGAGACCGGCCAGCCGCTCCGCCACCAGGATGCCCTCGGCGAAGCCGACGTGCGCGAGCTGGAGGGTGGGGATGAGGTCGCCGACGGCCGAGATGGTCGGCACGTTCGTGCGGCAGTACTCGTCGGCCAGGACGAAGCCGCGGTCCATGGCGACCCCGGCCTCCTCGTAGCCCAGGCCCTGCGAGACCGGGCCGCGGCCGATGGCGACGAGCAGGACCTCGGCCTCGTACTCCTTGCCGTTGGCGAGGGAGACCTTGACGCCGTTGTCCGTGTACTCGGCCTTCTCGAAGAAGGAGCCGAGCGAGAAGTTGATGCCGCGCTTGCGGAAGGCGCGCTCCAGCAGCTTGGAGCTGTTCTCGTCCTCGGCGGGCACCAGGTGGGGCAGGCCCTCGACGATGGTGACGTCGGTCCCGAAGGACTTCCAGGCCGAGGCGAACTCGACGCCGATGACGCCGCCGCCCAGGATGATCGCGGACTCCGGTACGCGGTCCAGGACCAGCGCGTGGTCCGAGGAGATGATGCGGTTGCCGTCGATCTCCAGACCCGGCAGCGACTTCGGCACGGAGCCGGTCGCCAGCAGGATGTGGCGGCCCTCGTAGCGCTGGCCGTTCACGTCGACGGACGTCGGGGACGACAGGCGGCCCTCGCCCTCCACGTACGTCACCTTGCGGGAGGCGACGAGGCCCTGGAGACCCTTGTACAGACCGGCGACGACGCCGTCCTTGTACTTGTGGACCCCGGCGATGTCGATGCCCTCGAAGGTGGTCTTCACGCCGAACTCGGCGCCTTCGCGCGCCTGGTCGGCCAGCTCACCGGCGTGCAGCAGCGCCTTGGTGGGGATGCACCCGTTGTGCAGGCAGGTACCGCCCAGCTTGTTCTTCTCGATCAGGGCGACATCGAGGCCAAGCTGGGCCCCGCGCAGGGCAGCGGCGTAACCGCCGCTTCCGCCTCCGAGGATCACTAGGTCGAAAACGGTGCTGGCGTCGTTCGCCACGTCACGTCCTCCATGCATGGGTACGCCGGAGCCGGTCTCCTCTGACCGGGCGGCTGTATGTTCGGCCGCTGTCTTGCTTCGGCCCTGGACTCGGCTTGTGGTGAAGCCGCTGCGGGGGCCCTGTCCTGCCGAGGATCCATCTTCGCACTTGTCGGCGGACAACGGGACGCGGGGCTGCTGTACCGGCCGGTACGAGCACGTTCGCCGGTAGCGATCGGCGCGCGCGAAGCACCCCCGCGAGCGCACCGGAGGTACGCGCGCAGGCACGGGCGGACGCGCCGGTGGAGCGGCCCCGCGCCCGGGGCTCAGCGGCCCCGGGCGCGGGGCGTAACGGTCCGGGCCGGACCCGATCAGGCCGGATGAGACCGGATCAGGCCAGGTCAGGCGGGGTCCGAGGGGTCAGGTGCTGGTCAGCCCAGCTCGCCCGAAGCGGTGTGCTCGGCCAGCCGCACCAGCGTGCGCACCGCCGTGCCCGTGCCGCCCTTGGGGGTGTAGCCGAAGGGCGACGCCTCGTTGAAGGCAGGGCCCGCGATGTCCAGGTGGGCCCAGGAGGTGTCCTCCGTCACGAATTCCTTGAGGAAGAGCCCCGCGACCAGACCGCCGCCCATGCGCTCGCCGATGTTGGCGATGTCGGCGACGGGCGAGTCCATGCCCTTGCGCAGATGGGTGGGCAGGGGCATCGGCCAGGACGGCTCACCCGCCTCCTCGGCCAGCTCGTGCACGGCCGTACGGAACGCCTCGTCGTTGCTCATGACGCCGAACGTGCGGGAGCCCAGCGCCACCATCATGGCGCCGGTCAGCGTGGCCACGTCCACGATGGCGTCGGGGGACTCCTCGCAGGCGCGGGTCAGCGCGTCCGCCAGGACCAGGCGGCCCTCGGCGTCCGTGTTCAGCACCTCGACGGTCTTGCCGCTGTACATGTTCAGCACGTCGCCCGGCCGGGTGGCCGAGCCCGACGGCATGTTCTCGGCCAGCGCCAGCCAGCCGGTGACGTTGACCCGCAGACCGAGCCGCGCCGCCGAGACGACGGCCGAGAAGACGGCGGCGGCGCCGCCCATGTCGCACTTCATCGTCTCGTTGTGGCCCGCGGGCTTCAGCGAGATGCCGCCCGAGTCGTAGGTGATGCCCTTGCCGACAAGGGCCAGGGACTTCTTCGCCTTGGCATGCGTGTAGCTGAGGCGCACGAGCCTGGGCGGGTTCACCGAGCCCTGGCCGACGCCGAGGATGCCGCCGTAGCCGCCCTTGGCCAGCGCCTTCTCGTCCAGCACCTCGACCTTCAGGCCGTGCTCCTTGGCCGCGGCCTGGACCTGGGCGGCGAAGGTGGCGGGGTTCAGGTCGTTGGAGGGGGTGTTGACGAGGTCACGGGCGCGGTTGACCTCCTCGGCCAGGACCTGGGCCCGCTCGACGGCGGCCTTGTGCTCCTTGTCACGGGGCTTGGCGCCGACGAGGGTGATCTCGGCGAGCGGGGCGCTCTTGTCCTTGTCCTTCTTCTTGCCGCTGCCGCTGCCGCCGCCGTCGCCGTTCGCGTCGGCGTTCCGGCTCCGGTAGGCGGTGAAGGCGTACGCGCCCAGGGCCGCGCCCTCGGCGACGGCGGCGACGGCGTCGGCGTCCTCGAAGGGAAGCGCGAAGGCGCCCTTCTTGACCCCGGCCAGCGCACGCGCCGCGGCGCCCGCCGCGCGGCGCAGCGTCTCGGGCTCGTAGGACTCGTCCTTACCGGGAGCCTCGCCCAGACCCACCGCCAGCACCACCGGCGCCTTCACGCCACCGTCGGGCGAGGGCAGCTTGGTGACCTCGCCCTCGCCGCCGCTCGCGCCGAGCGCGTCCAGCGTCGCGGCGAGCTTGCCGCCGAACGCCTTGTCCACGGCCTCGGCCCCGGGGGCGACGACGAGGGGGCTCTTGCTGTCGGGGCTGCCCTTGGCGACGCCGACGACGACGGCATCCGCGCGCAGCGTCACGGCGGACGAAGTGCTGAGAGACAGAGCAGACACGGTGGGAGAGACCTTCTTCCGTAGGAGAAGCCGGATCGGGTGCACGGCTTCGGGCACTTCGGGCATCGTATGCCCGTGTCGGCCCGGGTGTTCGGAGACCCTACGTCCTCCACCTCCGCCCGACCACGCGCTTTACGGAGCCCGTTCGGACACCGCAGCGCGTCGGACGCCCGGGTCCGGGGGCGTACACGGCGCGGGTGGGGGACGGAGCGGGGCCCCGCTGACGGTGCCTCCGACCGCTCGGAGGCGCACCGAGCCTGAGTGCCCTCAGCCCAGCGCGAGAAACACCAGCGTGCCGGTGGCGGCCGTCTCGGCCAGCGCGCCGAAGACGTCACCCGTCACCCCGCCGAAGCGGCGGCGGCAGTGCCGCAGCAGCAGCTCGCCCGCCACCAGCCCGAGCACGACGGCTGCGGCGTACGGCACCACCGCGTACAGCGACACCAGCCCTCCTGCCCCCGCGGCCAGCAGCACGACGACGAGCGCGGTCGCATAACCGGTGCGCACCGGCACGGTCTGCGCGACGGCCGCGCCCAGCCCCTCGGGCCGCGCGGCGGGGACACCGGAGCGCGAGGCGAGGGTCAGCGAGGTGCGCGCGGTGACGGCGGCGACGGTCACGGCCAGCGCACCGTGCGCCCAGCCGCCCGACGCGTACAGCTCGCTCACCACCGCGACCTGCCCCAGCAGCACCAGCACCAGGGCGATCACCCCGAACGGGCCGATGTCCGACTGCTTCATGATCCGCAGCGCGTCCTCGGCCGGCCTGCCGCTGCCGAGCCCGTCGGCCACGTCGGCCAGCCCGTCCAGGTGCAGGCCCCGCGTCAGCACGGCGGGCACGGCGACCGAGACGACGGCCGCGAGCAGCGGCCCGGCCCCCAGCAGCAGGAACACGGTGCCGACGACGGCGGCCGGCAGCCCGACGGCCAGCCCGGCGAGCGGAGCGCACACCATGCCCCGGCGCGCGGCCTCGCGGTCCCAGCGGGTGACGCGCACGGGCAGCACGGTGAGCGTCCCCAGCGCGAAGCGGACGCCCTCCGGGAGGGAGGCGGGCGCTGTGGGGGTGCGGTCTGTGTCGTCCATGGGCCGGTCAGGCTACCGGGCACCGTACGAGGGCTCCCGTACGGCTCTGCCCTCCGTACGGGACCCCCGTACGACCCGGGAGCGGGAGCTGCGATCGCTCGCGTTCCCCACTCCGCCCCCGGGTCCCGTGCGGAGAGACGGCGAAGAGGCCGGTCAGGTTGCGTCGAGCGCGCCGTTTTCCGCGGCGCGCGTTTCCTCCTCCTCGCGCACCGGCAGCTCGGCGCCGAGCTGGGCCGCCGCCTGCACGAGCGGCAGCGCCAGCAGCGCGCCCGCGCCCCCGCCGACCGCCACACCCTGGTCCACCAGCGCCTCCAGCGCCATCCGGTCCAGCGCCTTCGCCTGCGCGGGCTCGCCGCTGACATGCCCGGCGACCCACCAGTCGGGCGCGCGGAAGGCGACGCGCTGCGCGACCAGGGCGCAGGCCGCCGACACCACACCGTCGAGGATCACGGGCGTACGGCGCACGGCGCACTGGAGCAGGAAACCGGTGATCGCGGTCAGATCGGCGCCGCCGACCGCGGCGAGCAACTGGAGCTGGTCGCCCAGCACGGGCCTGGCCCGGCGCAGCCCGTCGCGCACGGCCGCGCACTTGCGCATCCAGGCCAGATCGTCGATGTCGCCGCCGCCACGGCCCGTGACCACGGAGGCGTCGGTTCCACAGAGCGCGGCGATCAGGGTTCCCGCCGCCGTCGTCCCGCCGACCGACAGGTCCCCGAGCACCACCAGATCGGTGCCCGCGTCGGCCTCCTCGTCGGCCACGGCCATCCCGGCGCGGAACGCGCGCTCCGCCTCCTCCGGAGTCAGCGTGTCCTCGACGTCGAGGCGCCCCGACGAGCGGCGCACCCGGTGCCGGGTGACCTCCTCGGGGAACGCGTCCTCGTCGCAGTCGAGCGACATGTCGACAACGCGGAGCGGAACGCCGAACCGGTTCGCGAGGACGGCGGCCGGTGAGGTCCCGTCCAGGGCCTCGCGCACCAGGGTGTGGGCGCTGCCCGCGGGCAGCGTGGAGACGTCCGACTCCGCGATGCCGTGGTCGCCCGCGAAGACCACCAGGCGGGGAGTGCGCACCGGCGCGACGGGCAGTTGGCCCTGCGCGGCCGTCAGCCACTCGCCGAGGTCGTCGAGGCGGCCCAGCGCGTGGGCCGGGAGCCCTGTCCGTGAGCGTCGTTCCTCGGCGTCACGGCGCAGCCCTCCGTGGGGGCGCTCGATGAGGTCGGAGAATTCGTCCAGGTCCAGCGTCCGCTCACTCATGCGGCCGAAGCGTATCCCCTTCGCGGGGCGCGGAAGGAAACGCGGGGTTCGCCCTTCACGCTGGTGTGCCCCCTCACGGGGTGCGGGGTGAAGGCCTCACGGGGTGCCCGTTTCTTGTAGGGGTGCGCCTTCCCTGGTGCCCCTTTGGGTTCGTTCGCGTGGTGCGGGCCGGTGGCACGGGTTGTGCCCACCCTCCCCCAGCTACCGCTGGGAGGTGCCCCCTCGCCAGCGGGACGTTTGCCCACAACATTTGGCGTGCTGTCGCCTGGCGGTACAGGGCCGGGTGCGGGCCGGTGGCTTCGGCGCGGCGTGTGGTTGCGGTGCGACGCGGCTGGCGCCGCGTGATTCTTGGCTTGTGCCGGTGGTTGTGGGTGCGTGGGTGCGGGGTGTCCGGTGCCGCGGTGGGGTGTCTCCTCGGCGTGAAGGTCTCGTTTTTGGCTCTCCGCCGGTGACTCGCTCGTCCTGCGGTGACACCCCACCACGTTCCCGTCCCGCCGGTGGCCCACCTCCACTCCGGGTCGGCAGGGGCACCAAAACCAGCGCGGGACCTACGGTCCCCGCTTCACGGGCCAACCGTCCCGCGCAACACCCCCTTCGCAGGGGGCGCCCGCCCGATTGCCCCCTTGGGGGGTTCGTACGCGGCTGCGGGCCGGTGGGTGGGCACAACAAGGGTGGGCCCTTCCGGTACGGCGCCGGTCCACAGCATGGGAACAACCGAAGTGGTCACCGACCTGCGGTTGGCCACCGGGTGGGAGGTGGTGCGGTGGGGTGTCCCCGCAGGTCGAGCAAGTCACCGGCGGAGAGCCGACGACGATGGCTTCACGCCGAGGAGACACCCCACCGCGGCGCCGACCCCCATCACACAGGCACCCCATGTCCACGGCCCGAGCCATGAATCACGCGGCGCCAGCCGCGTACTGCCGGTCCATACGCCGCGCCGAAGCCACCGGCCAGGCAGCCGAAAAACAACGCCCCGCCACATGACGGCACCCCGGCCGCAGAGGGCACAAAAATCAGCGCGGGACCCTACAGTGCCCACCACACCGGCGAACCGTCCCGCGCAACACCCCCCCCATCAACGGTGCCCCCACTCGGAAGCCGCCCCCCTAAGCACCGTGGGGAGGCCGGCCGTGAGGAGGAGGACGTGTTCGGATTCGGTGGCGATCGCCGCGTTCAGGCGGCCCAGCTCGTCCCGGAAGCGCCGCCCCGCCGCAGAGGTGGGCACCACGCCGGACCCCACCTCGTTGCTGACCGTCACCACGGTCCGCGAAGCCCCCCGCACCGCCCCCACCAACTCACCCACCCGCTCCCCGAGCACTCGCGCCCCCCGCTCACGCCACACCCCGTCGTCCCACGCCCCGACCTCGTCCATCACATGCGTGAGCCACAGCGACAGGCAGTCGACGAGCAGCGGCGGCCCCTCGGCCGTCAGCAATGGCACCAGATCGCATGTCTCCTCCGTGCGCCACGACGCGGGCCGCCGCTCCCGGTGCGCGGCGACCCGTGCGGCCCACTCCGCGTCACCGGCCCGCGTCCCGCCCGTCGCGACGTACACGACGTCGGGGAACGTGGCCAGCCGCCGCTCCGCCTCCGCCGACTTCCCCGAGCGTGCCCCGCCCAGCACGAGCGTGCGCCGCGGCACGTCGGGCACGTCGTGGTACTCGCCGACGATCAGCGTTGTCCCGTCCGGCTCCGTACGGGCGCCCGCCGCGGCGAGGCGGCGGTGCAGCTCGGTGCCCGGCGGCACGTCGTGGTCGAGGTGGACGGCGATGACGTCGGTCGTCGGGCCGACGGCGCCCGCGCCCCGCAGCCGGGCGAGCGCGTCGGGCCGTCCGACGACGTCGAGGACGGCCATGTCGTACGGCACGGGCGCGGGCTCGTCCTCCAGGCCCGCCACCGCCGCGCCGGGCGGCAGGTAGAGGAGGCGTTCGCCGCCAGGCCCGGTGACGGCGTAGCCCGTGCCGGGCGCGTCGAGGGCGAGGGCGCGCAGCCGGTGGCCGCTGATGAGGGCCAGTTCCTGGCCGTCGGGCACGCGCACGGGCGCGGGCAGCCCGGCGGGGAACTCCAGCGCGGGCCCGTCGTGCGGGTGCGAGAGCGCGACCTGCCGTACGCCTTGCAGCGAGTGCCCCGCCCGCGCCGCCGCGAAGGCGGGCCCGGGGGTGAGGTCGAGCAGCAGTGTGCCGTCCACGAGCAGCGCGGTCGCCGCGCGCGCCTCGTCGCCGACGGCGGTCGCGCAGGCCGCGCAGGGGCAGCCGGGCCGGGGGAGTCCGGCGGGGGCGCCGGTACCGAGCAGAGTGAGTTCCACACCACGATCGTCTCTTGGCCCGACGGGGGCCGCGCACTCAGGATTAGTCTGCGAGCAGCAACAGCCGATGTCGGGAGGCACATATGGCGTGGACGTGGCGGTTCGAGAAGGCCGACGGCACGGAGACGGAACCCGCAGTCCAGCCCGAGGAGTTCCCCACCCAGGGGGACGCGGAGTCGTGGATCGGGGAGGTCTGGAAGGACCTGCTGGAGGGCGGCGCCGATCAGGTCACCCTCCTGGAGGACGGCAGCAAGATCTACGGGCCGATGAGCCTCCACTCCGAGGAGCCCGCCGAGAGCTGAAGCGCGCGCGGCGCGCCTCTCCCGTCGCGGCGGCACGCGGCCGTACGCGACGGGAGAGGCGCCACGGCCACGGCCCGCGGTCACAGTCGTGGCCGGTGAAGCGAACGCCCCGTGATCGGCTCCGCCGTCAGCCCCGCACCCCGCACAGGTGCAGCATGGCGGCAACGGACCGGTACGGATCCGTGCGGCCAGCGCGCAGCTCGGCGGTGACGATCCGCTCGTCCTCCTCGGAGAGCGCGCCGCCCCCCTCGCGCTCGTCGGTGGCGAAGACCTGCACCCCGTACCACTCGTGCAGCGGCGTGCCGATCCCCGCCAGCGTGGCGGTGAGGGCCTCGCGGCGGAACGCCTGCCCTGACCCGGACCCGGCCACTTCGGCGCGCTCGGCGAAGTCGAGCGCGGCCACTACGGCGTCCCAGTCACCGGCGCGGCCCGGGTGCATGGCGAGCGCGTCGTCGTTCCGTATCAGCAGGGACAGCAGTCCGCCCGTGTCCAGGACCCGGGCGAGCCCGGCGAGGGTGTTGCCGGGGTCGCGGGCCTCCATCAGCTCGCCGTGGCAGAGCACCACGTCGAACGTGCCGGGCAGGAAGGTCGCGCCCGTGTCCTGGCTGTCGCCGGGGACGACGCGGACGCGCTGGCGTATGCCCTCGGGCTCCGCCTCCAGCGCCTCGCGCACGAGCGCCAGCAGGGCGGGGTCGGATTCGAGACCGGTCACCTTGTGGCCCGCACGGGCCAGCCGCAGGGACTGCTCGCCGCGGCCGAGGCCGACGTCGAGCACACGCAGTCTGCGGCCCACCTCGAAGCGGGCCGCGATCTGCTCGTCCAGCTGCCTGGCGACCAGCTCCTGGCGGATCAGGGCTTCTCGCCGCGTGCGACCTGCGGCTTGGGCAGGCGCATCCGGCGCATCTGGAGGGTCCGCATCACCGCGTAGGCGACGGCACCGCGCTTGGGCTCGTCGGGGTAGCGCTCGCGCAGGGCCTTCTTCAGCCGGAAGACGATCAGCACCGAGTCGACGACGATCAGCACGATCACGAACAGCCACAGCAGCAGCGAGATGTTCTTGAGCTGGAGCGACGGCATCATGCTCAGCACGAGGATGATCACCGCGATGGGCAGGAAGAACTCCGCCACGCACCAGCGCGAGTCCACGAAGTCCCGGGCGTAGCGCCGTACGGGCCCCTTGTCCCTGGCGGGCAGATAGCGCTCGTCACCACTGGCCAGTGCCTCGCGCTGGCGCGCCATGTCGGTGCGCCGGGCTTCGCGCTGGCGCTTCGCCGCCTCCTTGCGGCTCTTGGGGACCTTGGCGACACTGCGGCGCTGTGACTGCGCCTCGCTGCGCTTCGGCGTCGGGCGGCCCTTGGGGGCCTGGGGGTCGCGGGTTTGGCGGGGCTCGGCCTCGGTCACCTGGGGTGACTCGGCCTGCCCGTCCTTCGAACGGCTTCGGAACACGCTTCCAAGAGTACGGTGTGCCCGCGCGCGGGCCCCAGTCCGGCAGGGGCACGATCCGGCAACACCTGCCCCAGTGCTGTCGGCCCAGCACTCCCCGGAACTCCTCGCGCACTGGCCGTGCACTCCCGCTGCCTCCTCCCTGCGCGGGAGGGGACGCCCTCGCGATCGTCCTCCAGGAGGAGCGCATCCGGGCCCGAACAGTGCGGTAATGGAACTGAGGCCCGTAGTCTGGGGTCTGTAGATGTGCGTAAGGCTCAGTCCGTTACGAAGGGGGCGCGCGAGGCCCATGAGCGGTGTCATGAAGCGTATGGGGATGATCTTCCGCGCGAAGGCCAACAAGGCCCTGGACCGGGCCGAGGATCCGCGGGAGACGCTGGATTACTCGTACCAGAAGCAGCTCGAGCTGCTCCAGAAGGTGCGGCGCGGGGTGGCCGACGTGGCGACGTCCCGCAAGCGGCTGGAGCTTCAGCTCAGCCAGTTGCAGGGCCAGTCCTCCAAGCTGGAGGACCAGGGCAAGAAGGCGCTGGCGCTGGGGCGTGAGGATCTCGCCCGCGAGGCGCTCTCCCGCCGTGCGGCCCTCCAGCAGCAGGTCACGGACCTGGAGACCCAGCACCAGACGCTCCAGGGCGAGGAGGAGAAGCTGACGCTCGCGGCGCAGCGCCTCCAGGCCAAGGTGGACGCCTTCCGTACGAAGAAGGAGACCATCAAGGCCACGTACACCGCGGCCCAGGCGCAGACCCGGATCGGCGAGGCGTTCTCCGGCATCTCCGAGGAGATGGGCGACGTCGGCATGGCGATCCAGCGTGCCGAGGACAAGACCGCACAGCTCCAGGCCCGCTCCGGCGCCATCGACGAACTGCTCGCCTCCGGCGCGCTGGACGACCAGTCCGGCATGGCCAAGGACGACATCACCGCCGAGCTGGACCGCCTCTCGGGCGGCACGGACGTGGAGCTGGAGCTCCAGCGGATGAAGGCGGAGCTGGCGGGCGGCAGCGCGCAGGACCAGCAGGCCATCGAGGGCAGCGGCGGCGGCCAGGCGGGTGCACCGCAGGGCGAGTCGCAGGGGCAGCGGGGGCAGGACACGCCTAAGTTCGACAAGCAGTGACCTGCCGCCCGGCCGCTGACCGATGGCAGCCGGACCAGTGACTCGGGGCCTCGCCAGAAGGAGAGCGACATGATCGTACGGATCATGGGGGAAGGTCAGGTGGAGCTGGCGAACAGCCACTTCGCCGAGCTGAACAAGCTGGACGACGAGCTGCTCGCCGAGATGGACTCCGGGGACGAGGCGGGCTTCCGCCGCACGCTCGCCGCGCTGCTCGACGCCGTACGGACCCTGGGCACGGCCCTGCCGGACGACGCCCTGGAGCCCTCCGAGCTGATCCTCCCCGCGCCCGACGCCTCACTCGAAGAGGTGCGGGAGATGCTCAGCGACGACGGGCTCATCCCGGGCTGACGGGCCCGGCCGAGGGGCCTGCCCGAAGGCCCTGCCCGACGGAGGAGCGGCGGTCACCACGGACACCAGGAGCAGCACGCACACCGGGCGCGTCACCGGCACCGGACGCGCCACGGACACCGGACGCGCCACGGACACCCGGTGTGTCCCGGACACGCGACGCGTCACGCACACCGGGCGCCTCGCGCACACCTGTCGCGCCACGGCGGCGGCGAGCACCCCGGTGGCCGCCGCGTCCCCTTCGCGCGGCGCCCCCGGCCTCCCGGCGCCATGGCCGCCGCACCGCTCCCGCCCGTCACCCCCGTCACCGGAGTCCCTGATTCCGGACCGGTGCCTCCGCTCTGTTCCCGGGCCCGTACGGTGCGTGGTGTGACGACGAACCATGCGACAGAGGCGGGGGCCGGTCGCTCCCGCCTCTGCGGGCTGCGCGCACACATGCGGGCCCACCCGTACCTCGTGGACACGCTGCTCGCCCTGGGCGCCTTCGTGGCGACGCTGCTCGGCGCCGCCACCGACCCGCACGGGCCCGACGGGCGCCCCCACTTCGGCGACCGCGAGCTGAGCCACCAGACCGTCGTCCTCGCGGCCCTCGCCTGCGCCGTGCTGGTGCTGCGCCGCCGCGCCCCGCTGCCGGTGCTGTGCATCACCAGCCTCATCTGCGTCATCGGCCTGATCATCGACACGGACACGCTCGCCCCCGGCGACCGCCGCGCGCCGATCGTGCTGGCCGCGATCATCGCCCTCTACACCGTCTCCAACCGCACCGACCGGCTCACCAGCTGGCGGGTGGGCGCCGTGACGGTCGTCGTGCTCGCGGGCTCGGCCGTGCTCTTCGGGCCAGGGCCCTGGTACGCGCAGGAGAACCTCGGCATCCTCGCCTGGACCGGGCTGGCGGCGGCGGCCGGGGAGGCCGTCCGCAGCCGCCGCGCCTTCATCGACGCCATGCGCGAGCGGGCCGAGCGCGCCGAGCGCACCCGCGAGGAGGAGGCCAGGCGCAGGGTCGCGGAGGAGCGGATGCGCATCGCCCGCGAGCTGCACGACGTCGTCGCGCACCACATCGCCCTCGTCAACGTCCAGGCGGGCGTCGCCTCGCACGTCATGGACCAGCGCCCCGACCAGGCCAAACAGGCGCTCGCGCACGTACGGGAGGCGAGCAGGCACGCGCTGGACGAGTTGCAGACGACGGTCGGGCTGCTGCGCCAGTCGGGCGAGAGCACGGCCCCGACCGAGCCCGCGCCAGGGCTTGAGGTGCTGGACGAACTGGTGGAGGGCTTCGTACGGGCCGGACTCACCGTCGACGTCGAGGGCGAGCCGCGCGAGGTGGGGCCGCTGCCCTCGGCCGTCGACCTCACCGCCTACCGCGTCGTCCAGGAGGCGCTGACCAACGTCCAGAAGCACGTGGGCACCGGAGCACGCGTCGAGATCGGACTCGTGCGGGAGCGGCACTTCCTGGAGGTCACCGTCACGGACGACGGCGCGGGCGTGCCCGGGGAGGCCGAGGACACGGGCGGCGGGCACGGACTGCTGGGGATGCGGGAGCGCGCCGCCGCGCTGGGCGGCGACTGCGAGACGGGGCCCCTCGCGGGCGGGGGCTTCCGGGTGCGGGTACGGCTGCCGCTCCAGCCGGCGTCCAGGGCGGGAGAGGACGAGGCAGAGGCGCGGGGGGAGAGCGAGCGCGCACACGGCGAACGGGGTGAACAGGGTGAACGGGGTGAACGCCCGCCCCGGCACCGGCCGTGCGGCGGCGCACGGCAGGATGAGCGGGAGCCGGAGGATACGCATCAGGCGTAAGGAGACCCGCGCATGACGATCCGTGTCGTACTCGCCGACGATCAGGCACTGTTGCGCAGCGCGTTCAAGGTGCTGGTGGACTCCGAGGCGGACATGGAGGTGGTGGGCGAGGCGTCCGACGGCGACGAGGCCGTCGCCGTCGCCCGCGAGCAGCGCGCCGACGTCGTCCTCATGGACATCCGCATGCCGGGCACCGACGGCCTCGCCGCGACCCGCGCCATCAGCGCCGATCCCGGGCTCGCCGACGTCAAGGTCGTCATCCTGACCACCTTCGAGGTCGACGACTACGTGGTGCAGTCGCTGCGCGCGGGAGCCTCCGGCTTCCTCGGCAAGGGCGCCGAGCCCGACGAGCTGCTCTCCGCCATCCGCGTCGTCGCCCACGGCGAGTCCCTGCTCTCGCCGGTCGCGACGAAGGGCCTGATCGCCCGGTTCCTCGCCCAGGGCGGCTCCTGGGACGGCACGGGCGAGGGCCGTACGACCCCCGCCGAGCTGGACGTCCTCACGGGGCGCGAGCGCGAGGTGCTCACCCATGTCGCGGGCGGCCTCTCCAACGACGAGATCGCCTCCCTGCTCTCCGTCAGCCCCCTCACGGTCAAGACGCACGTCAACCGCACGATGTCCAAGCTCGGCGCCCGCGACAGGGCGCAGTTGGTGGTCGCGGCGTACGAGAGCGGGCTCGTACGGCCGCGCGGCTGAGCACGGCCCCGGGCTCCTGGGCTCACGGGGGGGGGCTACAGGAAGGCGCCCGACGGGATGTACGGCGACGGCGGGCGCATCCCGCGCAGGCAGACCCAGCCCGCCGTGGTCACCTCAAGACCCGCCGCGAGCCCCACGTCGACGGCCCACTGCTGCTCGGCGGTCAGATCGTGCACCGTGGCCTCGGCGCCCTCGGGCAGGCTCAGCAGCGCCGTCGTCAGCAGCCGCGTCGCGAGGCGGCGCGAGGTCGCCGCGAGGAGTTCGACCTTGCCCTCGGGCGTCAGATAGCAGTAGCCGCTGCCCGCGAGGTCGTCGGAGACGAAGAGGCGGCAGTGGCGGACCAGGAACTCGTGGTCGGGGCCGTGCGCCCCGCCGCGCAGCCGCCGGTCGACGGAGTCCATCAGGTCCCGGTGCGCCGTCGAGCCCACCACGGCCGGCTTGTCGGGAGTGGGCAGGCGCGAGGGGTCGAGCGTGCCGTGCAGCCGCATGGTGGGGTGCAGCGTGAACCCGGCCCTGCGGTAGGCGCGGGCGGCGGCCGGGTGGGTGGAGCAGCAGATGATGCCCCGCAGACAGTGCCTGCCCAGCTCGCGCACCCGGCTCAGCAGCGTGCCGCCCACGCCCTTGCCCCGCGCCTCGGGCAGCACCACCAGCAGCGCGAGCCCCCAGGTGCCCTCCCGCAGCACGGCCTGCGCCGCGCCCACCGGGCGGCCTGCGGCGTCCTCGGCCAGCCAGCTCCCGCCGGGGGAGGTGCGGACCAGATGCCGGATCTTCTCCCGGCCGCGCGCCTCCCGCTCGGGGGAGGGCGCGGGCACCGGGCGCGCGTCTCCCGGCCCGGTGGGCGGGGCGGCGAAGGCGGCCCGCATGAGGGCCCGGACCGCCTCGGCGTCCTCCTCGGTGTCGTGGACCGGTCGCAGCAGCATTGGCGCAGGCTAATCAATTTCGTTAGTCATCCCTAGTGTTGTGCAGGTATTGTTATGTGCATGGAGTTGCTGCGTACGTCCAAGGCCGCGAAGCGTCTGGGGATTCACCCGATGACGCTTCGTCAGTGGGCTATTGACGGCAAGATGCCTTTCTCCTGGGTGGGTCGTGAGCGCCGCTTCTCCTCGGTGGATGTGGAGAACATGAAGCGTGGCGGCGATGCAAGGACGCGTCCTCGTCTTGAGCTGCTGTACGTGCGCGTCTCCGGCTCGGCCGGTCAGGAGTCCTCGCTGGCCGCACAGGAAGAGCAGTTGCGAGCTACTGCCTCGGGCGAGGTCGTGAAAGTCGTCAAGGACCGGGGATCGGGCCTTCGGGAGAACCGCCCCGGTCTCAACCGGGTGCTGGCGATGGTCTCCGACGGCACCGTGACGGTGGTGCGGGTGACGCATGAGGACCGTCTCGCCCGGTTCGGTGTCGGCTGGCTCAAGCGCCTGTTCGCCGTATACGGCGTCACCCTCGAAGTCCTGCACCCGAAGAAGTCCGGCGGCCGGGACGAACTCCTCGAAGACTTCGTATCATTGGTTACCACTTTCGCCGGGCGGTTGTACGGGATGAGATCGGCGGACGCCCGCAAGCGGCTTCTCGCCGAGACCGGCCAATGCGCTGGCGAACAGGATCGTGCCGCGTGAACCGGAAACTGCCGCTTGCCGAGGGCGAGACCTCCCGCACCGGCGGCGCCCGTGGCCTGCTGCGCACCGCAGTCGATGAGAAGACTGGCGAACTCCTGTCCGCCGCTGTGCTGGCCGAACGTGTCGGCTGGGTCATGGACTTGGTGTCCGACATGGCCGGAGCGCTGACCGCCGAGCACTGGAACGCGCACGACGTGAACGTGTTGGCCTCGGGTGAGGACGCGGGAGGCAGGAAGCTGCCCTCGAACGCCTGGATGGCCCTGCGCCGCCTCGGCTGGGCTGTCGCCCCGCCCAAGGGCGTCACGGTCAATGACCGGATCGTGCGCATGGCTCAAGAACAGGCCGGACGTGCTGTGCGCTCAGCGAAGTGGCGGGCCGACCTGGCTGCGGGCATCCACGCCTCGTGGCCCGCTGATCCGGCCAAGCGCTCCCCCGACGAGTGGGACCATGTACGCGAAGCCATCCCCGGCGGCACGTGCCTGCCCTCCAGTGTGATCCGCTCCCGCTCCCGCCAGATCGCCGCCTTCATGCGCAGGCACGGCAGGCTGCCGGTCGATGTGTTCGAGTTGGAGCCCGCGCCCCGCACCGCCCGGATGCTGTTGCTGTCCGCATGCGACGGGCAGCAAGCCACCCTCGCACGCGGCGATGAGCCCGGACGGGCGCTGCTGCGCCTGAAGCTCCCCACTCGCCCCGACCCGGCCTCCTACCGGGACTGGACGTGGGCCGCCTGCCCCATCGTGCTCCCGCCGACGGTTTCCGCAGACGCGGTGCTGCACCTGCCCACCCTGCGCGTCCACCAGGGGCGGGTGCGGGCCGATCTCGCCTACACCCACCCCGTCCCCAAAGCCCGGCGCACCGGGCACACGGTCGCGCTCGGTGTGGACTGGGGCCTGAACACCCTGCTGTCCGCCGGTGCTGTGCGGCTGCACGAGGGCAAAACCATCACCGCACTCGGCGCGGGCGGCATGTTCCGTGCCTCCGGCGTCCTCGCCAAGCAGCACCGGCTGCGCCGTCTGTCCGAGCACCTGCACACCAAGACTGACCAGTACCAGCGGCTCATCGCAGGCGACGAACAGCACGATCTGACACCCCGGTACCACATCCTGCGGGATGAGGCCCGTCGAGTCTCCGACAAACGCTCGAACCTCAACGATGCCCTGGCCCGGGCCGCCGCACGCTGGGCAGTCGATCAGGCCATCGCCACCGGGGCCACGGTGATCTATGTCGAAGACCTGCGCTCCATGGAAGCACTTGGTATGGGCCGCACCCACAACACCCGCATGTCCCAGACCGTGCGCGGACAGATCGTGAAGCGGATGCGGCACCTCGCCGCCGAGACCGGTATCGCCGTCGTGACCGTGCCCGCGAGGAACACCTCCAGGCACTGCCCGCAGTGCCTGGTACCCCTGCGGCACCGCAAAGCCCCGGACAGGCCCACCACACCGGGTTGGAAATGGGCGCTGTGCCGCTCGTGCGGATACCAGGGCGACCGCGACGCCGCAGCGTGGAAGCGCATCGCCGCACGCGGCCTTACCCACCAGAGGAAGACCGTCGTTGACCGCGCTGACGGTGCCATGGCCATCCGCACTGTCGTGGACAAGTCCGAAGCAGGCGCGGTGATCACACCCGTGCTGAAGACGAGCCGGGACCGGTCCAAGACCGGGCCCACACGGCACCAGACAACACGCCCCGCGCCCAGGCGACGCAGGGCACCCTCCCCCACCAGGCCGCAAGGCCCGGCGGGCAAGCGTCCGGAGGGACACGCACCAATGGGCCGGACCGGGCTGCCCCGCGCAGCCCACCGGCACCAGGGCGTGACGACGACCAGCACACCCACCAACCGGCCCCACAGGCCACGAGGAGCAGCACTGGGCGCGGGCTTCCATCTCCACGCCCACGCTTCCCCTCCACGATGGGCAGATCGCACGCCAGACACAATGTCTCGCATGCGATCGCTCAGCTGATCAGAGACGCTATGACCGGCGCTTACGGCAGCGCCAGCATCCGTTCCAGCGCCAGCTTCGCGAACTTCTCGGTCTCCGCGTCCACCTCGATGCGGTTGACGACCCGGCCCTCCGCGAGCGATTCCAGCGCCCAGACGAGGTGGGGGAGGTCGATCCGGTTCATGGTGGAGCAGAAGCAGACCGTGCGGTCCAGGAAGACGATCTCCTTGTCCTGGTCCGCGTAGCGGTTCGCCAGGCGCCGCACCAGGTTCAGCTCGGTGCCGATGGCCCACTTGGAACCGGCGGGGGCCGCGTCCAGTGCCTGGATGATGTGCTCCGTCGAGCCGACCTGATCGGCGGCCGCGACGACCTCGTGCTTGCACTCGGGGTGCACGAGGACGTTGACGCCGGGTATGCGCGCCCGTACATCCTCGACCGACTCCAGCGAGAAGCGGCCGTGCACCGAGCAGTGCCCGCGCCACAGGATCATCCGCGCGTCCCGCAACTGCTCGTGGGTGAGCCCGCCGTTCGGCTTGTGCGGGTTGTAGACGACGCAGTCGTCCAGGGACATGCCCATGTCGCGCACGGCGGTGTTGCGCCCGAGGTGCTGGTCGGGGAGGAAGAGGACCTTGGCGCGCGCGTGATCGCCCGAGGCGCCCTGGCCGAAGGCCCACTCCAGGGCCCGCTTGGCGTTGGAGGAGGTGCAGATGGTGCCGCCGTGCCTGCCGGTGAACGCCTTGATGTCGGCGGAGGAGTTCATGTACGAGACCGGGACGGTGACGTCCGCGACCCCCGCCTCCGTGAGCACGTCCCAGCACTCCGCGACCTGCTCGGCCGTCGCCATGTCGGCCATGGAGCACCCGGCGGCCAGGTCCGGCAGCACGACCTGCTGACGGTCGCTGGTGAGGATGTCAGCGGACTCGGCCATGAAGTGCACGCCGCAGAAGACGATGTACTCGGCGTCGGGCCGGGCCGCTGCCTCGCGGGCCAGCTTGAAGGAGTCCCCTGTCACATCGGCGAACTCGATGACCTCGTCGCGCTGGTAGTGGTGCCCGAGGACGAAGACCTTGTCGCCCAGCTTCTCCTTGGCCGCGCGGGCGCGCTCGACGAGACCGGGGTCGGAGGGGGCGGGCAGATCGCCGGGGCACTCCACGCCGCGCTCGCTCTTCGGGTCTGACTCGCGTCCGAGCAGGAGGAGTGCGAGGGGAGTCGGCTCTGGATCCAGCGGCTGGGCGGTGTTCACGGCACCCACCCTTTCTCTGATGTCGGATGTCGCGTCGAGGCTTTTCGTCTAACTGACGCTATCTATCATAGCCGCTTCACGTCACTTTGACGATGCCCATCGCGTCAATGTGACGCACTCCCGTTGGTGCCGCCCGGTGTGCGAGCATGAGAGGGGAGAACGTCGCGAGACGCGAGACACGTAAAGAAATCCGTCATGACGTGCCAGCCGGAATGAATCCGGGATGCCGCCGGTTGCAGTGGGCGGCAGAGCAGTCCGTACAACCCGGGAGAGAAGCAGATGTCCGTTTCGGACGAGACCGCTGTGAGCGAGGGCATCATCCTGTCCGACGCCGCCGCGGGTAAGGTCAAGACCCTGCTGGAGCAGGAGGGCCGGGACGATCTGGCGCTGCGTGTCGCCGTCCAGCCCGGTGGCTGCTCCGGCCTGCGCTACCAGCTCTTCTTCGACGAGCGCTCGCTCGACGGCGATGTCGTCAAGGACTTCGACGGCGTCAAGGTCGTCACCGACCGGATGTCCGCCCCGTACCTCGGCGGTGCCTCCATCGACTTCGTCGACACCATCGAGAAGCAGGGCTTCACGATCGACAACCCGAACGCCACCGGCTCCTGCGCCTGTGGCGACTCCTTCAGCTGAGCCGACTCCAGGGCGTCCCCAGGGGCGGCCGAGCGGCGCTGAGGCCACTGAGCACAGGACGAAGGCGGCGGATCCCGAGCGGATCCGCCGCCTTCGTCGTCCTCCGGCCCCGTCAGCGGGCGCCTACTTCTTGTGCGGCAGCGTGTCGCCGTCCTTCGCGTCCACGACCTCGCGGTCGCCCAGCGCCTTGTCCAGCTCGACCTCGACGGTCTGCCGCTTCGCCATCTTCACGCACATCTTGTCCGGGTCCGGGTCCTTCGGCGCGACGGTGACCTCGACCCGCTCGCCCGACTCGTCGGCGCTCGCCTCGTACTTGTCGCAGACCCCGCCCCAGAACGTCAGCTTCAGGGTGTTGCCCTCGCTCGTGTACGAGGTGACGGCCTGCGCGCCTGCCTCGGAGCCGCCGCCGGTGCCGATGTCACCGCCACCGGAGCCGGAACCGGAGCCCGAGCCGGAACCGGGGTCGGACGGCGAGCCGCCCGGGGCCGGGGCCGTGGACGCGCTGTCGCCGTCGCCGGAGGGCTTCAGATGCTCAGCGCCGAGCGCCGGATGCGTCAGCTGCCCCTCGGTGCCGCCCGGCAGCTCCACGTCGTAGATCCACGACGGGACGAGCACGGGCTTGCCGCTGGAGTAGTGCGTGGCCAGCCCGAACGCCGCGTCGGTCACCTTCACGGGCTTCTGCTCGCCGGAACCGGAACCGGAGTCGTTCTCCGCGCCCGCGGCGAGCGTGCTCGCGCACTTGGCGTTCTTCGGGCAGCCGACACCGGCGCCGCCGCCCGCGGCCCGCTGCTTGTTGAGCTGCTTCAGGGTGTCCTTCGCCGACAGCACCGGATACGTGGGGCCCTTCTCCAGGCGGGCCATCGTGCCGTGGGCGCGGGCCAGTTCGCCGTCGGAGTCCACCGTGAAGGAACTGTTCCAGCCGTTGGTCGGCAGCCCGGCGACCTCGGGTGCCGCGCTCACCGTGCGCTGCGAGGCGGCCGTGGCGCTCGCGTCCAGTTCCGCGCCCTCCTGCTCCAGCGCCTTCAGCGCGGGCCGCACCGCGTCCTTCGCCTCCTCGGCGGAGACGGGCTCGCCCTTCCCCGAATCGGGGACCGACTGCGTGCTGCCCCGTGCGCTGTACGTCCAGCTCCCCGCGGGCTCCCCGGTGCTGACGGTGAGGACGGGACCGGTGCCGCCCTTGTCCTTCTTCCCGGAGTCCTCGGCGACGACCCAGCGGCCGTCCTCCTTCTCCGGGCTCCCCGGCACGTCGAGGGCCTTGGCGAGGGCCGCCACGTCCGCCTCCTTCACACCGTCGGGCGCGGGGCGGTGCACGGCGGCGGACGAGGGCCCGTCCGGGAGGGGCCCGTTGGCCCGCAGGGGCTGGGTGTTGGTCGGCTCACCGGGGGCGATGTCCTTCTCGCCGCCCTCCGACGCCTGCTCGCCCAGGGCGAGCCCGTCCAGCGCGAGCGGTGGCGGTTCGCTGCCGCCGCCGGGCGCGGCCTGGTCTCCGCTTCCGGCCGTCGACGCCCAGTAGGCTCCGCCTCCGCCCGCCAGCAGGACGGCCGTCGCGACGGCGAGGACGGTCAGCCGCGGTCCGCGCCGCCGCGCGGACCGCTCGTCGGGCTTGGCAGGGGCGTCCGGGTGTGTGGCATCCCCGTCGTTGACAGGGGACGGTTCGGTGCTCACCGCATCGCTCCTTCTTCGGCTCCGCTCATCACGTGAGGTCCCAACCCCTCGGGCGGGGACGGACGTGGATGGGACGGAGCCGAAGAGCGGGCGGTTCCAGGCGGTGTTCCTTCCGGCGCTCCTCTCAGTCGCCGTACTCGGACATACCGTCCAGCAGCCGGGCCGACCGCGAGGGCACCCGGACCCCGCGCAGCGCCTCCGGCGGGACGGGCACCACCACGGGAGACGGGCTGGTCACGGACCAGTGGGGGGCCATCCGCGCGCAGTCACCGCGCAATTGGTCAAGGGATTCGGGTTCGGCCGGGGGACGCAGGGGTTTCTCCATGACGCTGACGCTACGCATTCGGTGAGGTGCCTGGAAGGACCTACTATCGGGTAGTTCTGCCCTGTTCGGATACGAGCGGGGAGCGGGTAGCGTGAAGGAGCCCTGCAACCGACTCCTCTTCACAGGAGCAGATTTCGTCGTGCGTATCGCAGTCACTGGCTCAATCGCGAACGACCACCTGATGACCTTCCCGGGTCGCTTTTCCGACCAGCTGGTCGCGGACCAGCTGCACACGGTCTCGCTCTCCTTCCTCGTCGACACCCTCGACATCAGGCGAGGAGGAGTGGGAGCAAACATCGCATTCGGCATGGGTCAGCTCGGGGCCAGGCCGATTCTCGTCGGTGCTGCCGGTGAGGACTTCGAGGAGTACCGCGCCTGGCTCGACCGGCACGGCGTGGACACCGATTCCGTCCACATCTCCGAGGTACGGCACACGGCCCGCTTCGTGTGCACCACCGACGCCGACCACAATCAGATCGGCTCCTTCTACACCGGGGCCATGAGCGAGGCCCGGCAGATCGAGCTGCACCGGGTGGCCGAGCGCGTCGGCGGGCTCGACCTCGTCTGCATCAGCGCCGACGACCCCGAGGCGATGATCCGCCACACGGAGGAGTGCCGCACCCGCTCCATCCCCTTCGCGGCGGACTTCTCGCAGCAGATCGCCCGCATGGAGGGCCCGGACATCCGGGTCCTGCTGGAGGGCGCCACCTACCTCTTCTCGAACGAGTACGAGAAGGAGCTCATCGAGAGCAAGACCGGCTGGACCGACGCGGAGATCCTCGCCAAGGTCGGCACCCGCGTCACCACGCTGGGCGCACGCGGCGTCCGCATCGACCGCGAGGGCCAGGAGCCCATCCAGGTCGACGTCCCGGCGGAGGAGCGCAAGGCCGACCCCACCGGCGTCGGCGACGCCTTCCGCGCGGGCTTCATGTCCGGGCTCGCCTGGGGCGTCAGCCTGGAGCGCGCGGCGCAGCTCGGGTGCATGCTGGCCACGCTGGTCATCGAGACCGTCGGCACCCAGGAGTACGAGCTGAAGCGCACCCACTTCATGGAGCGCTTCACGAAGGCGTACGGCCATGACGCGGCGGCCGAGGTCCAGGCTCACCTGGTCTGACGGGCGTCACGCGCACGGTTTCCACGGAGGGGCCGCTCCACGGGGGCGGCCCCTCCGTGGTGCCCGGGGGCGCCCCCGTGGAGGCTCACGCGCTGCGGCGCACCCGGAAGGCCGTGCCCTCCGCGCCCAGGAACGCGTGCCCCCGCATCTCGCACCAGGCGGGGATGTCCAGCCGGGCCGCCTCGTCGTCCGCGAGCACCGTGACCACGCCGCCGACCGGCACGTCCCCGATCACCTTGGCCAGCTCGATCACCGGTACGGGGCACAGCTTGCCCAGCGCGTCGACGGTCAGCCCCCCTGCCATGGACCCGGCGTCGCCGTCCACCTCGGGTGCGTGCCCCCGCACCGGGGCGCCGAGCCGCTCGCGCACGTCCCGCACGGCGCCCGGAAGCACGGAGAGGAAGCGCTCCACGTCCCGCTCCAGCTCGCCCTGGGGCGTGCCCGCTGGCAGGGAGACCCGGACGTTGCCCTCCGAGAGGACGCCCATCGCCCGCAGCACATGGCTGGGCGTCAGCGTGCTCGACGTGCACGACGAACCCGAGGAGACGGAGAACCCCTCGCGGTCCAGCGCGTGCAGCAGGGCCTCGCCGTCCACGTACAGACAGGAGAACGTCACCACGTGCGGCAGCCGCCGCACCGGGTCGCCGACCACCTCCGCGTCCGGCACCAGCTCGGGGACCCGCGCCCTGATCCGGTCCACCAGGCCGCGCAGCCGCGCCGCCTCCGCGTCCGCCTCGGCGCGTACGGCGCGCAGCGAGGCGGCGGCCGCGACGATCGCCGGGATGTTCTCGAAGCCCGGCGCACGGCCCGACTCCCGCTCGTCCGAGGGGCCCGGCACGGCGAACCGCGTCCCCTTCCGCACCGCCAGCAGCCCCACGCCCGGGGGGCCGCCCCACTTGTGCGCGCTGCCCGCGAGCACCGACCAGCCCCCGGCGACCGGTCCCCACGCCAGCGACTGCGCCGCGTCCACCAGAAGGGGGACACCGCGCTCGGCGCACACCTCGGCGACCTCACCGACCGGCTGTTCGGTTCCCACCTCGTGGTTCGCCGACTGGAGACAGGCGAGCGCGACGGGCCCTTCGAGCGCGGCGGCGTACGCGTCGGGCGACGCGCGCCCCGTACGGTCGACCGCCACCTGGCGGACCTCGCCGCCGGCGGCCTCGTGCGTCTGGGCCGCGTGCAGCACGGCCGAGTGTTCGACGGCGGAGACGACCAGGGCGCCGCCGGTGCGGCGGCGGCCCGTGAGCGTCGCGGCGACAGCCGTGTGCAGTGCCTGGGTGCCCGAGGTGGTGAACGTCAGCTCGTCGGGGCGGCACCCGACGGCTTCCGCGGTGGTCTCGCGGGCCGCGTCCAGCAGCATCCGGGCCCGGCGGCCCTCCCTGTGGGGGCGCGCGGGGTCCGCCCACCCCTCCTCCAGCGAAGCGATCAGCGCCTGCCGCGCCACGGGGTGAAGCCCCACGCCTGAAGCGGCGTCCATATACGACACCCCCGCACGGTAGCGGGTCCCCTTCGCGGGGTGCGGCTCCCTTCGCGGGGTGCGAAAGGAAACGGGGGGTTGCCCCTTCACCGGTCCGCACCGCCTCACGGGGCACGAGGTGAAGCCTTCACGGCGTGCCCCTCTCCTCAGAGGGTGCGCCTATCCGGGTGCCCCTCGGGGTGTCGTTCGCGGCTGCGGCCCGGTGGCACGGGTTGTGCCCACCCTCCCCCAGCTACCGCTGGGAGGTGCCCCCTCGCCCAGCGGGACGATTGCCCACAACAGGGGTGGCGCCTCGCCGTCGGCTTTCCGCGGCAGGGCTGGGCCCGTACCGCGAGGTACGGGCACTCAGCATGGGAACAACCTCGGCAGGCCACCGGCGTGCTGGTGGCCACCGGGGTGGGAGGTGGTGTGGCGGGGTGTCCCCGCAGGGCAGCGAGTCACCGGCGGAGAGCCGAAAGCGAGACGGTTTCGCCCGAGGAGACGCCCCGGCGCGGCGCCGACCCCCACCACACAGGCACCCCATAACCACGGTGGAAACCCGAATCACGCGGCGCCAGCCGCATCGCACCGCAACCACACGCCGCGCCGTAGCCACCGGCCCGCACCCGGAAACGGTGCCCCGCCACCCCCTGCGTGAAGCGGCACAAAAATCAGCGCGGGACCCCACGGCACCCACCACACCGGCCAACCGTCCCGCGCAACACCCCCGTGAAGGGGTGCCCCACCGGCGAGTCGGCGGGCCGTCAGATAGGGCCCGGGAGGCCGCTATTCCACTCCATCGGGGAGTCCCGCGGCGCGTTACGCACCCTCCCCGCGCGCCCCCAAATAGCGTCCAGTAGGGTTTGGTCCGCATAAACATCCAAACCCCTGCCCGCGCCAGGGCCCGCGCCCGACCAGCAATAGGCCGAGCCCGGATGGGCGGGCGAGACTCTCGGGAAGGCGCTACGTGAGTCCCAACGGCTCCGACCTCCCCCACCGCCCTACGGGCGGGGGCGGTTCCCCCTCGTCGCGGCGCCCGATGCGGCGGAAGCTGCACCAGGCGCTTGCCGCGGGCCTGGTCCTGGCGACCGCGACCGGTTGCACATATAAGGACTTCCCCCGCCTTGGTATGCCCACCCCGGTCACGGATGAGGCTCCGCGGATCCTCTCCCTGTGGCAGGGGTCGTGGGCGGCAGCGCTCGCCGTGGGCGTGCTGGTCTGGGGTCTGATCGTGTGGAGTGTCATCTTCCACCGGCGTTCCAAGACCAAGGTCGAGGTACCTCCGCAGACCCGGTACAACATGCCCATCGAGGCGCTGTACACCGTGGTCCCCATCATCATCGTGGCGGTGCTCTTCTACTTCACCGCGCGCGATGAGACGAAGCTCCTGGCGACCTCCAAGAAGCCGGACCACGTCGTCAACGTGGTCGGCTACCAGTGGAGCTGGGGTTTCAACCACATCGAGAACGTGGACGGCAAGGCATCCACCGACAACACGGATGACAAGGAACTGGATGCCATCCCCGACCGGATGAGGTCGACCTTCCCGAAGGGCGCCGAGGGCGTCTACGAGGTCGGCACCCCTGGTGAGCGGAACCCGCAGAACAACAACCCGGGTCCGACGCTGTGGCTGCCGAAGGGCGAGACGGTTCAGTTCATCCTGACCTCGCGCGATGTCATCCACTCCTTCTGGGTGGTGCCGTTCCTGATGAAGCAGGACGTCATCCCCGGCCATGTCAACCGCTTCGAGGTGACCCCCAACAAGGAGGGCACCTTCATGGGCAAGTGCGCCGAGCTGTGCGGCGTGGACCACTCCCGGATGCTCTTCAACGTGAAGGTCGTCTCCCCGGAGCGTTACCAGAAGCATCTGGAGGACCTGGCGAAGAAGGGCCAGACCGGCTACATCCCGTCGGGTACCGCCAGCACGGGCGGCGCCAAGAATGCGGAGACGAATAACCCGTGAGCATCCTCAACGAACCCCAGGGTGCCGCCACCGCGACCGCCGAGGCAGCACCGCCAGTACGGAAGAAGACCCCCGGCGCCGTCGTGGTGGACTGGCTGACCACCACAGACCACAAGAAGATCGGGACGCTCTACTTCGTCACGTCCTTCGCGTTCTTCTGCCTCGGCGGCATCATGGCGCTCTTCATGCGCGCCGAGCTGGCCCGCCCCGGCATGCAGGTCATGTCGAACGAGCAGTTCAACCAGGCGTTCACCATGCATGGCACCGTCATGCTGCTGATGTTCGCCACCCCGCTCTTCTCGGGCTTCGCGAACTGGATCATGCCGCTCCAGATCGGCTCGCCCGATGTGGCCTTCCCGCGGCTGAACATGTTCGCGTACTGGCTGTACCTCTTCGGCTCGCTCATCGCCGTGGGTGGCTTCCTCACCCCGCAGGGCGCCGCGGACTTCGGCTGGTTCGCCTACTCGCCGCTGTCGGACGCGGTCCGCTCGCCGGGCGTCGGCGCCGACATGTGGATCATGGGCCTGGCCCTCTCCGGCTTCGGCACCATCCTGGGTTCGGTCAACTTCATCACCACGATCATCTGCATGCGCGCCCCTGGCATGACGATGTTCCGGATGCCGATCTTCACCTGGAACGTCCTGCTCACCGGTGTCCTGGTGCTGCTGGCCTTCCCGGTGCTCGCCGCCGCGCTGTTCGCCCTGGAGGCGGACCGCAAGTTCGGGGCGCACGTCTTCGACGCGGCGAACGGAGGAGCGTTGCTGTGGCAGCACCTCTTCTGGTTCTTCGGCCATCCGGAGGTCTACATCATCGCGCTGCCGTTCTTCGGCATCGTCTCCGAGGTCATCCCGGTCTTCAGCCGTAAGCCGATGTTCGGCTACATCGGCCTGATCGGCGCGACGATCGCCATCGCGGGCCTCTCCGTGACGGTCTGGGCGCACCACATGTACGTGACGGGCGGGGTACTCCTACCGTTCTTCTCGTTCATGACGTTCTTGATCGCGGTTCCAACGGGTGTGAAGTTCTTCAACTGGATCGGCACGATGTGGAAGGGATCCCTTTCCTTCGAGACGCCGATGCTGTGGACGATCGGCTTCCTGATCACCTTCACCTTCGGTGGTCTGACGGGCGTCATCCTGGCCTCGCCGCCGATGGACTTCCACGTGTCCGACTCGTACTTCGTGGTGGCGCACTTCCACTACGTGGTCTTCGGCACCGTCGTCTTCGCGATGTTCGCGGGCTTCCACTTCTGGTGGCCCAAGTTCACCGGGAAGATGCTGGACGAGCGCCTCGGCAAGATCACTTTCTGGACGCTGTTCGTCGGCTTCCACGGCACCTTCCTGGTGCAGCACTGGCTGGGCGCCGAGGGCATGCCGCGCCGTTACGCGGACTACCTGGACGCGGACGGCTTCACGGCCCTGAACACCCTGTCGACGATCAGCTCGTTCCTGCTGGGCCTGTCGATCCTGCCGTTCCTCTACAACGTCTGGAAGACGGCGAAGCACGGCAAGAAGATCGAGGTCGACGACCCGTGGGGCTACGGCCGTTCGCTGGAGTGGGCGACCTCCTGCCCGCCGCCTCGGCACAACTTCCTCACGCTGCCGCGGATCCGCTCCGAATCCCCGGCGTTCGATCTGCACCACCCCGAGATCGCCGCTCTCGACCAGCTTGAGAACCAGGGCTCGGACGAGAAGGCGCTGGCCGGCAGCAAGGAGGCCGGGAAGTGAAGATCCAGGGCAAGATGTTCCTCTGGCTGGCCCTCTTCATGCTCGTCATGGCGATCGTCTATGGCGTGTGGTCGAAGGAGCCGGTCGGCACCACGGGTCTGTTCCTGGCCTTCGGGCTCTCCGTGATGATCGGCTACTACCTGGCGTTCACCGCGCGCCGTGTGGACGCGGGCGCCCAGGACAACAAGGACGCGGACGTCGCCGACGACGCCGGTGAGCTGGGCTTCTTCAGCCCGCACAGCTGGCAGCCGCTGTCCCTGGGCCTCGGTGGCGCCTTCGCCTTCGCGGGTGTCGCCTTCGGCTGGTGGCTGGTGTTCGTCTCGGCGCCGCTGCTGATCATCGGCCTGTTCGGGTGGGTCTTCGAGTACTACCACGGCGAGAACCGCACCCAGTAGCACCAGCGCCGCACCAGTAGCACGCGCGGTATCCGTCCGCATCCGACGGACGAGGGTCGGCCCCCGGTCACTCCGGGGGCCGACCCATTTGTATGCGCTCAGCGGGCCCGAGTTGGTGATTCTTCATATTTTGGGCCCATGAGTCACTGGTCGAACAGATCCAAACGCCGGATGGCGATGAGCGGCGCCCTCATGCTGGCTCCCCTGGCGGTGGGGCTCACCGCGTGCGGCGAGGACACGGATCCGCTCTCAAGTGCTCCGTACGACGCCGGTGAGCACGTGTCCGTGAAGGCCACGGCCGACGGCGGAGCCGTGGACCCCAGAAAGCCCCTGGAGGTCACCACCTCGGGCTCCGAGGACAAGCTGGCCGACGTCACCGCCAAGGACGCCGTCGGCCGCTACGTGGCCGGTGAACTCTCGGCCGACGGCACCAGATGGCGCAGTACAGGCCCGCTGACCGCGGGCGCGCACTACACCGTCCAGGTCAGCACCGAGAACGGGGACGGCGAGCCGGGCCGCCGCACCCTGGACTTCACCACGAAGCCCGTCGACTCCAAGAAGCTCTCGGTCACCTTCGGCCCCGACGCGGGCACCTACGGGGTCGGCCAGCCGGTCACGGCCGAGCTGAGCCACAAGGTGAAGGACCCGGAGCAGCGCCAGCGCGTCGAGGGCGCGCTCTCCGTCACCTCTCACCCGGAAGTGGAGGGCTCCTGGCACTGGGTGGACGACAAGGAGCTCCACTACAGGCCGCGCGCCTACTGGCCCGCTCACGCCTCCGTCACGGTCAGCTCCGACCTCAAGGGCGTCAAGGTGCGCGACGGCCTCTACGGCGGCGCCACAAAGCCGCTGAAGCTGCGCACGGGTGACCGGGTGGAGGCCATCGCGGACGCCTCGGCGCACCAGATGAAGGTCAAGAAGAACGGCAGGACCATCAACACCATGCCCATCACCACGGGCAAGGCCGGATTCCGCACCCGGCACGGCACCAAGGTGATCCTCGGCATGGAGTCCTTCGTCCGGATGAGGGGCACCAGCGTCGGCATCGCCGAGGGCAGTTCGGAGTCCTACGACCTGCCTGTCCGCTGGGCCACCCGGCTCACGTGGAGCGGCGAGTACGTGCACGGCGCGCCCTGGTCCGTCGGCTCACAGGGCGCCTCCAACGTCAGCCACGGCTGCACCGGACTGAGCACCAGCAACGCGAGCTGGTTCTTCCACCACGTCCGTCCGGGTGACCTCGTCACGCACGTCAACACGCAGGGCGAGAAAATGCCCACTTTCGGGAACGGATTCGGCGACTGGAACATGGGCTGGGACGAGTGGCGCGAGGGCAGCGCCCTGGAGTCCCAAGGACGCGAAGAGGGCGGGCCGGCCGGTCAGGCCAGGCTCCGCCCCCAGGTGTGACGCGTCAGACGCGTCGGGTGTGTCACGCGCCGCGGGCGTCCCGTGAGGCTCGGGGGACGTCCCGTACGGCTCAGGCGCCCGCGAGCTGGTGGTTCTCGCGGAGCAGCCCCGCGAGGGCGTCCGCGAGGGCCACCGGGTCGACGGGGTGAGACACGACGGACTCGGCGCGGCTCCAGGTGGCCAGCCAGGCGTCCTGGGGGCGGCCGATGAGCAGCAGCACGGGCGGGCACTCGAAGATCTCGTCCTTGATCTGCTTGCAGACCCCCATGCCCCCGGCCGGGGCGGTCTCGCCGTCCAGCACGCAGACGTCGACGACCCGCTCCTCCAGGGTGGCGAGCAGCGCGGGCAGGGTGGCGCACTCGATGTACCGGACCGGAGGGACGTCGGAGGCGGGCCGTTTCCCCCCTGCGAGCCGCACCTGTTCGCGGGTGTTGGCGTTGTCGCTGTAGACCAGCACCGTGGCGGTCGGCTGCATTGTTCCTCCGCGTATGGGTCTCGGGGGCCGTTCCGCGGATGCTACTCCCTCCGACGCCCCGTCAACACCGGTTCGCACGCCCTCGGGATGGGCCGTTTGAGCAGCACACGGGGGGCTGACACACCGAACAGCACCCCCCGAAGTGAGGCCGGGATAAGCGACCGACATAATGTCGGTCGTGGCGACAGCAACAGCAGTAGAAACCGGGCACGCGCACCCGTCGGTCAATCGGCCGAATCTCACCAGTGTCGGAACCATCATCTGGCTGAGTTCCGAGCTGATGTTCTTCGCGGCCCTCTTCGCGATGTACTTCACCCTGCGATCGGTGACGGGCGCCGAGTACTGGAAGGAACACGCCGAAGCGCTGAACCTTCCGTTCTCCGCGACGAACACCACGATCCTGGTGCTTTCCTCTCTCACCTGCCAGCTCGGCGTCTTCGCCGCCGAGCGCGGGGACGTGAAGAAGCTGAGGGGGTGGTTCATCGTCACGTTCGTTATGGGTGCGGTCTTCATCGGCGGCCAGGTCTTCGAGTACACGGAGCTGGTCAAGCACGAGGGCCTTTCGCTCTCGTCGGATCCGTACGGATCGGTGTTCTACCTGACCACCGGCTTCCACGGACTCCACGTGACGGGCGGTCTGATCGCGTTCCTGCTCGTACTGGGCAGGACGTACGCGGCCAAGCGGTTCACCCACCAGCAGGCCACTGCCGCCATCGTCGTGTCCTACTACTGGCACTTCGTCGATGTCGTCTGGATCGGCCTCTTCGCCACGATCTACCTGATCAAGTAAACGATCGGGCGGCGGCCCGGAGCCCGCTTCGGACCGCGAGACAGACTTAGCCAGAAGCATCGACGCAGAAGATCCTGACACCGGGGTAATCCGTGAAAAAGCTCTCCGCACGACGGCGCCATCCGCTGGCGGCGCTCGTCGTCCTACTCTTCGCGCTGGCGGCCACCGGGGGGCTGTACGCCGCGTTCGCTCCTGCGGGCGAGGCGAAGGCCGACCAGGAGAAGTCGAGCCAGTCCCTCGCGATCGATGAGGGCAAGAAGCTCTACGCCACCGGCTGCTCAAGCTGCCACGGAACCGGCGGCCAGGGCACCAGCGACGGTCCGAGCCTCGTCGGCGTCGGCGCGGCGGCCGTGGACTTCCAGGTCGGCACCGGCCGCATGCCCGCGCAGCAGCAGGGGCCGCAGGCGCCGAAGAAGAAGAAGATCTACAGCCAGGACGAGATCAACCAGCTCGCGGCCTACGTCGCGTCCCTGGGCTCCGGTCCGTCCCAGCCCACCAAGGGGCAGTACGACCCCAACGGCGCCGACGTCGCCAACGGTGGCGAACTGTTCCGTACGAACTGTGCCCAGTGCCACAATTTCACCGGCGAGGGTGGAGCACTGACGCACGGCAAGTTCGCTCCGGATCTCGGTGACGTCGATTCGAAGCACATCTACGAGGCCATGCAGACCGGCCCGCAGAACATGCCCTCCTTCCCCGACACCGTGATGCCGGAGAAGGACAAGAAGGACATCGTCGCCTACCTCAAGACGGTGAACAGCGACAAGTCGGAGAGCCCCGGCGGCTTCAAGCTCGGTGGCTTCGGCCCCGTGGCCGAGGGCATGTTCGCCTGGGTCTTCGGTATCGGCGCGCTGGTCGGTGTCGCTGTCTGGGTCGCAGCTCGGACCGCAAAGGCCAAGAAGTCATGAGTAGTCAGACTGGATCACACGAGAACGTGTCAGACGAGAACCTGCCCAGTGCGCAGGAAGACGCACACGGCGCGGTGGCGGTGAAGGACGATCCGTTCGCGGATCCGGGCCTTCCGCCCCACGAGCACCGTGTCCAGGACATCGACGAGAAGGCCGCCAGGCGCTCCGAGCGTGCTGTCGCCTTCCTGTTCGTCGTGTCCATGCTGGCCACCGTGGGCTTCATCGCCTCGTATGTGGCCTTCCCGATCGACAAGATCGTTTACGTCTGGCCGCTCGGTCACGTCAGCGCCCTGAACCTGGCGCTGGGTGTCACCCTCGGCATCGCCCTCTTCTGCATCGGCGCCGGCGCGGTCCACTGGGCCCGCACGCTGATGTCCGACGAGGAGATGGTCGACGAGCGGCACGCGGTCGCGGCCGAGCCCGAGGTCCGGGCCAAGGTCATGGAGGACTTCCGGCAGGGCGCGAAGGAGTCGCAGTTCGGCCGCCGCAAGCTCATCCGGAACACGATGTTCGGCGCGGTGGCCCTGGTGCCGCTCTCCGGCGTCGTCCTCCTGCGCGACCTGGGACCGCTGCCCGAGGACAAGCTCCGCCACACGATCTGGAAGAAGGGCAAGCTGCTGGTCAACGAGAACACCATGCAGCCCCTGAAGCCCGAGGACATCTCCGTCGGCTCGCTCACCTTCGCCATGCCCGAGGGCCTGGAGCCGGAGGACGAGGAGTTCCACAAGGAGATCGCCAAGGCGGCCCTGATGCTCGTCCGGCTGGAGCCGAAGGACATCAAGGACAAGCGGGAACTCGACTGGTCCCACGAGGGCATCGTGGCCTACTCGAAGATCTGCACCCACGTCGGCTGCCCGGTCAGCCTCTACGAGCAGCAGACGCACCACGTGCTCTGCCCGTGCCACCAGTCGACCTTCGACCTGTCCGACGGTGCGCGCGTCATCTTCGGTCCCGCAGGACACCCGCTGCCGCAGCTCAACATCAGCGTCAACAAGGACGGCTTCCTCGAAGCGCAGGGCGACTTCGCTGAGCCCGTCGGTCCGGCCTTCTGGGAGCGCGGATGAGTACTGCAACCGACACCACCGCGGCCAAGCGGAAAGCACCCGCCGGTGAGCGGGTCGCCGACTGGGCCGACGGCCGGCTGGGCATCTACAGCCTGGCCAAGGCCAACATGCGCAAGATCTTCCCGGACCACTGGTCCTTCATGCTGGGCGAGGTCGCGCTCTACAGCTTCATCATCATCATCCTGACCGGTGTCTATCTGACGCTGTTCTTCCACCCGTCGATGAACGAGGTGGAGTACCACGGCGCCTACGTGCCGATGCAGGGCATCAGGATGTCGGAGGCGTACGCCTCCACGCTGGACATCAGCTTCGACGTCCGCGGCGGTCTGCTCGTGCGGCAGATCCACCACTGGGCGGCGCTGATCTTCCTCGCGGCGATGTTCGTGCACATGATGCGCGTCTTCTTCACGGGCGCCTTCCGCAAGCCGCGCGAGGTCAACTGGCTGTTCGGCTTCCTGCTGTTCGTGCTGGGCATGTTCACGGGCTTCACCGGCTACTCGCTGCCGGACGACCTGCTGTCCGGTACGGGCGTCCGCTTCATGGAGGGCGCGATCCTGTCCGTGCCGGTGATCGGCACGTACATCTCGATGTTCCTCTTCGGCGGGGAGTTCCCAGGGCACGAGATGGTGCCCAGGTTCTTCGCGGCGCACGTACTGCTGCTGCCCGGCATCATGCTGGGCCTGCTGGTGGCGCACCTGATCCTGGTCTTCTACCACAAGCACACGCAGTTCGCCGGACCAGGGCGCAAGAACAGCAACGTCGTCGGCATGCCGCTGCTGCCGGTCTACATGGCCAAGGCCGGAGGCTTCTTCTTCCTGGTCTTCGGCGTCATCGCCGTCATCGCCGCGTGCTTCACCATCAACCCGATCTGGGTGCTCGGGCCCTACCGGCCCGACCAGGTGTCGACGAACGCGCAGCCCGACTGGTACATGGGCTTCTCCGAGGGCCTGATCCGGTTCATGCCGGGCTGGGAGGTGAACCTGTGGGGCCACACGCTTGTGCTGGGTGTGTTCATCCCGCTGATCATCTTCCCGCTGGTGCTGGCGGCCATCGCGGTCTACCCGTTCATCGAGTCGTGGGTCACCGGTGACAAGCGCGAGCACCACATCGCCGACCGGCCGCGGAACGCGCCGACCCGGACCGCCTTCGGCGCGGCCTGGATCAGCTGGTACTTCGTGCTGCTGGTGGGCGGCGGCAACGACCTGTGGGCCACGCACTTCCACCTGTCGATCAACTCGATCACGTACTTCGTACGTGTCGGCTTCTTCGTCGTCCCGATCCTCACGTTCATCGTGACGCGGCGGATCTGCCTGGGCCTCCAGCGCAGGGACAAGGAGAAGGTGCTGCACGGGCGCGAGTCCGGCATCATCAAGCGGCTGCCGCACGGTGAGTTCATCGAGGTGCACGAGCCCCTCTCGCAGGAGCAGCTGCACACCCTCACCGCGCACGAGCAGTACAAGCCGTACGAGATCGGCCCGTCGACCGACGAGAACGGTGTCCGCCGCAAGGTCACCCGCGGGCAGAAGCTGCGCGCGCGCCTCTCGAAGGGCTACTACGGCGAGGAGGCCCAGATCTCCAAGCCGACGGCTGAGGAGTACAAGGAGATCACCAGCGGTCACGGTCACCACTGACGCGCCGCTGAGGCGCTGCTGAGACAGCGCGTACGACGCACACACCGAACGTCGCCACGTTCGAGGGGTCCGCGGGTTCGCCCGCGGGCCCCTTCGTGGTGCCGGGGGCCCTGTGCGCGGTGCCGGGCGGGCCGCCGTCACGGGCGGGAACCGGACGTCGTGTCCGGGCGCGGTCGGCGCGTGCGCGGGCGGCGATAGGGTGGTCCCGACTTTCCACTCGTCCTGATGAGTGATGCCGACGTCAGGACGAGTCATCCTCGGACGAACGCCAGGAGTGATTCCCATGAGCGCTGCGACCCCCGCCGGAGGCGACACCATGGCGGCGCGCACCTGGCCGGACGTACTGAGCGCCCTGCTGGCCGGTGAGGACCTCAGCGCCGATGCCACGGCGTGGGCGATGGACCGCATCATGCGGGGCGAGGCGAGCGACGCGCAGATCGCGGGCTTCGCTGTGGCGCTGCGGGCCAAGGGCGAGACGGTCGAGGAGATCGCCGGACTCGTACGGACGATGTACGAGCACGCCACCACCATCGAGGTACCAGGCCCTACGGTGGACATCGTCGGCACGGGCGGCGACCGCGCCAAGACCGTCAACATCTCCACCATGTCCTCGATCGTGGTCGCGGGCACCGGCGCCAAGGTCGTCAAGCACGGCAACCGCGCCGCCTCCAGCGCGAGCGGCGCCTCCGACGTGCTGGAGAAGCTGGGCGTGAACCTGGAGCTGACCCCGGAGCGGGTCGCCGAGGTGGCGGCCGAGGCGGGCATCACCTTCTGCTTCGCGGTCAAGTTCCACCCGGCGCTGCGCCATGTGGGCGCCGCGCGCAAGGAGCTGGGCGTCCCGACCCCCTTCAACTTCCTCGGCCCCCTCACCAACCCGGCCCGGGTGAAGGCCCAGGCCACGGGCGTGGCCGACGCGCGGATGGCCCCGATCGTCGCGGGCGTGCTCGCGGAGCGCGGCTCCTCGGCGCTGGTCTTCCGCGGCGACGACGGACTGGACGAGCTGACCACGACGGCCACCTCCACCGTGTGGGTCGTACGGGACGGCGCCGTGCGCCAGGAGTCCTTCGACCCGCGCGACGTGGGCGTCGAGCTGGTGCCCGTCGAGGCGCTGCGCGGCGCGGACGCCGCGTACAACGCCGAGGTGGCCCGCAGGCTGCTCGACGGCGAGCGCGGTCCCGTACGGGACGCGGTGCTGCTCAACTCGGCCGCCGCGCTCGTGGCCCTGCGGCCCACGGAGGCGCCGCTGGCCGAGCAGCTCGGCGCGGGCATGGAGCTGGCGGCCGAGTCCGTCGACTCGGGCGCGGCGAAGTCCGCGCTGGAGCGCTGGGTGGCGGCGAGCACCGCGTAGGCGGGCCGCCTTCCGGCGGGGGAGCGGTGCCCGTGCGGGCACCGCTTTCGCATGTATGGAGGACCGCAGGGACCGTAGGAGAGGTCGGAGAGGGAGATGCACGGATGAGTGAGCAGCAGCCGTCGAGCGCGCCGTCGCGGAAGTGCGCCGTCGTCACCGGGGCCAGCAGCGGGATCGGCGCGGCCACCGCGGTGCGCCTGGCCGAGCAGGGGTACGACGTGGTGCTCGGCGCGCGGCGCGTTGACCGGCTGGAGCGGGTCGCCGAGAAGTGCGGCGGGCGCGCCGGGACGCTGGACGTGACCGACCCCGCCTCGGTCGAGGCGTTCTGCGCGACGGTCGAGCGCTGCGACCTGCTCGTCAACAACGCGGGCGGCGCCCTCGGCGTCGACCCGGTGGCGAGCGCGGACGAGGACGCCTGGCTGTCGATGTACGAGACGAACGTGCTCGGCACCCTCCGGATGACCAAGGCACTGCTGCCCCGGCTGATCGCCTCAGGGGACGGCCAGGTCATCACCATCGGCTCCGTCGCGGGCCAGGAGCCCTACCCGGGTGGCGGGGGCTACAACGCGGCCAAGCACGCGGTGACGGCGCTCACCAAGGTGCTGCGCAAGGAGATGCTGGGGCAGCCCGTGCGGGTCTGCCAGATCGATCCGGGGCTGGTGCGCACCGAGTTCTCGCTGGTGCGCTTCGGGGGTGACGCGGAGCGGGCCGACAAGGTCTACGAGGGCATGACGCCGCTGTCGGCCGAGGACATCGCCGACTGCGTGGGCTGGGTGGCCTCGCGGCCCAGCCATGTGAACGTCGACTCGATGCTGGTGCTGGCCAGGGACCAGTCCTCGGCGCAGGTCGTGCACCGTACGAAGGACGACGGGGCGCGGGACTGACGCGTCGCGGAAGCCAAGCGGCCCGTGGCGGGGCCGGTGCCCGCGTCAGGGCGCGTCCGGCTCCCCCTTACGGGATCTGTGCGGGGGCACGGGGCCGAAGGCGCCGGTGCCGTGGTGGGCGAGGGTGAGGGTGAGGGTCGGGTACTCGTCCCAGCCCCCGCCCCACCCGCTGCCCCAGCCGTGGTCGTGGTCCCGGCCGGGTTCTGTCCGCGCCGCGTGCACCGGGGGTCTCGCATGCGGCAGGTGTGCCGGGGGCGAGGTGTCCGGTGCGGACGGTTGTTCCTCGTCGACGGGCACGGGGCGGGGCACGTAGGGGGCGGGGCCGCTGTCGCCGTGGGACGGCACGGCCCCCCTGCGGTGTCTGCCGCGTCGTGGTGCGGGCTGTTCGCCCTGGCCGTTGAGCGTGACGACGGTGACCCCGGCGATGATCAGCAGGAGCCCGGGCACGGATCCTGGATCGATGCTCTGGCCCATCAGCAGCCAGGCGGCCAGCGCGGCGACCGGGCTCTCCAGCAGCAACAGCACGCTCATCGTGGTGGCCGAGGCCCGCCCCAGAGCGAAGTTCAGCGAACCGAGCCCCAGGAGCTGCGGCAACAGCAGCAGCCCCAGCAGGGACAGGTGGGTGGCGGTGTCGAACCCGGTGAGCGGCACATCGGCGAGCCAGCAGACGACGAACAGCTCGACGCCGCAGACCAGCGAGCTGACGGTGGAGTACAGCGGCGTACTCACGTCCGAGCGGGCCTGCTGGCTCAAGGCGGTGTACCCGGCGAGCGCCATCGCCCCGACCAGGGCGAGCAGATCTCCCGTCAGCGCCTCGCCGCCGCCCCGCACATCGAGTCCGGCCGCCGCGGCGGCACCCACCACGGCCAGGGCGAGCCCCAGCCAGGTCGTACGGGAGAAGCGCACGCCCTGCGCTGCCGCGATCAGGGCCTGCCAGACCGGCTGGGTGGCCACCAGCGCGGTGGACATGGCCACCGAGGTCATCCGGGTGCTCGTCATGAAGGTCGCGAAGTGCAGGGCCAGCGACGTGGCCGCCAGGAAACCGAAGACGAGCGGCCGCACCTGCTCCCGGCGCAGTAAGCGGCGTTCCCGGCGCACGACGCGTACCACCTGACGGCGCCGGAGCAGCAGCAGGATCGGCCAGAGCGCGAGGAAACCCAGGGTGCTGCGCCAGAAGGCCATGGCCAGCGGCGAGGCGGACGCGGCGGCGGTGAGCGGCGCTGTGGCCGAGAACGAGACCACGACGGCCAGCATCGCCGCGAGCGTCAGCGGATCGAGCCGGGACTTCACGCCCTCACCCCGCTGTCCGTGACCGGCCGGGCGCGGCACGGCCGTTGGCGCGGTCGCAGGCGGTACGGGCACCGCTCGCCGCTTCTGGGGCAGCGGTGGTACCTGCGGTACGCGTCGCCTGAGTGCATGGTTGCTGTGCTTTCGAAGTGGGGGGGGAGGTGGGGAGGAAAGCGAGGGAGCGAGGGCCGAAGGTGATGGTCCGTCAGCGTGACGGGCCGCGCGTCTCCGTGGGAGGCCCCGGCCGTGTCGACTGGCAGGTGTCGGGTGTGACGGCCACGGGGCGGGAAATGTTCACGGGGCTCATGTGACGCGCGTCACTTGGCGGGTGCTCTGTGGGGGACGCGTCCCTAGGATGGCGCGCATGGCCGTCTTCTCCTGAGCGGGTGCGCGGACACCGCGACACCGACCACCGATGACAGCCCGGCGCCGCCGGGCGATCTCCGTATGCCCGTATGCCCACACGCCCGTACAGCGGTGTGCCCCCGCGCACGCGCCCGTACTCAGGAGACGTTCCTTCCCATGCCCTTCCCCGCACACGACCCCGCCGCCACGCCCTCGCCCGTCCTCGACGAGCGCATCGCCCGCCTGCGCGAACTGGCCGCCGCCGAACCGCGCCTCGAAGGGGTGCTGCTCTACGGCTCCTGGACGGTGGGCGAGGCCGACGAGCACTCCGACATCGAGGCGTACGTGTTCGTCGCCGACGCGCACGCCGACGGCTTCGAAGGGCGCGCGTTCGTCGAGCGGCTGGCCCCGCTGAAGCTCGCCTACACCAACATGTACGGCATCCTCGCCGTCGTCTTCGACGACCTGATGCGCGGCGAGTTCCACTTCGAGCCCGCCACCTCCGGTATCGCGAAGATCGCGGACTGGGCCGGCCTGGTGCACCTGCCCGACCCCGGCGCCGCCGTGCTGCTGGACCGGACGGGCGCGCTCACCCGGGCCGCCGGGGAACTGGCGGACTTCCGGCCCCCGGAGCCTGAGCCCACCGCGCAGCAGCTCACCGACGAGCTGACGAACTGGACGCTGATGCTGGCCCATGTGCTGGCCCGCGGCGAGACGGCCAGGTCGCACGCGCTGCTGCACACCATGGTCGCCCCGCACCAGCTCCAGTTGTGCAGGCTGCTGCGCGGCTCCACGCGGCACTGGCTCACTCCGAGCCGCGCCCTGGAAGCGGACCTGCCCGCGGCCGACCGCGCCCGCTACGCCGCCACGACCGGTCCCGCCGAGCGGCACGCCGTCGCCGAAGCGGCCCGCGCGAGCTGGGCCTGGAGCCGGGAGCTGGCCGGGGAGGCGGCGGCGCGCTGGGGCACGCGGGTGCCGCGCGGGCTGCACGAGGAGATCGGCGCGCTGCTGGCGCGGGCCGGGGCCACGGCGGACGGGCGCCCGTCCGCCCGCTGACGGGCCGCCGTCGGCATGTTGACGGCTCGCTGACGGGCCGCGCGAGGTGACCGTGGCGGGGTGTCCGTGTCCGGGATGCGGACACCCCGCTGCGCGTCGCCGATCACGTGTGCCATACTCCTGCCCAGGTCACGAGTGACAGCGATCAAGGCCCCGGCTCCGCTGTCCGGCAACCCTCCTTCCGTGGTGGGGTGCCCCGGGTGATGACCAGGCCGTACGACAGCAAGGTCTGCGGCAAGCACGGATCCCTCATACCAGGGGTCCTGGTCTTGAGGAGCGTCTCGTGAGTCAGCGAATGCGATAGGGCCGGTCGGCCCCCTTTCCGATCCCTTCCTTATCCCCATTCCTTTCCTCTCGTACGGACACCTCCGCCCGGCCGACGTGTGGCGCCCGCCGCGTCCCCCGTCCCCGTCCGCGCGTCGAGTCCCGTACGGCTGCCTTCTTCCGGGAGACCGCCATGTCGTTCCTGCCTGCCTCCGACTCCGCTTCCGCCACCTCTGCTTCCTCCGCCGACGCCGCCTGTACGCCGCTGCCCGTGCTCGGGCGGGACGTCCTCGTGCCGCTCGTGACGGGCGGCGAGGTCACCTACGCGGCCCTCGACTACGCGGCCTCGGCCCCCGCCCTCCAGCGGGTGTGGGACGACGTGGCCGCCTACGCGCCGTACTACGGCAGCGTCCACCGCGGCGCCGGATACCTCTCGCAGCTCTCCACGGAGCTGTTCGAGCAGAGCCGCCAGGCCGTCGCCGACTTCCTCAACTGCCGGGAGGGCGACCAGGTCGTCTTCACCCGCGCCACCACCGACTCGCTCAACCTCCTGGCCTCCGCGCTGCCCGAGGGCACGCACATCTACGTCTTCGAGACCGAGCACCACGCCTCGCTGCTCCCGTGGCGCGGCCGGGAGACCACCTACCTGGACGCGCCGCGCTCGCCCGAGCAGGCCGTGGCCACCCTGGAGGAGGCGCTGCACCAGGCGCCCAAGGGCCCCAAGCTGGTGTGCGTGACCGGCGCCTCCAACGTCACCGGGGAGATCTGGCCCGTACGGCGACTGGCCGAGGCCGCGCACCGGCACGGCGCGCGGATCGTGCTGGACGCCGCGCAGCTCGCCCCGCACCACCCGGTCGACCTGCGCGAACTCGGCGTTGACTGGGTCGCGTTCTCCGGGCACAAGCTGTACGCGCCCTTCGGCGCCGGTGTCCTCGCCGGGCGGGCCGACTGGCTCCAGCGCGCCGAGCCGTACCTCGCGGGCGGCGGCGCCAGCCGCAAGGTCGCGCGCCGTGCCGACGGCGGCGTGGACGTCGAGTGGCAGGCCGGCCCGGCCCGCCACGAGGCCGGTTCGCCGAACGTCATCGGCGCCTACTCCATCGCCTCCGCCTGCCGCGCGCTGACCGAGGCGGGCTTCGACCGGCTCGTCGCCCGCGAGCGGGAGCTGCTCGGGCGGCTGACGGCCGGGCTCGCCGAGGTGCCCGAGGTCAGGGTGCTGTCCCTGTTCGGGGACGACGCCGACCGGGTCGGGGTGCTCTCCTTCGTCGTCGACGGCTGGAACAGCTCGCACTTCGCCGCCGCGCTCTCCGCCGAGTACGGGATCGGCGTGCGCGACGGGCTCTTCTGCGCCCACCCGCTCCTGCGCACCCTGCTGGGCGGCGAGGACGACGAGCCCGGCGAGTGCGGGGCGCCCGAGGCGGCGCCCGGCGAACGGTCGCTGAACGCCATCCGGGTCAGCTTCGGCGCGGGGACGCCGGACGAGCACGTGGAGCGGTTCGTCCGCGCGGTGCGGGAGCTGGTGGCCGACGGCGCCCGCTGGAGCTACCGGACCGAGGACGGGCGCTGCGTCCCCGACCGGGACGCGCAGAGCGCGGCGTCCACCGCCTGAGCCCGGGCCTGGGGCCGGCCGTGGGCCTAGGCGTGGGCCTGGGCCCGTGTCTGCGCCGGGGGCCCGGCCGCGTGGCCCGCGTCCTCGCGGGGCAGCCGGGTGCCGAGCAGGACCATGCGCACGGCGTGCTCGGCCGCGTCGGCGAGGTACTCGTCGCCCCTGGTCAGGGCCTCGGCCAGGCCGACGGGCGCGGGCAGGATGGAGCGGTACGCGTCGATGCCCGACGCCCTGACCTCCTCCGCGCCCTCGCCCAGCGTCCCGGCCAGCGCCAGCACCGGCTTCCCGAACGCCTTCGCCCTGCGCGCCACTTCGGCGGGGATCTTGCCGCGCGGGGTCTGCCCGTCGAGCGAGCCCTCGGCCGTGATCACGAGGTCGGCGCGCGCGAGCCGGGCGTCCAGCCCGAACCGGTCCAGCAGCACCTCGAAGCGCGGCAGCAGCCGTGCCCCGAGCGCGGCGAGCCCGGCGCCGAGCCCCCCGGAAGCACCGGTTCCCGGCGCGTGCCGCAGGTCCAGGTTCACGGGGGCACCGGCACCGGCACCGTGGCCGCGCACCCCGTCGCGTACGAGCACGTCGCGTACGAGGGTGTCGGCCCAGCGCTCCAGGCCGAGGGAGAGCCGCTCCACCTGCGCCGGGGTCGCCCCCTTCTGCGGCCCGAAGACCCGGGCGACGCCGCGCTCGCCGCACAGCACGTTGAACGGGTTGCAGGCCACCAGCAGTTCGGTCTCGCGCAGCCGCGGGTCGAGGCCGCGCGGGTCGATGCGGTCGAGGCGGGCCAGCGCCTCGCCGCCGCGCGGCAGTTCGCGCCCGTCCGCGTCCAGCAGCCGTGCGCCGAGGGCCTGGAGCGCGCCCGCGCCCCCGTCGGACGTGCCCGAGTCGCCGCAGCCCACCAGCACCCGTCGCGCGCCGGAGTCCAGGGCAGCGCGGATCAGTTCGCCGACGCCGTACGTCGTCGTCGCGCCCGGGTCCCTGCGCTCTGCGGGGACGAGCGAGAGCCCGGCGACGGCGGCCATCTCCACCACGGCGGTCGGCACGGCGGGCACGGTGTGCCCGAGCAGCGCGAAGTGGGTGCGTACGGGCGCGGAGACCGGGCCCGTCGCCGTACGCCGGATCAGCTTGCCGCCGGTCGCGGCGGCCAGCGCCTCGGCCGTGCCCTCGCCGCCGTCCACCAGCGGTATGAGGTCGAGGGTGGCCTCGGGGCTGGCCCTGCGCACACCCTCGGCGATGGCCTCGGCGGCGCCGCGCGCGGAGAGCGACTCCTTGAAGCCGCTGGGCGCGATGGCGAAGTGGTACGGGGGGCGGGTGAACGGGGACACGGCGGTGGCCTCCTGGAGGAGAGGGCGGACGGTGCGACGGGCGAGCCGCCTGACGGGGCCGGTCACAGGACCGGGACGCCCAGCAGCGGCCAGACGGCCAGGGCGAAGAGCAGCACCAGCGCGGCGGTCACCGGCGCCAGCACGGCGGAGAGCCGCAGCAGGTCGCGGGGCCCGTACGTCGGCGTACCGGGGATGTCGGAGAAGAGGGTGACCGGCTTGGCCGAGGCCGGGAGGGTGTGGCAGAAGCCCGCGGCCGCGGTCGAGGCGAGCGCGGCGGCGACGGGGTTGACCCCGGCGCCGACCGCGGCGGCGACCACGAGGGGCACCAGCACGCTGGAGCGCGCCGAACGGGACTGGAGCAGCAGATGGGCCGCCGTGCTGACGGCGACGACGACGCCGAGGAAGAGCCAGGGCGGTACCGACCCGCCCCCGGGCAGCCCGCTCACCAGCCAGCGCGCCGCGCCCGACTCCGAGAGGGCCACGCCCATCGCCATCGTCGCGGCCATGAACAGCAGCAGCGACCACGGGACCGTCTTCAGCGCGTCCTTGAGCCCCACCGTGCCCAGCGCGGGCGAGGCGGCCACGACGGCGCCTATCAGCGCGACCAGCGCGGGCGACACCCCGTGCAGCGGCTCGCTGCACCACAGCGCGACGACGGTGGCCAGCAGCAGCGCCGAGCGCGCCTCGCTCTGCGAGAACGGCCCCGTCACGGGGGTCTCCGAGTGCGCCTCGATGTCCTCTGCGGTGATCCGGACGGGCCCGCGCCTGTCGGCGCGGCGCGTGGTCGTCCACAGCACGATCTCGGCCGCGGCGTGGGAGCTGACCACGGCGAGCGGCAGCCCGAGGAGCAGCCACTGGGTGAAGCCGATGTGCTCGCCCGTCGTCTCGAACAGCACGCTGACCGTGATCAGATGCGCCCCCGCGCCGATGAGGGTGGCGACGGCGGACAGCAGGATGACCGTCGGGAAGAGCAGCGCCAGCATCACGACGAGCCGGGTGCGGTCGGCGAGGACCTTCGCGAGCGCGAGGAAGACGGGCAGCGCGAGTGCGGCGCGGCCCGAGGTCGCCGGGATGGCGAAGGCGCTCACGACGAGCGCGGCGGTCGTCAGATGGACGAGCTGCCGCACCGAGCGGGCGCCGCTCACCAGGAACGCGGCGGCGCGGGCCGCCAGGCCCGTCCTGGACACGGCGGCGGCCAGTACGAACGCGCAGATCAGCAGCCACACCGTCTCGTCGCCGAGCGTGCCGAAGAGGACGTCGCTGCTGATGACCCCGGTCGCGGCGAGCGCCAGCCCGGCGCCCAGCGCGATGTACGTGTCGTCGATCGGCGTGCCGATCCAGGCGCAGGTCGCCAGCGCGAACACGGCCAGGGTCAGGCGGGCCTCACCGCCGAGCCCGGCGAAGTTGCCGGGCACGGCGAGCAGGGCGCACGCGGTCAGGGCGAGGCACAGGGGGATCGCCTGCCGGGGGCTCAGTGTCATGCGGTGAGTCTTGTGACCTGGGGTGAGCCACCAATGAGCGGTTTATGAAAGCGACTTCATGAGAGGGGGGCGAGGGGCGACTCCTGGCGGGGCTGCTGGCGGGGCGGGCTCCTGCTCCCGCCCTCACCCCCACCCCACCCCGCTCCCGCCTCCCCGTTCCCGCTACGGCAGCCGGTAGCCCATGCCCCGGACCGTCTCCAGGCGTTCCGGGCCCAGCTTCTTGCGGAGGGCGCGGACGTACACGTCGACGATGTTCGAGCCCGGGTCGAAGTCGTAGCCCCACACGTGGGAGAGGATCTGCTCCCGGGACAGGACCTGACCGGGGTGTCTCAGGAACAGTTCCAGGAGGACGAACTCGCGCGCGGTCAGATCGACCGTGCGGCCCTCGGCGCGGGCCCGCCGGGTGCGCAGGTCGAGCGACAGTTCGCCGCTGCGCAGCACCGTGACCTCGGGGGCCCGCGCGGCGGTGCGCAGCCGCAGCCGTACCCGGGCCAGCAGTTCCTCGAAGCGGAACGGCTTCGTCATCCAGTCGTCGGCGCCGCCCTCCAGGCCCGCGACGGTGTCGCGTACGGAGTCGCGCGCCGTCAGCACGATCACCGGCACGGTGACGCGCGCCTCGCGCAGCTCCCGCAGCACGGTGAAGCCGTCGCGGCCCGGCAGGCCGATGTCCAGGACGACGAGGTCGAAGCCGCCGGTGCAGGCGTAGTCGAACGCCGTGTCGCCGTCGGCCGCGACGGTCGTGGTGAAGCCGTTGGCGCGCAGGCCCTTCTCGACGAAGGAGGCGATGCGCTCCTCGTCCTCGACGACCAGGATGCGGTTCACGCGGTCACCCTCCCTCTCTCCGGTACGTCTTCCGGTACGCGCCTCACGCGCCTCACGCGTCCTCCTCGTCCGGTTCCGGTTCCCCGGCGGGCAGCAGAAGGACGAACGTGGCGCCGCCTCCCTCGGTGTGCCGCAGCTCGACGCGGCCCCCGGGGTGCCCCTCGGCGATGGCCTTGACGATGGACAGGCCGAGCCCGGCGCCGCTGCCCCGCGAACCCCGCCGGGCCGTGCCCCTGCGGAAGCGCTCGAAGACGCGCTCCGCGTCCTCGGGGGCTATACCGGGCCCGTGGTCGGCGACGTACAGCTCGATCAGCCCGTCCTCGCGGGCCACCGCGCCGGGATGCCCGTGCGGATGCCCTTGGGGATGCCCGTGCGGCGTGGGCAGGCGGCGCGAGCCGATGCGGACGGGTGCTCCGGGCACGGTGTGCTGCACCGCGTTCTGCGCGAGCTGCACCATCGCCTGGGTGACGCGCTGCGGGTCGAGCTGGACGGTGCCCTCTGCGACCTCCTCCAGTTGCCACGCGCGCTCGCCCAGCGCCCGCGTCTTGACGTACACGTCGGCGGTCAGTTCGGCCAGTTGCACGGGCTCGGGGCGTACGAAGTCGGGGCGCTCCGCCTTGGCGAGCAGCAGCAGGTCCTCGACGATCCGGCTCATCCGGTCCAGCTCGTCGGTCACGAGCCGCACGGTCTGCTCGCGCTCGACGGGGTCCTCGCCCATCAGCTCCAGGTGCCCGCGCACGATGGTGATGGGGGTGCGCAGCTCGTGCCCGGCGTCGTCGACGAACTGGCGCTGCGCCCCGAAGGCGCGCTCCAGCCGGTCGAGCATGGCGTTGAAGGTCTTGGCGAGCGCCGCGATGTCGTCGCGCCCGCGCACCGGTATGCGCTGCGTCAGGTCCCGCTCGGTCAGCTCGGCCGCCGTCATCCGTACCAGCCGCACGGGCGCCAGGATGCGGCCCGCCACGGCCCAGCCGATGCACACGGTCATCAGCAGGGCCACGCAGGAGATGGCCAGCAGGATGCGGAAGACCTCCTCGGCCCCCGCGCGCTCGCGGTCCGCGTGGAAGGCGACGACGAACGTGCCGCGCGGCGAACCGTCGCCGCCCGGCTCGATGGTCACCTTCGACCAGCGGACGTCGCCCTGCGGGCGCTCCAGGGTGCCGGAGCGGCCGGGGTCCGAGGTGACGCGGGCCAGGTTGTCCTTGTCCTCGTGGAGGGGGAGCGCGGTGGGGATGTCGCGGTCCTGCCGGATGACGCGCCCGCCGACGACCCCGAGCAGCTCCTCGTCGGGGTCCGAGTACTGCCGCTCCAGGAAGACCGTGAGCAGCCGCCGCGCCTCGGTGAAGGGCTTGCCGGTCTCCGGGTCCTGGCCCCGGTCGACGAAGTTGGTGAACTCCCCGGTCTCCTGGGCCAGCAGGCGCGTGATGCGGTGGTCGACGTCGCGCAGCAGGATGGAGCGGGTGGTGGTGGCGACGGCGGCGAGGGCCACCGCCATGACCACCAGCAGCCACAGCAGGATGCGCACCCGCGCCGATATGGCCGGGCGGAGGCGGCGGCGCCCCTCCGGCGTCCAGGGCCGCGCGCGGGACCCGCTCCCCTCTCCGTTCCCGTTCGACGTGGCGGCCTCAGCCGTCGTCGCTGCCCGGTCCGTCGTCGCCCCCAGGTCCGTCGTCGCCGTTGTCGTCCCCGCCGGGTCCGTCGTCGCTGCCGGGCCCGTCGTCGGCGTCATCGTCGGCACTCTCGTCGGTCGCGGACGGCTGCGGTACGGCCTCGTCGCCGGGTGAGGCGGAAGGCGAGGCGGAGGGCGAGGACGTGCCCTCGTCCGAGCCGGAGGGGCTGGGCGCAGGGCTGTCGGTCTCCAGCTCCACCTTGGCCGGCGCCTTCGGCGGATCCGGGCTGTCGGTCAGCGCGTAGCTCGTGGCGGCGATGCCGAGCGGGATCGCGACGACGGCCGTGAGGGTCGCGATGCGGTGTGAGAAGGCCATACGGGGAGGCTGACGCGCGTACCGGAGGCGCCGCATGAAGGCCGGATGAGGAAATCTTCATGAGCGCCACGGGGAGGATGCCGCGACTCCCGCGTCCGCGTCCGTGTCCGCGCCCGCCCCTGCCCTACGCGTCGAGGCCGATGGCGAAGGCGGACTCCAGGTCGTGCTGCGAGTAGGTGCGGAACGCGATGTGCGTCTCGGTGGACTCCACGCCCGGCACCTTGCTGATCCGGCCCGGGATGACGTCGGCCAGCTCGTCGTGCTGGGCGACCCGGACCATCGCGATCAGATCGTGGGCACCGGTGACGGAGTAGACCTCGCTCACCCCGTCGAGCGCGGCGATCTGCTCGGCGATCTCAGGGATGCGGTCGGTGCTGGTCTTGATGAGCACGATCGAGGTGATCACGGTGAGGACTCTCCCTTGGTGGCCGGAGCGGGCCCGCCCACTTTATCGGCCCGGAACTGGAGCCACGCGTACAGGAAGCCCAGCGTGAAACCCACCACGTGGGCGAGGTAGGCGACGCCGGGCCCGTCCGTGTCCCGGCGTGCGGCGATCCACTGGAGCGTCAGCCAGAACGGCAGCACGAGCCAGGCGGGGAAGCGCAGCGGCAGAAAGAGGAGGAAGGGATAGACGCTGGTGACCCGCGCACGGGGAAAGAGATAGAGAAAGGCCCCCAGCACGGCGGAGATGGCGCCCGAGGCCCCCACGAGCGTCTCGGTCGAGCCGGGGTGCGCCGCGGCGTAGCAGAGCAGTGCGACATAGCCCGCGCACACGTAGAACACGGCGAAGCGCAGCGTGCCCATGCGCTCCTCGACCATGCCGCCGAAGACGAACAGGAAGAGGAGGTTGCCGAGCAGGTGCATCCAGTTCCCGTGCAGGAAGAGCGCCGTCAGAGGGGTCAGCAGTGGCCGGATTCCGCCGCCCCACAGGGTGTGGGGAAGGACACCCCAGCGCTCGAAGTACGCGGTCTGGGCGCGGTGCAGCTCCTCGCCCGTGCCGTAGGCGGGGACGAAGCCGGAGGCAGGACCGATCAGGAAGAGCAGGCAGCAGGAGCCGATGAGTGCATACGTCATCACAGTGCGCGTCCGCATGGGCGGATCATGACGGCTCGGATACGGGGCAGGCTCCTCGACACACGCGTATCGGTGGCAGGACTTAGGGTTACCGGGAGTGCCCCGTGCTTCCGCACCCCTCCCGCCCCTGCCGAAGGTGCGCACGGCTCGCCGCTCCGGATCCCCGGAACGCCCGAAGGAATGAGGACGAACACCATGGCGGTCCCGACGCCCACGGACACGACCCGCTGGCGCTGCACCCTGTGCGGCAACCTGACCAGGTTCGATGTGACGCGCTCCAGCAAGGTGGTCGAGTACGTCCATCTGGACCTGGCCGGTGAGCCGAAGGTGGAGGAGCGGGAGGTGCTCAGTGAGAGCATCGAATCCGTGCGCTGCCGCTGGTGCAACGCCGTGGACGAGGTCGAGCTGGTGGACCGCCCGGGCGCACAGGTCTGAGGAACGGCGGGTGTGAACGGTGGTCGAACGGACGGGCGACGGCGAGCGCGGTCCCGAGCGCGAGCTGTCGGCGCCCGAGCCGCCCGAGCGGGGTCCCCAGGAGGCACCTGACCCTGGTCCGGATTCGGCCACGGACCCGGCCTCGGGACCGGACCCGGCCTCGGGACCGGAACCGGGATCGGGCCCGGTCCCGGTGGCCTCGGATGATGACGGGGAGGCCCTCGACCGCCCGCTGCCCGAGAAGGTGCGCCGCAGGGTCGTGGCCCTCACAGGGGACGCGCTGGGTGGGCTGACCATCGCCGAACTCCCCGTCACGCTGCGCCAGTACGCCCGCTTCACCCCGCAGCGCCGCGCCAAGTTCGGCGGCAACGCCATGGCAACGGCGCTGGAGAACGACGCCGTCTTCCGGCAGCGCATCGCCTCACGGCTGCGGGAGATGCTTCCCGAGCTGACGGGTGCGCTGGAGGACGGCACGCCCCCGCCCGCCGCCGATCCCGTGGATGTGGCGGCGGTCGCGTATGTGCTGCGTCCCGACGGCTGGGCCAAGCTCGTCGCCGCCGCGAGCGAGGAGGCCCAGCGCGCGCAGGCGGAGCGGGCGGGCGAGGAGGCGCAGCGCGATCTGGCCAGGCTCCGCGCCGAGCTGGCCGAGGCGCGCACCGCCGCGCGTACGGAGTCCGAGCGCGGCAGGGGCGAACTGGACGCGCTGCGCAAGGAGCTGGAGTCCACGCAGCGCAAGCTGCGCAGCGCCCAGAGCGATGTGAAGCGCGGCGAGGCGGAGGTGCGCAAGCTGCGCGCCGAGCTGGAGTCCGTCCGCTCGGCCGCCGCCTCGGACAAGGCGGCGGCCGACAGCGAGGCGCGGCGCCTCAAGGCCCGGCTCACGGAGGCGGAGTCGGCCCTGGAGGCGGGCCGCCGCGCGGCCCGCGAGGGGCGCAGCGTGGAGGACATGCGCGTCAAACTGCTCCTGGACACGGTGCTGGAGGCGGCACAGGGGCTGCGCCGCGAGCTGGCGCTGCCGCCCACCGAGGCGCGTCCCGCGGACACCGTGGACTCGGTGGAACCTGGCCGGATGTCGCCCAAGGACGTGGCCGCGCGGGCGCTTTCGGACACGGACCCGGCACTGCTGGACCAGCTCCTCGCGCTGCCGCAGTCCCACATCGTCGTCGACGGCTACAACGTCACCAAGACCGGCTATCCGACGATGCCGCTGGAGAAGCAGCGGCTGCGGCTGCTGGGCGGGCTCGCCGTGCTGGCGGCCCAGTCCGGGGCCGAGGTCACCTGCGTCTTCGACGGCGCGGAGCTGGCGGCGCCCGTGCTGCTGGCGCCGCCGCGCGGGGTGCGGGTGCTGTTCAGCAAGCCGGGCCAGACGGCGGACGAACTGATCCGGCGCATCGTGCGGGCCGAACCCGCCGGGCGGCCCGTCGTGGTGGTCTCCTCGGACCGCGAGGTCGCCGACGGCTGCGCAGCGGCCGGTGCCCGGCCCGTCGCCTCGACGCTGTTGCTGAAGCGGCTCGCGCGGACGTAGCGCGAAGCGGCGAAATGCAGCCGAAGGCGGCAAAGCGCCGCGAGCACCCCGGAATTCGCGCTTCACGTCAACCGCCCCCGGCGGAGGCCCCGTTCGCCGCCTCTGCGTGACGCCGTGGTCGCTCCGCGTACGTCATGAGTAAAGAATCCTCTTGTGTGACGGGTTTTTCCTCAGAGGGATTTGATCCGATCAGTTACGCATGGCTAATGTCTGGGCCCGAACCTTCGCGCGGTTGATCACCCATCCGGGGTGACAGCGGAGGACCGCCTAGTTCCACGGCGCCCCGGCGATCGCCCCGGTGATGTGGAGCCGGAGTGACCGACCGGCAGGCGGCTGAGGAAGAAGGAGCTCGCCCCAGTGGCGTCCCACCGTCGTCCCAAGCAGCCCAGCCGCAGCCGCACCCGTGTGACCGTGTTCACGGCAACCGCTGCGGCAGCCGTCGCCCTGACCTCCCAGGCGGCGCACGCCGACCCCAAGGCTTCCAAGGAGGAAGTCAAGGAGAAGGTCGACAAGCTCTACGAAGAGGCCGAGGCGGCGACGGAGAAGTACAACGGCGCCAAGGAGAAGCACAAGAAGCTCCAGAAGCAGGTCGACAACCTCCAGGACAGCGTGGCGCGCGGCCAGGAGGACCTGAACGACATGCGGGACGGCCTCGGTTCGATGGCCACCGCGCAGTACCGCACCGGCGGCATCGACCCGTCCGTGCAGCTCTTCCTCTCGTCCGACCCGGACAGCTACCTGGACAAGGCGTCCACGCTCGACCAGCTCAGCACCAAGCAGGCCGACGCGCTCAAGAAGATCCAGGACAAGCAGCGCTCCCTCGCGCAGCAGCGCAAGGAGGCCCAGGGCAAGCTGTCGGACCTCGCCGAGACCCGCGAGGAACTCAGCGACAAGAAGAAGAAGATCCAGGGCAAGCTCTCCGAGGCCCGCACGCTCCTCAACTCGCTCACCGCCGACGAGCGCAAGGCGCTGGAGGCCAAGCAGGCCCGCGCCGACCGCGCCTCCAGCTCGCGCGTCGACCTCGGCAACGACGCCTCAGCCTCGGCCCGCGCCGGGGCCGCGCTCGCCGCGGCCAAGGGCAAGATCGGCTCGCCCTACGTGTGGGGCGCGACGGGCCCCAGCTCCTTCGACTGCTCGGGTCTCACCTCGTGGGCGTACCAGCAGGCCGGGGTCTCCATACCCCGCACCTCCGAGGCGCAGGCCGGTGCGGGCACCCGCATCGGCAGCCAGAGCGGCCTCGCGCCGGGCGACCTGGTGCTCTTCTACGGCGACCTGCACCACGTCGGCCTCTACGCGGGCAACGGCCAGGTGCTGCACGCGCCGAAGCCGGGTGCCAGTGTGCGCTTCGAGTCGATCAACAACATGCCGTTCCAGTTCGGCGTGCGCGTGGGCTGACGCCACGCCCCAAACGTCGTTCGTCCGGGTGAAAACGGGCGGGCGCCGATGACCTCCGTACCCCGCCGATGACCTGCGTCATCGGCGGGGTACGCGCATACGCGCCCACCGCACCGGCGCGGCCGGTTCTTGGACCCTCCGTAGCGACGCCGCTACATTCTCCGCGCAGTTCGGCGCCGACCGGCGCCGTCCGCCTAGCGGAAGGAGCGCGTCCTCCAGTGGTCTCGCACCCGTCCCATCGACGTACCGGCCCCCGTGGCCCCGGCTGGACCACCAGGTTCACGGTCCTGTCGGGCGCCGCGGGAGCGGCGGCGGGGCGCGCGCCCCCCGGCGCCCCCGCGGGCGCCCCCCCGGGCGACCACCAAGACCGCGGCGGGCCCGCCGACAAAAACC